>NZ_QPID01000004.1 GCF_003336225.1 Corallincola holothuriorum
CGCTGCGGCAATGCGCAAGCTGACTCATATTTGCTTCGGCGTGCTTAAGCACCAGAGCGAGTATCAGCCTCAAACAGCGTGAAAATCACTGCTTGAGGCATGACGAGCAAGATGGTATCTCTCCCCTTGGAGAGGGGGCTAAAAGCGTAAGCGATGATGGTTCATTGCTAAAATCAGCCTATTTTCTCTCAAGCTGCCTCGCTTAGATCCCTTCTCCCTTGCCGGGAGAAGGTTAGGATGAGGCGGCTAAAGACATAGCTAACAAAGGTCTTTGACGCTAAAAAACATACTCCCAATTTACCCAGCCATTCCATACGCCGTCTGAATCTTCATCGGCATTGTCATAATCGGAATAGGTATAGTCCATACCTATTTCAATGCGGCCATGGAACATAGGCATCAGGTAACTAACGTCTACCTGTTTTGCTTGTTCAGCAATGGGTGCAACGGTGTTCCCTCCGGGCGGAGTCCTATTTTCATTATCGAAGTTCAGATCCAGATAGCGGAAGTTACTTTTCCATTGGTGGCCATTACTTCTTATGCCGACAAAGCCTAGAGTGTAACTCTTGGTGTCGTTGTCATAAGTACTACCGATGCTACGATCCCAATAGCGGTAACCGCTTTGGTATTGAGTGTGCTCGTAAGTACAGTTGTATTGGCCTCCACACCATGCGCCAGTATCTGTGTATTCAAAGAAGGTACGAATTTGATTGCCTGCTAGCAGGTAACTAACGTCGATACCGCCAAGATAACTTTTCGCCTGAAATGGGGGGAATTTATCTAAGCCAAAACTGTCTTCCCCCATGGTTTCACCGTAGATTCCATAAGGGACGCCCCAAGCGGTGTCGCCCCAGCGAAAATCTAACGCGGCTAACTGGTTGCCTGGTGCATTTTCATCGCCTATCTCATTGTCATCACCGGTAAGCATTTTTCGCCAAGTACTTCCTTCGCATGGGCGGTCATCACCACATATTTGCGCGGAACGGGACATACCTAACTCTAACTGCGGAATCGGCTTGATAGTGGCGCGGAAGGTCCAGAGTAGGGCATCTTCAACATATCTATCATCGTCATTGAGGATGCCAACACCTGTAGAGAGGGTCCATGGGCCTAGCCACTCCAATACCGGAAAATCGAATGGTTCGGCATAGTTACGGCTGATCATCATGGTAGGTATTGGCCGGGCGTTACTGCTCATGGTTAATGCAGTGTCCCACCCTGGCCCCCACCATTGATCAATGACTCCGCCAGTGATCGCCCAGTTGCCGATGATCATGCTTAGATAGGAACCGTCTAAGCGCAGATCTTCATCATCTTGCGCATCGTAGGCGTAGGTGGCTTTAAGCTTATAGGCGATACGATTGCCCATCCCTTCATGGCTGATAGAGGCTTCGCCTTTCTCTCTGAGCGGTGTACCAAAATGCTGGAAGCGGGCATCATTAGTGGCTGCGCCAATTGACAGGCTGGTGACACCTTGCTTGTCGTTTTGCTGGGTAAATGCATGGCGTACTCTGTGTACGGCCATCCGTACACTTTCAGGTTGCTCGCTGATAGAAGCTTGATCTATGTCTCTTATTATTCCACTCCACATTAGCGGAAAGGTGTTAACAGGCACGGTGATCACACCAACGTCAGCGAGCATCTGAATATCGGCACGCAGGTGGATTTCATCAGGCGATATCCAGGGCGCGGCGATGCTATTAATTGATATAACAGAAGAAAGCAGTGCCGCGGCGGCACAAGCGAATATACTTTTGGTCATCGAAGAGTTGCTCAAGAGAGTGACATCCCGTGTCTTATAACTTTTGTGCCTATTGTCGCTTGTTCTACGGATAATGAAAAGCGTGGTCTGCGTCGCTTGGTTTGTTTCTTTGCTGCAGGCAAAATAGCGCAATTGATTCTGGCCTAGGTTGTTTGGGAGGCTGTTTGGCGATTCAGCAGATGAAAGGCGCAATGGCGGCGCTGTTTAATTCAGAGCAACACTTACTGGCATTGCCCGAGCAAGTGGTTGCTGTGCGTCGATTGTGTGTTAATCCAAACTCTGATCTTTATGATGTCGAAGAGACGGTGTTAAAAGATCCGGCGTTTAGTGGGTACTTGTTGAAGCTGGCTAATAGTGCGCTTTATGGCACAGGCAAGCAGACCTGCCATCAGGTGGCTGACGCTATTAGAAGAATAGGGATACATGCGGTAGGTGAATTGGCGATGATCTATGCGGCTAAGCAGCTGCACGATGCCCGCTGTTTAGATACCAATATTGCCCAGCGTATGCGTTTGAATTGGCAGCAAAGTTGGAGCCTAGGGCAGGTGGCCACTGAATTGTATTGGCAACATCGCCATCGCGAACCCGCCAAATGCCGACGCTTAGATGCTTCCGATATTTTGACTGCCGCAGTGATGTCGGGGGTTGGTTCGTTAGCTGTATTGACTGCCGCAGACCAAGTGATCACGCGAAGTGCCAATGACGCTGGTGAAGACGAAGCTAGCTTGCCAGCGCTTAGCCAAGACACTATTGAGGATATGCTTACTCTGAGCAATAAGTACTTGCAGCTAACGCTACAGCGCTGGGGAATGCAAGATGCTTACGCTCAGGCGTTGGTGAAACCACCGATAGAAGATGGTGAGTTTCACTTTACTCACTACCTTTGGGCGGCCAAACTTTCTACGTCGCCCACCTCTGAGCTTGGCCAATGTGAGCGTACTAAGAGTGCACTTAAGCTTCATGGTGTACTGGCAGCATAACCTGCGCTAGTTTCCGCCTTGTGCTTTGTTGGCGTTTGTTTATATCTTAGGCACTTCTCCCTCGGTGGGAGAAGTGATCGATGTTGTAGCTATATCGGCTTTAGCGCCGGGAAGGCTTCTCTCAGTGATGGCATCGGCAGTCGAGGATCTTGCATTCGTTGATCGAATACGAAATCTTGATTAGCGACCACGTGCCAATCCATGTTGTGTTTGGTTTTGATTGCGTTAACGACATCAAAAAATGTCCATTGGCGGTTACTGTCGAGCATATAGGTATCGCCAGGCAGTTCATAGGCTTTGACTAAGCCCTTCACCGTTTCATTGATTGCGGAACAGGCGGGATACCAGCACTCGCTGGCGCTAATGGTGCCATTACCTGCCGCTGCTTGCTGGCAAAGGTTTTCCAGCATGTTGTTGCCACCGGGTGTTTCATCTATTTGCCAACCCAGGCGTACGATCCTTGCTGACGGCAACTTATGCCTTATTCCTTGCTCCGCTCGCAGTTTCTCAAAGCCGTAGCCTTCGGCGGCATCTGGTTGGCTGTTGGGGGTGAATGGGCCTATCGCGTGATCGGAAAAAACCATTGCTGTGCTGGTGAATACCAGCTCGATATTGAGCTCTCGGCAGAGGTCAGCTATCTGCAGTGGCCAATCGTGATTGATACGCCAACCTTCATTTTCCAATCCAGTGCTGCTGGACGCGATGGCCAGATGGAAAATAGCATCAGGCTTCACGCGCTGCAGGAATTGGTAGCTCTGGTGCCAGTCGTTGACTGTGACACTGTGGCGATCCCAAGGCAGCACCGTCCAACCCTGATTTTTCAGGTGTTGGCTTAAATGCTTGCCGAGGGTGCCATTGGCGCCGGTAATAATCGCTTTCATGGTACTCCGCTTTCTATTTATGCAGCGGAGGCAATCTCCGCAATGGAACGAATATAGTTGACGTCAAATGGGCAGTCTACTTGATGCCGTTGGCAAATTCCGTCAGCTTCAGTCGCGAGCGTTAATACTTCCTGCCAATTGGGTTCCGGTTGCTTAACCGTTTCTGCCACAGCATTTGCTATTTCAGCCAGTCGATTAGCATCGTTCTGCTTGTCCATACCTTACTCCAGTGGTGTCAATATTTCGGCAAATTTGCCAGACACTGGAGTTAAAGCATGCAGCGTGCCAATATTCTATTTTGTTGTATAGCTGGTTTCCATACCCGCTATCGTTGCAGTTAGAAGCCGTAAAGGCCGATGTTCTCCAGAAACACGCGCTTTGGTTGTTTCAGCACATAAAGTACGGCGGCCGCCATATCTTCGACCTGTAACCATCCCGGCGATTGATCGGCGACATTATGTGGGCGTGGTACCTGAACTAGGCCAGGACAGAGACTATGTACTTTGATGCCATCACCGCGCACCTCTTCTTGCAAAGCGGCGGCGAAGCCAAGAACGGCAAATTTTGCCGCACAATAGGGGCCAGCATTGGCATAGCCATTCTTAGCGGCTTGTGACGCAATATTGATGATATGGCCGGATTGCCGTGCCCGTAAGTTGGGTAGCACCGCTTGGGTCATTAGGAATGTGCCCTTGGCACAGGTATCCATCACCAGATCCCAGTTCTCTTCACTGCACGATTCTATGCTATCGCCGACTCCTAGGCCGCTGTTATTGATTAGCCCGTCGATACCTCCAAACACTCGCAGCGCCGCTTGAGCCACTTCCTGGACCTGCTGTTTGTTGCGCACGTCGGCACCGACGCCTATGGCCCTGCCTGGGCCAATAGCGCTTAAGCGCGCGGCCTCTTGCTCCAATAGCTCTGTTCGACGAGAGGTGAGCACCAGGTTCGCGCCCTCGGCGATCAGTGCTTCGGCTATTCCCAAGCCAATACCGCTTGCGCCGCCGGAGATGATGATTGTTTTGCCTTGAATTGATTCCATTAGCTAGATCCTCATTGGTTGTCTCTCTAGTATTTTCATCTCTTGAGTGCTAAATTCAACCCTATGGTGCGAATTGTCTCGCACTTTGGTTCGAGATTCGGTTATGAATATTTCGTAATGGAGAAAGCGTGTGAGTGAAGAAGCCAGTTTTGCGACGCGTCTGAGGGAGTTAATGGGAGAGCAGAGTGTCAGTGCCTTTGCTCGGCGTGTTGAGTTAAGTGAAAGTCTGGTGCGTAAATATTTGTCCGGCTCGGAGCCAAGCCTGAGTAAAGCCAACCAGATCGCTATGAAAGCGAACTGCTCATTAGAGTGGTTAGCGACTGGCTGTGGCTATGAATATCGCAAGGCCGAAGTGGTGGATATGGAAGCGCTAGAGAAGTCGGTTCAATTAACCATGACCATGGCTGAACAGAATGACCTCAGTGTGGCTAATGAGAAGGTGATGAAGGTTATTGTGGCGACTTATCAATATCTCCGTGCGACGAAGAAGAAAGATGGCTACTTCGATCTTGATGAGGCCACGCCGTTCGTTCGTTATGTCATGGGATTGTGCGATTAGTCAGTGAACGAAGACTTGGATACAGGCCGTCGTTCACTAACCCGTGGGTGTTAGTCAAAGCTATATGAAAGCTTGATCGCATATTCCCAGTTAGTTTCTTCCGCCTCTTCGAAAGGCTCAGAGTCGTACTCTACTTCAGCTTCTAGGTGAAGTGCTAACGCTTCAGTGATACCAAACTTAATACCGCCGCTGCCGGTTGCTCTTAAATCACCAAGGTCGTCGAGCACTGGTTGTAAATAGAGCTGGCCGTAGAGGGTGTACGGAAAGGCATCTGCGCGGTCCCACACCCACTTGGCGTAAAAATTTCCACGCCAGTTGTTATTTTCTTCATTTTGACTGTCTGATTCTTCATGTTCAAAGAACCCCCCAGCCCCTAAGCTAGTGTAAAGCTTGCCTTCATCTGATTTGTCTTCAAAGCGCCAGCGAACGCCGCTGCCCAAAAGTTCACGGCTGGAAAGATCATCAAATTTGTCATATTGATATTGAGCAAATAGCTCCCAGTCCAACATCGGGCGGAAAAAATTGTTTTCTGTCCAGCGTCCATGGACAAACAGATCGTCCTCATCCTTAACGTCATTGGTTTCAGCGTAGTTATAGTTGGACAGCAATAACGCTGTTCGTTGCTCTTTTACGTGTCGGAGTATGAGATTAGCAGCGTACTCTTGTTCATCTTTTGTACCTGATTCACCTTCAAGGCCAATGCCGACAGAGCCGCCCCAGCCTTGATTTGGGTTCTCTTTGGTATCGATAGGGGTGATGGCCTGACTGCTGAAGCTTGTGACGAAAAGTAGGCCGCATAAACTGATTGTTCTTATCTTTTGCATGGAAAATTGCGCATCGAGTTAACATCCGAGTTACATCCTATCAGTGTCAATTTTGAAGAAAAGTGAAAAAGCAGGATGTTCTAATTATTAGAACGAAAATGGCTATTTTTTACGATTTTATCCGCTAAATTAGCTTGTATTATAGAGGCTCCAGATAAGGAGCAACCCGATGAAAAAACTACTTGTACTGAACAACAGCATTCTTGCAGAGCAGAGTCAATCGAGCCAATTGACACACCATTACGTTGAGAAGTGGTTGGCGGCGCATGCCGATGGTGTTGTGATCTCTCGTGATCTCGGCTTAGAGCCGATCCCTCACCTAGATGGAAAGATGTTGTCAGCGTGGTCTACGCCTGTAGAGGAGAGAAGTCCTGAACAGCGGCAATTGGCATTGATCAGTGATCAACTCATTGAAGAGTTAATGGCTGCAGATGAAGTGGTGGTTGGTATGCCTATGTATAACTTTGGTGTGCCGTCAGGCTTTAAGGCTTGGATTGATCATATCGCCAGAGCCGGAGTGACGTTTCGCTATACAGAAAGTGGGCCTGAAGGATTGCTCAATAATACAAAGGTGATTGTCGCTGCAACCCGTGGCGGTTTGTATGCCGGTACGGAAAAAGACACACAAACACGCTATTTAACTGATGTATTTGCATTTTTGGGGCTTACAGATGTGGCGTTTGTATATGCTGAAGGGCTAGCTATGGGGGCAGACGGTGCCGCCGAAGCAATGACTAAAGCTAAGAATGCTTTGGTGGGGTTAGCTCAGCGCTAATAAAAACAGCGGCCATTTGGCCGCTGTTTTTATTTAGAGCACGTAACCTATATTGCGTGCTTTGCGTATTCCGCTATTAGTAAGATTCGTTGTGAACACCTACAGAGCGACCAGATGGATCATTCAGGTTCTGGAAGCTTTCATCCCACTTTAAGGCTTCCGGTGTCGAACAAGCGACAGACTTGCCATGTGGAACCGTGCGGAGAACGCTTTCATTGTTACCGAAGTGTTCTTCAAATATCTGGCGGTACATGATCGCTTCTTTGCTGTCTGGGGTGTTGATCGGGAAGCGGAACTCGACATTTTCCAACTGTTGGTCAGAGATCTCCGCGTCAGCAATCTCTTTCAGAGTATCGATCCAAGAGTAACCAACGCCATCAGAGAACTGCTCTTTTTGACGCCAAGCAACGCTTTCTGGCAGGTAGTGAGCAAAACACTCACGGAGTACCTGCTTCTCTATCTTATCGCCTCGACACATCTTGTCTTCTGGATTGATGCGCATCGCTACGTCCAGGAACTCTTTATCCAGGAATGGTACGCGTGCTTCAACACCCCAAGCGGCCATCGACTTATTGGCACGAAGGCAATCAAATAGATTTAGTTTTTCCAGTTTGCGGTTTAACTCTTCGTGAAACTCTTTTGAGTTAGGTGCTTTGTGGAAATAGAGGTAGCCACCAAATATCTCATCAGCACCTTCACCGGATAACACCATCTTAATACCCATGGCCTTAATCTTACGAGCCATCAAGTACATAGGGGTTGATGCACGAATGGTAGTGACATCATAAGTTTCGAGGTGATAGATCACGTCGCGTACGGCATCTAAGCCTTCTTGTACGGTAAAGTGGATCTCGTGGTGCTGGGTGCCAATATGGTTAGCCACTTCGCGGGCAGCTAATAGATCGGGAGAGCCCTCTAAACCAACCGCAAACGAGTGCAGACGCGGCCACCAGGCTTCTGATTCTTCATTGTCTTCGACGCGGCGTGCAGCGTACTTATGGGCAACGGCAGAGATCACTGATGAATCAAGGCCACCAGAAAGCAGTACTCCGTAAGGTACGTCAGACATCAGTTGACGTTTAACGGCGGCTTCAAGAGCAGAACGCAGATCTTCACGGCTAGTGCTGTTATCTTTCACAGCATCGTAACTTTGCCAGTCACGTTTATAGTAGGGGCGAATTTCACCCTCTTCGCTACTCAGATAGTGTCCAGGGGGGAAGGTTTCTACTTTATTACATACCGGTGTCAGCGCTTTTAGCTCTGAAGCAACGTAAAAATTGCCATGCTCGTCCCAGCCGATATACAGCGGGATGATACCTATGTGATCACGGGCGATCAGGTAGCTGTTCTTCTCTGCATCGTAGAGGGTGAAGGCAAACATGCCATTCAGGTCGTCGATGAAGTTAATCCCTTTCTCTTTATACAGAGCCAGGATCACTTCACAGTCTGATTTTGTTTGAAACTGGAAGTCGACGTTCAGTTCGGCTGCCAATTCTTTGTGGTTATATATCTCACCATTCACTGCGAGTGCGTGAGTTTTTTCCGGGTTCAGCAACGGCTGGGCACCGGTATTGACGTCAACAATCGACAAACGTTCGTGGGCCAATATTGCGTTATCATTTGCGTAGATGCCTGACCAGTCAGGGCCACGGTGGCGCATTAGCTTAGAAAGCTGTAATGCCTGCTTACGCAACTCTGCCGGGTCGGTCTTTATGTCAAGAATGCCGAAAATAGAACACATACCGTTCCCTGTCTCCTGAATACGTCTCTGATGGGTGTGGGCACTGACTTTAGCACATTGCCCACAGACCAGTAATGGTCTTAGCACTCTGCCATTCTATGGGTAAAAATCAAGTAAAAAGTCACTTTGAGCGCATAAATATGTAGTTTTTATGCAGTTGCGGTGAAAAATAGCGGCGGAGGGGGATAAACAACGGTCAAGGTAACAAAGGCTACCTTGACCGATTTAGAATAACAAGATTACTGCACGTTTTCAGCGTCGCTAAACATGCCTTGGAACAGCACGCTGGACAGGTAACGTTCAGCTGAGCTTGGCAGGATCACAACAATGTTCTTATCCTTGAACTCATCTGTTTCAGCAAGGCGCTTCGCAGCAACTACTGCTGCACCTGAACTGATACCAGCCAAGATCCCTTCTTCTTCCATCAGGCGGCGAGCCATATCAATGGCATCAGCACTATTGACCTGCTCAACACGGTCGACCATCTCCAGATCTAAGTTACCAGGAATAAAGCCCGCACCGATACCTTGGATCTTGTGTGGACCCGGTGTTAAATCTTCGCCCGCTTTTGCTTGCGCAATCACTGGAGATTCAACAGGCTCAACAGCAACAGTGACGACGTCTTTGCCTTTTTCAAGCTTCAGATAACGGCTCACGCCTGTGATAGTACCGCCGGTACCCACACCTGCGATAAATACATCAACTTCACCGTCTGTGTCTTCCCAGATCTCAGGGCCTGTGGTTTTTACATGGATCTCAGGGTTAGCTGGGTTATCAAACTGCTGTAGTAAAACAACTTTATCCGGGTTCGCGTCACGGATCTCTTCAGCTTTGGCAACGGCACCTTTCATACCTTTGGCACCGTCTGTCAGTACTACTTTGGCACCCAGAGCAACTAACAACTTACGGCGTTCCAGACTCATGGTGTTTGGCATGGTCAGGGTCAGCTTGTAACCTCTTGCTGCAGCAACGAAGGCCAGCGCGATACCGGTGTTGCCAGAAGTGGGTTCAACCAACTCTTTATCTTTCGTCAGTTCGCCACGCTTTTCAGCATCCCAAATCATGTTAGCGCCGATACGGCACTTAACACTGAAGCTTGGGTTACGGGCTTCAACTTTTGCAAATACATTACCGCCGGTCACGCGGTTCAGTTTTACCAGCGGCGTACGGCCGATAGTTTGAGAATTATCTTCGTAGACTTTCATGGATCCGATCCCTTGTGTTCCGACTTATTGGATTTGTACGGGGTCAAGCATACTCAACCAAACCAAATAATATAAAGGTATATTTTGTTATATCGTTATTGCATAAGCGAATAGAACTTATTTCGTCGAAATAGTTCCGCAATGGTGAGATAAATCATGCTGTTGCTTATGCCCTCATATTATCTGAGGACATAAGCGATCATTGCGACGGCGGCGAGCACAAAGATGACAACCTCAACGGCGGTGACGATCAATGCGCTGCGGCTGTAGGGCTCTTCAGCATAAAGCTGGCTATCTGGTGTAGGTTCATCAGCGCAAGGATGCTCCAGCCGTTCAGCAATGGATTGGCTGAGAGCGGGGGAGGCTATGTTGGCTTGGCTCTGTGATGTGGCTTGTTGCGGTGTTGTTGTTTTTTTATCCGCAGCGGTTGACGCTGTATCTGTCTCAACTGCAACGGCTTTTTTTACTTTAACTTTGGCTTCAGCTTCAGCTTTTTTTATTTCCGGCTGCGTTATCTCTTGCTGGCTTCTCTGGGTGAGAAGAATTTCATCTTCTAAGCCATCGCTGTTGTGTAGTGGCTGCGCTTTTGGCTTTTCTGGCTCGCTCGTTGTCGCGGTAGATGGTTGGCTTGGCTCACCAGCAACGTCCGATTTTCGCTCACCTGTTTCAGATGTTTTTTGCTGTTCTTGTTCTTGTGCTTGTCCGTCGCTTGCCGCTTTTGTTTGCGGTTCTTTAGGCGCTGCAACATCGTTGGTTTGAGTGGTTTTCGCCGACTTATCAGTTTTGGTTGTTTTGCTACTGTCACCATTGACCTGTTTTACCTGCGCCGTAGACGCGGTAGAAGCCAGCGGTTGCTCATTTATGCTCGACTCATCTTTCTCGGCCTTGTTTTCCGTCTTACTTAGCGCAGGCTTGTCAGTTGTTTTATTACTCTCTTTTTTAACTGCCGGTTTGGCCGTGGCGGCTGGTTGACTCAAGAGCGTATGCAGTTTGGCGATCAGTTCGTTAACTGCACTTTGTGATTTTTCTCGGTCGAAAATAGTGAAGCGAGAGAGTTGCGGTAAGCGCACCAGTACTCTGGCTGCAGCCCCTTTGCCAAGAGGATAAACTTTGGCACTGATGTTACCCCAGTTCAGCTTAATGGTGTCTACATCAGCTTGCTTTAGCGCTTCGCCACTGAGGATCTCGTAGAGATCGGTGGCGGTGTGATCATCAATACATATCACGATCTTAGCGTTTAGCGGTGGCAGTATCTCCGCCCACAACTTTTTCGCGAACTGGTGCGCATCTGCCTCATTGTGGAGGGTGTCAGCACTGGTCGCGCGGAAAGGGATGTAGTGCGCGGTCATACTGCGTTGTAGCAGTGCATCGCCAGAGCAATAGAATAATCGGGCAAATTGACGAAACATGGCTTGAACCTGCTTCTGTAACGGAGCGCGCCCTATGGCATGGTTGCCCCACTGCTCCGTCGCAAAAATACTGCCTTGCTCTGCACTTGCAGAAAAGACTGTGTCCGGATGGTATTCGGTGAGCGGCAGAGGGGTGAAGAAAATAATGTCGGCCCCTTTCTTGAAGGTGTTTTTTGGCGAAGTGAGAAACTGCCACCCCTCAGAGTGTCCCTGTGCGTCGTAGGCATGCTGAATTCTTTCACTGGCAAGCTTGAATACCCTGGTTTGGGGCATGAATGGCTCCGTCAACAATCAATCCGTAGTCTGCCTAAGGTTAATATGAGTTCCACTGTTATTAAAGGGAATTGGCGGTGATATATCTTCAGAGCAAAAAATAACACGCCGGTCGATATTCCGACCGGCGCAAATAAGCGTCGGGAGAACGCGTTGGTAGGAAAGGGAGCGTCCATGCTCGACACGAGAGATCAACAACGGGCAGTCCCCGGGCGGTCACCGTGTGTTCCAGCCGCTGATGCGGCAAAGTGTCATGTTGGTTGGCCAAAGGTGCGTCATTACTCATTGGCCGAGTCTTCCCAAATATCCGCCGAAGCGAAACTAGCCGACGATAACCAGCACTATCATCAGTGCTGAGATGGCTGCTAGATTTTGAAAACAAAGCATTGTGTTTCTCCTTCGAAATTAGATCTCGATTAGCTTGCTTGTCACAAGCTGGCTATTGGTACACAGATGCTGAAATAGGGTAGGAGGGAAGGCTGAACAGTCTTCCTATTACCGGCAACCCCGCTGTCATAGGTTTCCCCTTAGATCGGTGGCTTTGCGTCCCAGCTTTTCAACTGGTTTGCCTTTATCAGCTGTGTAAAATTATTTGACACTTTCTCTTTTTTAGCAAGTCGAAATAGCGCTGTTTGATGGTTCTGTGATCTGTTACGTAAATGTTAACCTCGGCGTTTTTTTAATCGGCCGACGTGACCGACAGGGGGGAGCGACGAGGGGAATTTGACCCAGTAGCTATCTAATCGTTATTGTCTGCTCTCTTCACTGCCACTGCTTGAGAATTGGATGCTCGAACAAATTACGCTGCTGATCGTCTCTTTGATTGCTAATACCTTTTCGGCATTTTCCGGCGGAGGAGCCGGTTTGTTGCAATTTCCGCTACTCATCTTTTTGGGATTACCGTTTGCGGTGGCTTTGGCAACGCATAAAATCGCCAGTGTGGCGCTGGGCGTTGGTGCATTAGTGCGGCATGCGAAAGAGCGTACGCTAACCCTCCGATTGTCACTGGAGATGTTGCTATTCGGCGTACCGGGCGTATTGTTTGGCGCACGTACGATTTTGTCAGTGCCCGAGCAGATGGCACAAACCGCTTTAGGCTGTTTGACGATTGGCTTGGGGCTGTATTCTGCCACTAAGAAGCAGCTGGGCGTGACACAAGTGTTGCGGGCCACTGGCCTGAGGACCTCCGCCATTGGTGGCCTGGGTTTGTTTGTGATCGGTGTGCTGAATGGTTCGTTGACGTCGGGAACGGGTTTGTTTGTGACTCTTTGGTTAGTGCTCTGGTATGGCCTCGATTATAAGCGGGCAGTGGCATTTACCTTGGTCTGGGTAGGCGTTGTCTGGAATGGTTCAGGTGCCGCGGTATTAGGTGTGCTTGGGGAAGTGCAATGGAGCTGGTTACCCCCTTTGCTGTTGGGGTCACTGTTGGGCGGCTATTTAGGTGCTCACCTGGCTATTGCCAAAGGGAGCCGGTGGATAAAGCGAGCATTTGAAGTGGTCACGATTGCGGCGGGGCTTGCTTTGCTCGCTAAGGTCTATCTGTAGCGGCTAACTCTTCGCCGTTTTGAGGTCGGTAAAAATTAGAAAAAGCCTATGTCATGTTGATGCCATAGGCTTTTTCTGTTTATGCGTCGGCAAATGTCACTGAAACCGCGCTGGCAACCTCTGTTGCACGTGTCAGCGCCTGCTCGATGCTTTCGCCGCGAGCCAAGGCTACGCCCATCCTGCGTGTACCGACTAGTTCCTGCTTACCAAATAAACGTAGTTGTGCAGTAGGCACTGCCAAGGCATTGGTTAAGTTGCCGAAGATTAGATCCCTAGAGTTCCCTTCGGGTAACAGCACGGCAGATGCGCTAGGACCTCTGTGACTGATTTCGCCAATTGGCAAACCAAGAATCGCTCTTACGTGGAGGGCAAATTCAGACAGATCTTGAGAGATCAATGTCACCATGCCCGTGTCATGGGGGCGTGGTGAGACTTCACTGAACAGTACCTGATCCCCTTTCACAAACAACTCGACACCGTATAGGCCAAAACCGCCGAGGGCTTTCACCACTTTTTCCGCTACGGCTTGTGCGGCTGTCAGCGCCGTTTGGCTCATCTGTTGTGGTTGCCAGCTTTCCCGATAATCGCCATCTTCCTGCCTGTGGCCGATCGGATCACAGAAATGCACACCGTCAGATGCCAATACCGTGAGTAGGGTGATCTCATAATCGAAGTCGACAAACCCTTCAACGATCACGCGGCCACCACCAGCGCGTCCCCCTTCCTGAGCGTACTGCCACGCGTCGGCGATATCACTGGTTTGGCGGATCACACTCTGACCTTTACCAGAAGAGCTCATGATGGGTTTTATCACACACGGCATGCCAACCGCGGCGACACCAGCAGTGAGTTCTTCCTGCGTATCAGCAAAGCGATAGGGTGATGTGGGGATCTGTAGCTCCTCTGCAGCCAGTCGTCTGATGCCTTCGCGATTCATGGTGAGTTGCGTGGTGCGGGCGTTAGGAACGACTTTCACTCCCTCTTGCTCTAGGGCAATCAAGGTATCGGTGGCGATCGCTTCGATTTCAGGAATTATATAATCCGGTTGTTCTTTTTCGACGATCGCACGCAATGCATCGCCATCAAGCATATCAATGACATAACTACGATGGGCTACCTGCATCGCAGGGGCATCGGCGTAGCGATCGGTGGCGATGGTTTCAACCCCTAATCGCTGTAGCTCGATGACCACCTCTTTGCCTAATTCACCACTGCCCAGCAGCAGTGCTTTGGTGGCGTGAGACGCGCCTGGTGTACCTATCATCCCATGTTCCTTTTCATTCAATAGTGAATTGAAATTTCCGCGACATTATAGCCGTGGTTAGCCTCTTTGAGTTGACTAGGCGCAGTTTCTTTTGCGCATTTTGTTGACGCCGTTGCCTGGCGGCCTGCAGGTAATGGAATTGTCATAGTCATTGCTGGCATGACTGGCTAAACTCCGAACCTTTGATCTTTCGTCGCACCTAATATTCAGGTGTTGGAAATAGGATGAGGGTGGAGAGTTGTTGTGAATGATGTGAAAGGTATCAAGCGGATCGTGAATGCCACCCGATATTCATGGCAGGGTTTTAAAGCTGCATGGCGCGGTGAAGAGGCATTTCGTCAGGAGTTGCTGCTGGTGTTGGTGATGATCCCTGTGGCTATCTGGCTCGGCACCAATGCCGTTGAACGTAGTTTATTGATCGGTTGTTTGTTATTGCTATTGATTGTTGAAATGCTTAATTCTGCGGTAGAAGCGGTGACCGACCGGGTGGGCACAGAACGCCATGAACTTAGTGGCAAAGCTAAAGATATGGGCTCAGCAGCGGTACTCCTTGCACTCATTAATGTTGCTGTGGTGTGGGGGCTGATCGCCTATCAGCGTTGTATCGCCTAGCTTGCCTTGTTTCGCGCTGTAGCAAGCAACAAAGCGTTTAATCGAAGACGCCTTGTTGCTTTTGACCGCGACCTAAGCCAACAAGGTTAGCGGTTTAGTGTGCTCTCTTTGTACTGTTCAACCCACATTGCCGTCGCACCGCAAACGGCCACAGGCATGACGACTAAGTTAACCAGTGGGATCATGGTGAATAGGGTCACTATGCTGCCAAAGCTTAGGCTGGCGCCTTTCTGCTCGGCTAGTTTTTCTCTCATTACGTGGAACGGTACTTTGTGATTATCAAATGGATAATCGGCATATTGGATAGTCATCATCCAGGCAGTAAATAGGAACCAGATCACCGGCGCGACGGTCTGGCCGATAACTGGGACAAAAAATAGGATGAGGCAACCAAGGGCTTTCGGCAGGTAATAGACAAATTTCTGCCACTCCCGTTTGAATATTCGAGGTAGGTCTTTGACCATATCCATCATGCCACCAGTGTTGAATGGCTTGTCGCTAAGCATCAACTCGACTTTCTCTGCCAATAGGCCATTAAAAGGTGCGGCTATCCAGTTGGCCACTGTGCTGAAAATGTACGAGAAGACCACTAAGGTGGTGATAACCAAGAGCGGCCAGATCAGATAATTTAGCCAGCTTAACCACTCTGGGATATAGCCGTTAACATACTGAATGAATTCATCGATTTTTAAAAATAGGTAATAGAACGCGGCTGCAAATAACACCAGGTTGATGGTGAGCGGCACAATAACGAACTTTCTGAGTCCTGGGGTTTTAACCAGTTCAAATCCGCGAAAGAAGTAACTGGCACCGCTGTGGCCTTGTTTAAGCAGGTGATCTGCCATCTGGATTGTTTCCTTACATTACGATATCTGTGCAGTATAGAGAGAGCTGCCTCTCAGTAAAATGCCTGTCTTGTTACAAACTTTTATACAATCTGCTAAAGTCGCCGCGTCTCCATTTTCAAGATTACTCCGAAGCACCGAAGCCTCCATGAGATTGAAGCAGATCAAGCTGGCAGGGTTTAAGTCATTTGTTGACCCGACGACGGTGCCATTTCCCGGCAATATGACGGCAGTCGTTGGCCCTAACGGCTGTGGTAAATCGAACACCATTGATGCAGTGCGCTGGGTGCTGGGCGAAAGCTCGGCTAAAAACCTGCGTGGTGATGCCATGACAGATGTCATCTTTAATGGTGCAGCCTCCCGCAAGCCTGTTTCTCAAGCCAGTGTTGAACTCGTTTTCGAAAATCACCAAGGCCGTATTGGCGGTAATTATGCCAATTTTGCTGAAATATCGGTGAAGCGGGTCGTTACCCGTGATGCGGTGTCGACCTACCTGTTAAACGGCAGTAAATGTCGTAAGCGTGATATTACCGATCTGTTTTTGGGTACTGGTCTCGGCCCCCGCAGCTACGCCATCATTGAACAGGGGATGATCTCCCGGCTGATTGAATCAAAACCGCAAGAGCTACGCATCTTTATTGAGGAAGCCGCAGGGATCTCCAAATATAAAGAGCGCCGTCGTGAAACCGAAAACCGGCTTAAACATACTCGCGAGAATATGGAACGCCTGGCTGATGTGCGGGATGAGTTGGGTAAGCAGTTAGAAAAACTGCAGCGCCAAGCGGTTGCCGCGAAACGCTTTAAGGAACTTAAAGCGCGAGAACGTCAGCTTAAAAGTGAACTGTATGCGATCCGTTGGTATCAGTTGAATGAACAGCTGAACCGCTGTGAGCGCGAGCAAGCGGAGCAGGAAACGGCGCTTGAGCAGTTTAATGCCCAGCAGCAAGGCAAAGAATCCCGTCTTATCGCTTTGCAGACAGAACGGGAACAGCTGAAAAGCGATCAGCAACATAGCCAACAAAAATTGTTCCAGTTAACGACTGAGATCACTCGCCTTGAACAGCAGATGATGGCAAGCCGTCAACAACGGGTGCGGTTAGAAGATGAATTAGCTCTGCTTGCTGCAAAGCAGGAGGAGCTTGAACTCTTGATTGCCAGCGAAGTTGAGCAGCAACAGATCTCAGCCGATGAATTAGCAGCGCAACAAGAAGCTGCACTGCTCCTTGATGAAGAGATCGAGCAAGCACAAAACATGCTCGATGACGCCGAATCGGCCGTTATCGATTGGCAGCGGCGCTGGCAAGCTTCAGAGCAGGCTGAGGCCGCAGTGCGGCAGCAACAAGCGCTGTTAGAGAGCAAGTTAAATCATTTAGTACAACTGTCTGCACAACAAGGGCAGCGTCTGCAGCAGGTCAGTGATGAACTGGTCGAATTAGATGATGCCGAATTAACGCTTGAGTTGAACCGGCTGGCAGAAAGCCTGGCGATGCAAACTGAGCAATTAGCTGAACAGCAGCTATTGCTGGCCGAGAGTGAGTCAGTCGTCGGTGACGCGAAAATGGCGTTGACGGATCTGGATAGTAAGGTCCATCAGAATGAATTAGCTCTTGCCGGATTACAAGCGCAGTGGCAAGCCCTCGATAGTCAGTTATCTCAGGTTGCGGAGAGCGAAGCTTTACCGGACGGAGTGAAGCCGCTGTATCAGGCTATGACGGTGGCCCCGGAGTGGACGCTGGCAGTTGAAAAGGTATTGGCAAGTTTTAGCCAGGCTCACCTATGTGATGCACTTGCCGCCGAAACGGCGGGAGCCACGGGAAGATTACTCCAGCTCAGTAGTGGCGCTGTGGTGGCGTCTCACCTCTTAGCCAGTAAAGTAGACGGTGAAGCTAAATATGCTGTAGCCAATCTGCTTCGTGGTATTGAGTGCGTAGATACGGCAGAGCAGGCGTGGCAACGGCAACCAACTTTAACTGAAGGGCAAACGGTGATCAGCCGCTGTGGCGTTTGGTTGGGGCAACACTGGTTACATCCGGACGTCGACATGGTGGCTGGGCCGATTAAGCTCCGCCAGCAGCAATTGATGTTGGCTGAACAGATCAGTCCGCTGCAAGTGCAACTGACCCGTGACAAACAGGAGCTGCAACAGGCGCAGCAGCGAGTCGCTCGCTCTCAACAGCAATTCACTGAGCAGCAGGGGCTTTGTCGGCGTATTGACGCTGAGGTGGCCACACTGCGCCAACAACGGCATTTTGCCGACCAGCAGCACAGTGAACGCCAACTCAGAAAACAGCGGCTGCAACAGGAGCAGACGCTGTTACAAGAACAGGTTGCTGAACATCAAGCGGAGCAGGAGTTACTGCTTGCACAACAGTTGGAGGTTGCCGAGCGTCTTGATGATATGGGGCAGCAGGATCAACTACGGCTGCAAAAAGAATCATTTGATCAGCAAGTGTCGCAGGCTAAGCAGCAGGTACAACAGCGGCAACAGCAACGCCAGGGGATCGCGTTGCGGCAGGAAAACCTCAAGGCACAACTTACTGCTTTGAGCCAGGCACAGCAACGGACGGAAAAAGATCGCCACGAAGCCTTATTACGCAAGCAGCAGTTAGTTGAAGAGCTGCAGCAACATGAAACCCCCGATGTTGATCAAGCCGAGCAGCTGGAGATATTGCTGGCTGAACGACTTGAACTCAGCAGTGAGCTGGAGCTACTGACCGAGCAGTTATCAGGTCTTGATGAGCAGACTCGTGAGCTAGAGATGGGACAGCGGGATGTGCTGCAACATCTGGAAAAACAGCGGGTCAGGATATCTGATCTGCAGATTGAAGCTGAAGGTTTCCGCGTTCGTGCGCGATCGGTGTTGGAAACCCTGCATGAGATGCAGGCCAATTTGAAAGAGTTATTGGTCGCGTTACCTGATAGCTATAGTGAAGATGAGTGGCAGCAACAGCTGGAAAAAACCACTCAAGCGATCTCTCGCCTTGGTGCTATCAACTTGGCTGCGATTGAAGAATATGAACAACAAGCGGAACGAAAACAGTACCTTGATAGTCAGAATGAAGACTTGGAAGGGGCGGTTGATACTTTGGAAACTGCGATACGTAAGATCGACAGAGAAACACGTCAGCGCTTCCGTGAGACCTATGAACAGGTGAACACGGATCTGCAGCATCTGTTTCCGAAAGTATTTGGTGGAGGGAGCGCACATCTCGCATTGACTGATGATGACTTACTGGAAACAGGTGTTACTATCATGGCGCAGCCTCCAGGCAAAAAGAATAGTACGATTCATCTGTTGTCGGGTGGCGAAAAGGCGTTGACCGCTTTATCATTGGTGTTCGCTATTTTCCGACTCAATCCGGCGCCGTTTTGTATGCTGGACGAGGTCGATGCACCATTGGATGACGCGAATGTCGGGCGGTTCTGTAATCTGGTGAAAGAGATGTCAGAAACAGTTCAGTTTATTTTTATCAGTCACAACAAAGTATCAATGGAAATGGCCAGTCACTTGACTGGGGTAACCATGCAGGAACCTGGCGTATCTAGGTTAGTCGCAGTCGACGTTGAGCAGGCTGTGGCATTAGCTGAGCTAGGTTAGTCTAAGAATTATTACTAAAAGCAAGTGTGTATATGGAAGGATTTCGTATCATTCTCATCATTATTGGGGCTATCGCCATTGGCGCGATTCTTATTCATGGCCTCTGGTCTATTCGTAAGCAGAATAGCAATCATAGGATACATCAGGGCGACGTCGGCGTGCCTGATGTTGCATCCGGTGCTGAGTCTTCGTCAGTGTCTGATGGTTTTGACCAAGATGGTATTGGCAAAGTGCGAGTGCTTGGCAGTGCTGATGATGAGAGTATTCAACAGCAAAGTATTCCAACGGATGCAGCACTGCAAAGTGACGTTGAGCAGCGGGTTGAACCGGGCATCGCAGTTTCAGGAGCCGGTAACGCTGGTTTTACTGAGGCCTCGATTAAGGCAGAAAAAGTTGAACCGAGCTTCACTGTGCCTAAGGTTTCTTCAGAGCCGACTTCTGCCCCAGAATTAACAGAACAAGTGGATCTGTTTGCTGAGCCAGTTGAGGAAGTGGCAGAGATCAAGCCAGAGTCGCAACCGAGCTCTGCGGCTATCGATAAGCCAGCCGCTAACGAAGCTGCGCAAGCGCCTGCGGCCGACGATGAACCATTGGGAGAGCCACAGGATGTGTTGGTTCTGAATGTGGTTGCTGGTCCCTCGGGGACACTTGAAGGCGCGGTAATGTTGCCTTGCTTGCTTACCTTGGGCTTAAAGTTTGGTGAAATGTCTATTTTCCATCGCCATCAGTCGCCAGCAGGCACCGGTCCAATATTGTTCAGCCTGGCGAATATGGTGAAACCGGGTACGTTTGATCCAGAGTCGATGGAAAGCTTTAATACGCAGGGGATCTCGCTGTTTATGACGCTGCCCTGTTATGGCGAAGCGCAGAAAAACTTTGGCTTGATGTTAAAAGCCGCGGAACAGTTGGCCGCAGAGATGCGCGGGCAGGTGCTTGATGATCAGCGAAATGTGCTGACTAAGCAGAAGATCCAGCATTATCAGGAGCGGATCCGCGAGTTCGAGCGTAAGAAACTGCTTAGCGTCTAATTATCTTCTCTTTTTAAGAAAAGCCTCCGTTATGGAGGCTTTTTCACTTAACACTTTGAAGCAGGGTTACCGATGTCGGATATACAATCGGAAATGGCAGCGCTGAGCGCGCAGATAGAAGAGTTTAATTATCAATATTACGTGCTGGATACGCCGACGGTGCCAGATGCGGAATATGATCGCGTTATGCAACGTTTACGCGTGTTGGAAGAGCAGCACCCTGAGTTGTTGCAGTCTGATTCGCCGACGCAAAAAGTGGGTGGACAGGCGTTGGCGGCTTTTGAGCAGGTGGCCCATGAAGTGCCTATGTTGTCATTGGACAATGTGTTCAATGATGAGGACTTTGTGGCATTCGCCAACCGTATCGAAGAGCGCTTGGATGGTGCCGCGTTCAGTTTTTGTTGCGAGCCGAAATTGGATGGTTTAGCGGTTAGCTTACTTTATGAAAATGGACGATTAGTTCGGGCTGCCACCCGTGGCGATGGTCAGACCGGAGAGAACATCACCGCCAATGCTAAGACGATCACCTCTGTACCCTTGAAGTTGCGAGGTGATGATTTTCCCCCACGCCTAGAAGTGCGTGGCGAAGTTTTTATGCCGAAGGCTGGTTTCGATGCACTTAATCAGCGTGCGCGGCAGCGCGATGAAAAGCAGTTCGCTAATCCTCGTAATGCTGCCGCGGGTAGTTTAAGGCAGCTGGACAGCCGCATTACGGCAAAGCGCCCATTGGCTTTTTATGCTTATTCTACCGGTGTCATCGAGGGGGACTATGCGGCTGTCAGTAGTCACTATGAGCAGCTAATGCAGCTGAAGTCATGGGGGCTGCCTGTGAGTCCGGAAGTGAAACGTCGTGACAGCCAAAATGATGTTATTGCTTACTATCGCGACATCATGGAGCGGCGCGCCGCTTTGCCCTATGAGATAGATGGTGTGGTGTTGAAGGTCGACAGCTTGGCCCAGCAAAACAGCCTTGGTTTTGTGTCTCGGGCACCGCGCTGGGCAACGGCGTTTAAGTTTCCTGCCGAAGAAGAGATCACCTTGCTGCAAGATGTCGAGTTTCAGGTGGGACGTACCGGGGCGATCACGCCGGTTGCCAGATTGCAGCCTGTGTTTGTTGGCGGTGTTACCGTGTCTAACGCCACCTTACATAACGCTGATGAGATCGCCCGTCTTGGTGTGATGGTGGGGGATACCGTTATAGTGCGGCGTGCAGGGGATGTGATCCCACAAATTGTTGCCGTGGTTGCTGACCGACGCCCTGAAGATGCCAGAACCATTTCATTTCCAACGACTTGTCCGGTTTGTGAGTCAGTTGTCGAACGCGCCGAAAATGAGGCCGTTAGCCGTTGCAGCGGCGGACTCTACTGTGGTGCGCAACGCAAAGAAGCGATTAAGCATTTCGCTGCGCGGCGGGCGATGGATATTGATGGGCTGGGCGATAAGTTAGTTGAGCAATTGGTTGATGAGGGGTTGATAGCCAGCCCTGCAGACCTGTTTAAACTGTCTATCGTGGAACTCTCCGGTTTACCCCGCATGGGACGTAAATCGGCAGAAAATTTAATCGCGTCGCTGCAACAGAGTAAGCAAACGACATTGCCGCGGTTCCTTTTTTCTCTTGGTATTCGGGAAGTGGGGGAGGCCACCGCACTCAATTTAGCTAACTATTTTGGTACGCTCAATGAAGTGATGGCTGCAGATGAAGCTACCTTGCTCAAAGTGCCTGATGTCGGGCCAATCGTCGCCCACCATATCGTTACCTTCTTTAAACAGCCGCATAATCTTGAAGTGATCGAAGCTTTGCTGGCAGTCGGACTGCATTGGCCTGACGTTGAAGTACGGGAAGCGTCGGCGCAGCCACTTGAAGGTGAAACATGGGTATTAACCGGCACATTGAGCCAATTAGGGCGTAGCGAGGCGAAAGCAAAGCTGCAGCTCTTAGGTGCTAAGGTAGCTGGCAGTGTGTCGAAGAAAACCCATTGCGTGGTAGCGGGGGATGCAGCCGGATCCAAACTGACTAAAGCGCAGGATCTGGGAATAAAGGTGCTGGATGAACAGGCGCTGATTACGCTGTTTACCGAGCATCAGGTGTAGATAGCTGGTGGGTATACCTAGGCTATGAATATCAGAAATAGCCCGATTGAGAGTCCGTGTATGGCATTTAATCGGGCGGATTCAGAGGCAAAGTGAGTTGAAAGCGCACACCATGACCAATCTGACTGGATGCCTGGATCGTGCCGCCTAGTTTTTGGCGTACAACGTTATAGACGATATGCAGCCCTAACCCCGTGCCGCCGGATGCGCGTCGGGTGGTATAGAAAGGGTCGAATAACCGCTTCAAGGCTTTCTCTTCTACACCTTTACCATCGTCCTGATAGTCCAAGATCAGATTTTCCGTATCAGTATGGAAGTGGATGGAGATATGATGCTGTTGCTGCGGATCGAACCCATGCCGAACGGAGTTGACTATCATGTTGGTCAACACTTGACTGAATGCACCTGGGTAACTGTTTAAGGTCAGGCTTTCATCGCCGGTGGTTGTTATCTCTACTTTATGATTTTTAAACTCTGGGGAGAGACTGGTGAGCAGATCTTTGATGTAGTCTAGCAGGACGAAGAAGCGTTTTTGTTCACTACTTTGGTCAACTGCCACCTCTTTAAAGTTGCGGATTAACTCAGCCGCGCGGTTGAGGTTGGATAGGATCATCTCAGCACATTGTGTCGTCTTATCTATGTGTTGCTCTAACCCTGAACGAGTGAGTTGATTCTCGCCGGCGGCTTTGTTTAGCTGTGTCATTTCATCTTGCAGCAGGGTTGCAGCGGTTACGCTGACGCCTACTGGGGTATTGATCTCGTGAGCGACGCCTGCGACCAACTGCCCCAATTGCGACATCTTTTCCGCTTCGACTAGCTGGTCTTGTGTTGCTCTCAACCTTTCCATGGTTGAAGTGAGTTCTTCATTGGTGGTTTGTAGCTCACGGGTTCGACTGGCCACCCGCATCTCTAATTCTCTTTGATCATCCTGGATCCGCTCGGCCATTTGGTCGAGCACCAGGGCAATGCGCTGAAGTTCGATAAAAGGAAGCTTCAAGGTTTGTGCGTGATAATCTGCTTTGGCGTATCGTTCAACCAAGCCACTGATCTTGAGTAAAGGCTTTACCAGGCGACGAGATGCAAATAGCGCGATGCCAGCGAATAACAGCGCTAAAATACTGACGATGGTCCACTGTTGCAGCTCCAGATCCTTAACGGAGGCAAGTGCTTGTGAGCGATCGATACCCATGACAATTTCAATGGGTGTATGTTGATGGCTTAGTTTCAGTGGTATCTGTATGGTGCGAAAGTCGTCGGTGGCGATATGTTGTGCTTCCAGCCTGAGTAGCGAGTCATCGCTTAAAATATCCAGCATCTCTATTTGTCCAGAACCAGCTTGCTTAAGCAGTGTATTCGCGTTTTCGAAAATGGCGTGGACAGGTAACAGCACGATGATGGCCCCCACAAGCTCGTGGGCTTCCGCGCGATCGACAGCCGATACCCACAGCGGTGAGTAGACGACAAACATGTGATCACTGGTGCGGGAGATGATTTTTCGATCTTTTTCTTTCAGACTAAAGATACGATCCAGGTAGGCGACATCGTTGAGATCGGTAATTTTCTGCGTAGCATTAACTGGATCGGCAAAAAATTGTTCTATCTCAGAATTAAGCGGATCCAAAGGCAGGAGCTCAAAGCTGGTTGGAACAACCTCAACTGGCCAGCCAGATTTATCGACTAAAAAAATGCCGTAGGCAGCGGGGTGCATCTCACTGAGGGCGGCTAGCTTTAGTTTTGCTTTTGGACCAAAAACTCCAGTGTATGCCGCATAGATAACATCAGGATCTTGACTGGTATTGTGCAAACTGGCGAAAAGTAGCTGATAGGCGCGCTCAATGTCGTTGGCGAGAACATTGGCAGTGAGTTTGAGTGAGCTAAATGCCGTCTCTTCTGCTACGCGTTGAAAACGATCAATCAAGTAGTATGAAGTCAGCAGAGTGGGGATCAAAGCGGCACTTAAAATGATCCAACTTAATGTCCCGCGTAGCGAACGACCCCTATTAAACTGCATTTGGATCCCTCAGTGTTTTATTGGCTATTTTTCTGCAATTCGTGTTCGGAGAATCTTTGCATCAGCGCTGTAGCTTCTTCTGCGCTGCCGTGGCCATCAATAAAAAGCGCGAACCCTTTTCTCATCCCTAACCATGCCGCTGACATCGCCGGTGTAGGAGGCGCCCCTCGCGCGAGTTCCAGCTGCTTTAAAAGTATCTGCATTTCAGGCGATGCGCTACTTTTGATTTTGGCAACAATCTGTTCGTTAACAGGCAGAGCACCCAAATCATCATAGTATCGCTGTTGCATCTCTGGCGACTGCAGATAGCTGGAAAAGCCCTTAATTGCTTCGGCAGCAGGGCTATTAAGCGAATATCCGGGATAGACCAGCGATAAAGTGCCGTACATAGGTTGTATCGGTTTGCCGTTGATCGTGGGCAGCAAGGTAATGCCAAAATCATCGCCTAGTGCGCTGGCTGTTTCCTTAAATGCCCAATCACCGTTGATGGCGTAAGCGAATTCACCGTTTTTAAAGCGATCAAAGCTGCAATCGTAGTCACAGTTGGGATCAATCAGCCCCTCTCGCGATAGATTACGATAGAAGGTGAGGGCATCTCTCACTGCTTGGGTATCCAAGGTGACCCTATTATCGGCAACAGGAAAGCCACCGAACGGTGGTATAAATGCGCAGAACCAATACATTTCACCATACTTCCAGCCAATCGGTTGTACGTTGATTTCGCGCAGCGCTTTTGCTTGTGTGATGAGTTGTTGCCAGGTGGCCGCCGGCTGTTGGACAAATTTTCTGTTGTAGAACAGAAGCAAGTGGTTACCGCCTTGTAGCGGAACCCCATAATAGTTTTCGTCAAACATGACGGTCGCCAGTGACTCACTTGTTTGTGCAGGGGAGAGGAGTGATGCGTCTACGGTGGACAACTGCAGTTTGCCTCGATCACCGATGAAGTCAGAAGGCACAAGAGCCATGGCAGGCGCGGTGCCATCAATCACTGAACGAACCAGTGTGGTTTTTAACTCTCCTGTTGGTAAAAAGGCGACATTGATTTTTACACCCGTTTTCTCTTCATATTCTTTGGCAACGTTTGGCAGCCAAAGTTTAGCTTCCTCTTTTTGATGCCAAAGCATGAGTTCAACGGCTTGGGAGCTAAAACTAATGAAGAGCAGCAGAAAACACCAATTTGCCATATAGATATCCCTGATAAATTCGAGATCTTAGGCAAAGTATAGATGTTTGAAATAAAGAGAGGGTTTTTCTTGATGAAGTGGTGGGCGGTACTGGGCTCGAACCAGTGACCCTCGCCTTGTAAGGGCGATGCTCTCCCAACTGAGCTAACCGCCCACTGTATCAATATTGTGTTGCAGGCCAAGAGTGGTGGGCGGTACTGGGCTCGAACCAGTGACCCTCGCCTTGTAAGGGCGATGCTCTCCCAACTGAGCTAACCGCCCATCTTGGTATCTTGCAGCTCAAAGTGGTGGGCGGTACTGGGCTCGAACCAGTGACCCTCGCCTTGTAAGGGCGATGCTCTCCCAACTGAGCTAACCGCCCACTTTGAGTATGTGAAAGATGGTGGGCGGTACTGGGCTCGAACCAGTGACCCTCGCCTTGTAAGGGCGATGCTCTCCCAACTGAGCTAACCGCCCATCGTTCACAGGACGCGTATTATAGGCAGGCTCTTTTTTCTGTCAACTGATTTATGAAGGGCATATGACGAGTTGGGCAAAGTTTAGGCTAATCGTTTGAATTTGCTACGTTAGGAGGTAAAACGTTCATTTAATCAGCAGGTTGGACGATATTTGTCTAATTTTTCAGTCGCAGGAATATGTCAGCCTTGAGAACAAAAAAATCATTGACATGCTTAGGGGGGCTGCATAGAATGCGCCTCGCGTTTCGGGGCAGAACAGTTGCTTTGTGCTGCTATTAACTGAGATGCATGTGTGGGGCTATAGCTCAGCTGGGAGAGCGCTTGCATGGCATGCAAGAGGTCGGCGGTTCGATCCCGCCTAGCTCCACCAAAGTTTTAATGTGTATTGTTGCGTCCCCTTCGTCTAGAGGCCTAGGACACCGCCCTTTCACGGCGGTAACAGGGGTTCGAATCCCCTAGGGGACGCCATTCCATTAAAGCCGTTATGTAAGTACGTCTAGTCCCCTTCGTCTAGAGGCCTAGGACACCGCCCTTTCACGGCGGTAACAGGGGTTCGAATCCCCTAGGGGACGCCACTTACATAACAACAAAGAAAGTTCCGGGTCCCCTTCGTCTAGAGGCCTAGGACACCGCCCTTTCACGGCGGTAACAGGGGTTCGAATCCCCTAGGGGACGCCATTACTTTCCACCAGTTTACCAGTTTGCTTAGTCCCCTTCGTCTAGAGGCCTAGGACACCGCCCTTTCACGGCGGTAACAGGGGTTCGAATCCCCTAGGGGACGCCATTATTCGGGGCTATAGCTCAGCTGGGAGAGCGCTTGCATGGCATGCAAGAGGTCGGCGGTTCGATCCCGCCTAGCTCCACCAGAAAAAAACCACTCTATTGAGTGGTTTTTTTGTTTTTGCAGCTTATGTTATTAAGTTGCTCGGATATAAATCTGGGAGACTGTTTCGTGAAACGAGCCTCCTTATACCACCAAACTATCTATGACAACTTGTCCCTAAACTCTTCATAATTGAACTGCTTAATTAGTTCAAACTCGCCATCTTTGCGCAAAATTCCGATGCTTGGATGTTCTACGCCATTGAAGAAGGTTGTTTTGACCATGGTATAATGGATCATATCTTCAAAGATGACGCGGGCGCCGGGTTTAAGGGGCTCTTTGAAGCTATATACGCCAATGACATCGCCAGCTAAACAGGAGTTGCCACCTAATTTGTAGTTATAAGTGTGTTGATTGGGCTCACCTGCATCAGTGATAGCAGGGCGGTAGGGCATCTCTAATACATCAGGCATATGTGCCGTTGCACTGATATCTAGAATAGCGATAGCGCCTTCGTTATCTACTATATCTACGACCTCTGAGACAAGCGGCCCAGTTTGCCAAGCCACAGCTGACCCGGGTTCTAAAATAATCTCCAGATCATATTGCTGCTTTAGCCGTTTTAGTTGTGCGATAAGATGGTCGACATCGTAGCCATCTCTGGTCATCAGGTGACCACCACCAAGGTTTAACCATTTCATCTGATGCAGCAGGTGACCAAACTTTTCTTCGACGGCGGCTAAGGTTCGTTGCAACGCATAGGAATCACATTCACACAGATTATGTACATGAAAACCTTCTATTCCGCTCAAATCTACACCGTTGAGATCTGCCGCAAGCACACCAAGGCGAGAGCCTGGAGCACTGGGATCATATAGCTCGGTATCGGCTTCCTGATGCTGAGGATTAATCCTTAGACCAGCGGTGACGCCACTTGCGCTTACCTTATCTTTATAACGTTGCCACTGGCTTAAGCTATTGAACGAGATATGCTCGACTAAGCTGAGTAGCTTATCTATATCGGCAGGCTTATAAGCAGGCGAGTAGGCATGAACTTCGCCACCAAACTCCTGTTTCGCTAACTTGGCTTCCCATACGGAACTGGCGGTGCAACCTGGTAAGTATTGCTTCACCAGCGGGAAGGTACTCCACATGGAGAAGCCTTTCAGTGCCAGAATGATCTTGGCACCACTTTCTTGTTGTACGCGCTGCATCAGTTGCAGGTTGGTTTCAAGTTTGGCTTCTTCGCAGACGTAGCAAGGGGAGGGAATATCGGCTGAGTGAAACGGTTTATTCATCGCCATTGACCTTCAATACAGAAAACAACAGGGGAAGCCTCATGCTTCCCCTCGTCTTTACTTTATATCCAACAACGGATATCGCTATTTGCTAAAAGGAGAATCACACTCAATCACCTGCCATGGCAGGCCATATTGATTAAGGCGCTCCATGAAGGGATCGGGATCAAACTGCTCCATATTCCAAACACCTGGCTGCATCCAGTTGCCATCTAACATCAACGAGGCCCCGATCATTGCCGGTACACCCGTGGTGTAGCTAACGGCTTGAGCGCCCACTTCTTCGTGGCATATGGCATGCTCGCAGTTGTTCCAGATAAAGATGGTTTTCTCTTGGCCATCTTTAACCCCGGTGATGTAGGTGCCGATGCAGGTTTGGCCGGTATAACCTTCCGCCAACGAGCCAGGATCTGGCAGGACTGCTTTGAGGAACTCAAGAGGAACGATCTGCTGGCCTTGAAACTCCACTGGTTCAATCGACGTCATACCGATACCTTCAAGCACGCGCAGGTGAGTCAGGTAAGCGTCGCCGAAGGTCATCCAAAAGCGTGCGCGCTTCAGGGTTGGGAAGTGTTTAACCAGTGACTCCAACTCTTCGTGGAACAACAGGTAGGATGCACGTTTACCGATACCGTGGTAATCGAGATCTTCACGCACGGAGATGGGGTCGGTTTCTTTCCACTCGCCATTTTCCCAAAAACGACCGCGTTGAGTAATTTCACGAATGTTAATTTCGGGATTGAAGTTAGTAGCAAACGCTTGGCCGTGATCGCCACCGTTACAATCAACGATATCCAAGTAGTGGATCTCATCAAAATAGTGCTTCGCGGCGTAAGCGGTGAAAACGTTGGTTACGCCTGGATCAAAACCTGATCCTAACAGTGCCATTAGGCCCGCTTGTTTGAACTTGTCTTGATATGCCCATTGCCATGAGTACTCGAACTTGGCGACCTCTTTCGGCTCATAGTTAGCCGTATCTAAGTAGTGAACACCTGTCTCTAGGCAGGCATCCATGATTGTTAGGTCCTGATATGGCAGAGCGACGTTAATGACTAGGGCTGGTTTTACTTTGTTAATCAAAGCGACCAATTCAGGCACGTTGTCAGCATCAACAGCAAATACCTCTTTTACGCGGTCTTTGCCTGCTTCTTGCTGCAGTTTTTCGCATTTGCTGACGGTGCGGCTAGCCAGATAAATTTCAGAGAAATATTGCGGCAGCATGGCACATTTCTTAACGACTACAGAACTAACGCCACCGGCGCCGATAATTAATACCCGAGACATAGGTTATCACCTTATTAAACGTCACTAATTCGAGAAGTTAGCAAAGCTCACTCATCTGTCCAGAAAGCCCCTGAAAAAGAGGTGCTTTAAAAACGCGCATCCTAGCACTAAATCATGAAAATTCTAGTTAAAAACACTGTCGATCGCGGTTTTTTATTACTTACTAAACTCTGTTTCTGTGTCATTGAATTTACCGCAATGCCAAACGTCAGTGAGTCGCAGGCGTTCACTCGGCTGTTCCCGTTTGGCTAGCTCATCAGGTAGCGTTTCGGGTGGCGCCATTGCACCGATAGCAAATCCGCATACTACTTCATATTTATCCTCTGGTATTGCTAAGGCGGCGTAGACCGCTTGCTTCTTTATTCCACCCATACCATGGCTGTAGAGGCCAAACATCGCGGCTTGTAATGTCATCGACATCCATGCTGCTCCGCAGTCAAATTGTGCCCACTCGTTGGTTTTACCATTGGTAGGGAAGTGGCGTTGGGCAATAACAAAGCCGATCACCGAAGCGTGTTTAGCCCAAGTTTGGTTACTGTCTACAAGCAGAGAAAGAAACGTATCGAAATCTTTTTCATTCTGATTAGTGATAAAGCGCCAAGGCTGCGCATTAAAGCAACTCGGTGCCCACCTTGCAGCATCGAATATGGTGGTTAATACATGCGGTGGGATTGTTTGTTTGCGAAAGGCCGGCGGTGACCAGCGGTGCGAGAAAATATCACTCACGCCATCATCTGCGTCTCGGTTGGAGAAGTCGGCGGTGTAGGATGTTTTGAATAGCATCGTGCGTGCTTACATCGTTGTCTGTTTGGTCGGTTAGAGCAAGCTTAGTACAGGTGCTTTATTCACAGCATAATTACATGCGGTGACTTGGCTCTCGTTTCTTGGCTAGCAGGTCGTTGGTTGCTTGATAAAATGGAGGCTATCGATAGATTGGATCAGATGCCTGAACCTAGCGAGATTGATGAGCAACAAATGCCAGATAGCGGAACTAGCCGATTGATCCATAAGCAGAGTTTTTGGTTTGTCGTGATGGCGTTTATGGGCGCAGTGGCGTATCGCTATACGCTGCCGGTGTTTGGCAATATCGAGCTGGTTTGTGGCAACCTGTTTCCTTTGTTGCTGGTATATCGCTGCCGACCTTTAGTGGTTGGATTGTGCGCCTTTATTGCTGCGTTGTCGTTATGGCAAAACTGGGATAATCCCTATGTACTGCTGACGTTCACCTTGGAAGCGTTTGTTGTCTCGGTATTGGTACGTAGAAAGATAAATCTGCTGTTTGCTGATTTGGCCTATTGGCTTTTTGTTGGCGTGCCGGCGACCGGCATTATTATTATCTTCATCAATCCTATCGCTCCTGAATACATTATCCATGTGTTGATAAAGCAAGCCGTGAATGGTGCCGCATACGCCATTATTGCGATGGCACTGCTATCCATTCCGGTATTGAAGCGATTGTTGGTCGTGAGAACCAGTGAAACGCGAACCTTTCGACGCCAAATCTCGCAGAGTCTACTTAGTGTTATGTTCGCCGTGGTGCTATTGGCGGGGTTAGTGGTTGAACAAGTGGAAGTCAATAATAGAGCCACTGCTTTACAGCGAGAAATGACCAGCTATGCCCAAAACTTGGTGCAAGGGTTAGATACACAGTTGCTGGTTAGCAAACGTCAAGTCACTGCGTTGGCGGAATTTTTTGGTAGTAATGAGAACTCGCCGTCGGACAGAGATAATTTATTACGGTCAATGCATCGTGCCAGTCCCAGTTTTTTAACCATGTTTATCAGTGATGAGGTCGGAGATATCATCAACGCCAGTCCGGCCTCGTTGATGAAGCTTTCCCATGAGAGTGAAGGCTCCCACAATGTCAGTGATCGGCGTTATTTTCGTGTCCCCCGAGATACAGGTGAGTCATTTATTTCCGGTGCGATCCAAGGTCGCGGGTTTGGCAATGACGTGATTGTTGCTATCAGTGCCCCGATCCTTAGGGATAATAAATTTGAAGGGATCGTTGAAGGATCGATGAACCTCTATCGTTTGGGCAGTTGGGAGCAGCTGCAGCAACAAAAGGATTATCTTTGGCTGATTTTGGACGGTGAAGGTCGAACACTTTTCGCTGCTGACAACCTAAGACTGCAGGCTTTTTCCGCTGCCCCAATCTCCGAGCTTAATCGGCGGGCTAATATCTTCGGCTTGCCCTCTCTTAAGTTGAGTGAGGAGCCTGGTGCCGCGCAATATCTTTACTCCGAGGTTGAATTAGACAACCGCTGGCGAGTCTTGGTGATGCGTGACTATCAGTTGGAGCTGGCAGATAACCAGCAACGATATATTCTATTTCTTGCGATGATTTTCGCAGGAAGCTTGGTTGTATTGGGCTTTGCAGGCTGGTTTGCTCACCGCACGACCCGCCCCATTGAACGTTTGGCGCAAAGCGCTTTGTCTGGGGATGTAGACGGCCTGGAAAAAGATCTATTCAGTGATTCACCAATGGAGATCCAAAAGCTTGCTACCGCAATCCAGGACAAAAGTGAGCAAATCGCAACGCACAACCGCCAGTTGGATGCACAGATCCAGGACCGCACAGTGCAGTTAAGGGATGCCAATACCCGTTTGACCGAGTCGCAGCAACTGTTGCACAAAGTATTAGACGCTATACCGGCGCGGGTGTTTTGGAAAGACACGCAATTGAATTACCTCGGGTGCAATAGCCTATTTGCTGCCGACGCCCATGTTGCATCGTCTGCGGAAATTGTCGGTAAAAGCGACTTTGATCTGGTCTGGCATGATGTTGCGAGCAACTTTCAGGACGATGATCGCGCCGTGATTGCCAGCGGAGAAGCAAAACTGCACTATCTGGAGCCGCAAACTCGTGCAGATGGCAAAACAAGCTGGCTGGAAACCTCGAAGATCCCCCTGAGTAACAAGCAAGGTCAGGTGATCGGTGTGCTTGGCACTTACCAGGATGTCACTGACCGGATTGAACGAGAGCAAGCACTGAAAGAAGCCACGGTTGCCGCGGAAGCTGCCACCGAAGCTAAAAGCCACTTTCTGGCAAATATGAGTCATGAGATCCGTACGCCGATGAATGCGATTGTTGGCCTGGTTGAACTGCTGCTTAGCGATGAACTTTCAGCTCAGCAGAGCAAATACTTGCAGCGCGTACAAAGCTCTACAGAGCACTTGCTTTCGATTATTAATGACATTCTTGATTACTCTAAGATTGAAGCTGGCAAGCTAACGTTAAGTCCGGAAGCGACTGATTTACGCGTGCTACTAATGGAGACCGGTGAGATATTTGAGCAGGCCATCAGTCAGCAAGGACTCAGCTTTACCTGTGATATGCCTAAAGCGCTGCCTACCATGATGGTTGATCCGTTAAGGTTGCGACAAGTGTTGGTCAATTTGCTCGGCAACGCGGTGAAATTTACCCGCCGTGGAGGTCTGGTGTTGGGCTGTGAGTTGCAACAGGAGAGTGAAACGACAGCCGTTATTGACTTAACTGTGCGAGATACCGGCATTGGTATGAATGGTGAACAAGTCGCGCGTTTATTTACTCCCTTCACACAGGCCGATAGCACAACCACACGTCAATTTGGCGGTACTGGTTTGGGGCTGACTATTTGTAAGCAAATTATCAATTTGATGGGCAGTGATATAACGGTAGAGAGCCAGCCCAATGTTGGTAGTTGCTTTCAGTTTCGATTGCATCTGCCGGTGACTTCGGAACGGCCCGCTAATCAGCCTCAAGCACGTGTTCATCAGCAGTTTCAGCCTTTGGATTGCCACATTTTACTGGTGGATGATAACCAGATTAACCAAGAGGTGGCAGTGGGTATGTTACGGCGGTTAGGCGCAAGAGTCACCGTTGCGAATAACGGTGCAGAGGCGGTCGCTAAGCTCTCATCCGCAAACTATGATCTCGTGTTTATGGATATCCAGATGCCAATTATGGATGGTTATCAGGCAACACAAGCGATTCTTTTGCAGCATAAAAAGCCGCCGCCCATCGTTGCTTTGACGGCTAACGCGATGCCGGATGAGCAAACGAGAGCCATGACGGTTGGTATGTCTGGCTATATATCCAAGCCTGTCCGGCAAGCTGATTTATATCATCAGATCTTAGACAAGCTAGGGGAAAAGGCGTTATCGGCCGACACCACTTCGACACCCGTGCCGCCCGTTGCGGCGGTTAGTACTGAACTTGATACCGAAATAAGTATCGGTTTGTCGCAATGTGGGCAGGATCATGAGATGTATCAGCGTTTAGTTGCTCAGCTTGCAAAGCAGTGGCAAGGGATGTTGCAAGCTTTGATAGCGGTCGATTTCGCTCACACATCAGAAACTGTCGTTGGATCTTTGATCGCGCAGATGCACTCATTGCGGGGGATCGCTGGCAATCTTGGCGCGAGAGGCGTTGCAGCAAATGCGGATGCAATGGAGTGTGGCTTGCGAGGAATTGCTGATAATTTGCCGCTTTCCAGCGCGGATCTGCGTGTAGGAGAGCTAATTGAGCAGCGTCAGGAGATAGCAAGAGCGATGGACGATTTCATTTGTCGTGTTAACGCAGCTTATCTGCCAAATAAAGTGCTTGTGAACTCTGACGGTGACCAAAAAGAAGCCCTAGCGGACCATGAAATTCAAGATTTTTTAGCGTTAGTAAAGCAGAGTCTGGTTGGTCATGATTACGTTGATACGGCGCCATTGCAGCGCTTTATACAGGTCACTGATGACGCAGAGTTGAAAGCTGATGGTCAGCTTCTATTGGAGTCATTAGATGCGTTTGACTACGAGCAGGCCCAGATCCATTACTTGAATATTGAGCAACGACTGAAAGTCTGATTGTCCGCCTGACGTGCCAGAAAATTTGCCGACAATTGCGCGGAGTCATTAACGCCTTTGTCTGGCTTTTGATATACTTGCGCTCCGGTTGTACCTGGCCTTCAGGTAAGTACTGTTCCGGACCGCTCCAAGGGATGCACAATGACCAACCCGCTCTATAACAAGCATATTATCTCTATCTCTGATCTGTCGCGAGATGAGTTAGAACTTATCGTTGCCACTGCCCACAAGCTCAAGCGTGAGCCTCAACCTGAATTATTGCGGAATAAGGTGGTGGCCAGCTGTTTTTTTGAAGCATCAACTCGTACGCGTTTATCTTTTGAGACGGCTGTGCAACGCCTTGGTGGCTCCGTCATTGGCTTTGATACCGCAGGCAATACGTCGTTAGCCCAAAAAGGTGAAACGCTGGCTGATTCGGTCAAGGTTATCTCTTCTTATACTGACGCTTTCTTTATGCGGCATCCAAAAGAAGGGGCTGCAAGATTGGCCTCCGAATTTTCGGCCGTTCCGGTGATCAATGGGGGAGATGGTAGTAATCAGCATCCGACGCAAACCTTGCTCGATCTCTATACCATCTATGAAACACAAGGCACCTTGGAAGGGCTAAAAGTCGCTTTCGTTGGGGATTTAAAATATGGCAGAACAGTGCACTCGTTGGCACAAGCTTTGTCACTATTTAATTGCGAGTTCTATTTCATATCGCCTGACGCATTGAGCATGCCGGAGTACCTGTGTGAAGAGCTGATGGATGCGGGTGTCAAGTTTACTAAGGTGGGCACCATTGAAGAGGTGGTGGCTGAATTGGATATTCTCTACATGACGCGAGTGCAGAAAGAGCGCTTTGATCCCACTGAATATCAGCATATGAAATCGAATTATGTGCTTAGCGCCAGTATGTTAGCCGAGGTCAAGTCGACGTTGAAGGTGTTGCACCCATTACCGCGTGTCGATGAAATCACGAATGATGTTGATAGCACTCAGCATGCTTACTATTTCGAGCAGGCAGAGAATGGCGTTTATGCCCGGCAGGCTTTATTAGCTCTGGTATTAAGTGAGCAACTGTAAGGAGATGATGATGGAAACTAAAATGACAGTGGAAGCCATCGCTCACGGCACAGTGATCGATCATATTCCTGCGGGGCAAGGTGTTCGCATCCTACGCTTTTTTCAGTTGACCGATGGGAATGAACGGATCACCGTCGGCTTGAATTTGCGTAGTGGCGATAGCCAGGTGAAAGACATTATTAAGGTAGAAAATAATGTTTTTACTGCTGAACAGGCCAACCAGTTAGCGCTTTTTGCGCCTAATGCGACGGTTAACTTAATCGATAACTACCAAGTGGTTGATAAGTTTCACGTGACTCTGCCTGAGCAGATCTCTTCTGTACTAAGCTGCCCTAACAGTAATTGTATTAGCCATGATGAACCGGTGAATAGTCGATTTTTTGTTGCCGTAAAACATGAAAAAGTGAAGCTGAAATGTCACTACTGTGAAAAGAGTTTTTCTGAAAGGCTGTTCAAAGAACTGAAATAAGTTAAGTCTCTTGCTTGGTCATTAATAAAGCCCGCTACAGCGGGCTTTATTAATTTTATCTCAGTATGTCGCCGTGTTTTCATGTGGGTTCAGCAGTGGTACTGGCTGTCCCATCATATGCCGAAACACCACATTGTATGACAGCACCGCTTGCACGTAGCCTCGAGTCTCTTTGAAAGGAATGGTCTCTATCCAAAGCGCTGCACTGAGTGCTGTAATGTCTGTGTTTCGCCAACGGTCAACGCGATGGGGGCCTGCATTGTAGGCGGCAACGGCATAGATTCGGTTGTTAGAAAAGCGTTCCAAAAGTTCTTTGTAATAGGCACTGCCAAGTTTGATATTGGTTTCCACATCAAATAACTGACGTTTGCTGGGTTTCGCCCCTCCCAGTTTCTTCGACACCATCTTTGCTGTGCCTGGCATAAGCTGCATCAACCCTCTGGCACCAACCCGCGATTCAGCAAATGGGTAAAATGCGCTCTCTCGGCGAGCAATGGACATCAATTCACTCTTCTCTACGCCAGTTTTACTGGCATAGCGTTCAAAGGTATCGAGGTAGGGGGTGGGAAACCTAAGATCCAAAGAGTCCCAGGCAGCCGCTGTATTGGCTGCGGAGATGGCGAGGTTGTGCCATCCCTGTTTTGCTGCCATTAAACCGAGTTGTAACTGTTCACTCTCTTCAACGCCTTGGAGCAACAAACGCCACTCGCTGCTGGCCAGTTGGCGTTCATCATGATACATGAGCTCCTCAACCCGTCGAAAACCGGCTAAGTTAACCAGCTGCGCTTGGCCGTGGCTCGCTTCAGGGACTTTATTGTTATTGAGCTTGTAGGGCTTTTGGCGCAGATCGGCGGCGAGAAAGCCGTAATAAGATCGGTGCTCTGCTAGCTGATCCAGAATAGGTATAGCAGCTTGCGCTAACCCAAGTTCCTGATAACTGATGGCGCGCCAGAATCGCCAGCTATCATCTTGCTGTTTTTTCTTTGATAGGTAGGTGATGAGCTTTGATACGCTGTTCCAATCTTCATCTTTGAGGGCCCAGCGGATCCGTGTTTCTGTGATGACATCATTCTTTATATGGCTGAGTTGACTATCAAGCCATACTTTGTTGGCGGTAACTCTTTGAAAATTAGAACGTTGAGCTATTGTTTTTATTACCGCGGTCCGTTGCTGAGTTGAAAAGCGGTAGGTGAGTTGTGCTTTTTGCCAAAGCTTCAGTGCCGTTTCAGCATCTTCTCGCGCTAGTGCTTGTAAGCCATGGGACACAATATCTGCAGCGTAGGGTGATCCACTTGGCGGCAGTTCGTCTTGCAGTGCTGCGGGATCCCGATAAAGCTTGAGTAGTAGTTTCGCGGTCGGCGTTAGGGCAGGGCTGGCTTGCTTCGCTAGATAGCTCAGTAGGGATTTTTGCCGCGCATCAAATGACTTCAGCATGCGTGCCCAGATCAGCTCATCGGTCAATGGTTTCGCTTTTCGCCATGCGTTAAATAGAGGGTCACAAACATCAGGGCGAGATTTGCCATACACCCAGAGCTTTTCGGCGCCTTGCCAAGCGGTTTCGCTATGACCTTCAGCGAGCTGAGCACGGTAGTAATAGCATTTTAGCCGCGGATCATTGGGGGCGTCGGGGCTTACTGTCAGAAAGTCTGCCCAGCGCCGTTCAGCGCCGCTCTTAAAAAGGTATTTACCTTTCATGCGGATCGATAGCGGGGTTCCCTGACTTAAGTTTATAAACTCTAATGCCTGGTCACCACTAACATGGGAGAGGTTGGGTACTAAGCGGTAATAGTCGAGGTAGATGGCCAACGGGTAGTGATTTAGTTGTTTTCTTAAGCTTTCATATTGTGGCCAATCTTTTTGATTTATTGCTTGCAGTGCTTGTTGATACTGATTTCTCTGCGTTGCCAAGTGTCCGCCATCTTCAGCTCTGGTCGTCGAGCTGCATAACAGCGTCAACAGCAGTATTGAGACAAGCCCAATGGGTGCGAAGAATCGTGCTGCAGTAGGTCTGTTCAAGGAATTTGTAACATCCTCTTGCTTAACACTTTCTTTAGCTAATCCAGCGCGTACACTGAAACGTATAAGAGAAAAGTCATCGTAGGAAGTGTCGTTATGCAGCAACAGGTCCAGCAGGTTCTGAAGGCGCTTGATCAAGTAGTGCTCGGAAAGTCTCATCAAATTCGTCTCGCCGTCTCTTGTTTACTGGCCGGAGGGCATCTCCTGATCGAAGATCTCCCCGGCATGGGGAAAACAACACTTAGCCATGCATTAGCTAATGTGCTCAGTTTAGGCTATCGGCGCGTACAGTTCACAAGTGATATGTTGCCTGCCGATCTGATCGGTATCTCAATTTTTAACAAATCATCCCAAAGCTTTGACTTTCATAAGGGGCCTTTGTTCAGTCAATTGTTGCTGGCAGACGAGATTAATCGTGCCAGTCCTAAAACCCAAAGTGCATTATTAGAGGCGATGGCGGAACGTCAGATAAGTATTGAGGGCACCACATATCAGTTGCCTGCGCCTTTTTTTGTTATTGCGACACAAAATCCTGTGGATCAGTCTGGCACATTTCCTTTGCCTGAATCTCAGCTAGATCGTTTCATGATGAGGATCTCTTTGGGTTATCCCGATGCCAAGGCAGAGAAACGGATGTTGCTCGAACAGGGAGAACAAGCGCAGGTGATTGCAAGCCTTCAGGCGTTGATGTCGGTAGAGGATTTGGTGCGCATGCAACTAGCGGTGCAGCAGGTGCATGTGTCAGATCCATTACTCGATTATTTGCTTGCGCTGGTAAATGAAACTCGTGCGGACAAACGTTACCCAAATCCGCTCTCCCCCCGAGGCACCAAAATGTTGCTTTCTGCAGCCAGAGCCTGGGCTTATATTGACGGTCGAGATCATGTGTTACCTGAAGACTTACAAGCAATACTGCCGTCGGTGGCTGAGCATCGCCTTCGCAGTAGTTTGGAGGTGAGTGCGATGGATAGTTATGGTTTAAGTGAACGCTTGCTTAGTCAAATTGACCCAGATAGAGCAGCTTAGAGGCGGTATTTCTTTATGTTGAAACGTTGGGTCTCTTCTCTTTTTGACGCTTGGTTAGTTCGCCGTATTCCAGCCAGTGAAGAGATTGCGCTAAGTCAACGTAACATCTTTATCTTTCCTAGTAATTTCGGCTGGGCCTATCTCTTGACCACACTGGCTGTGTACTTGCTGGGGACGAATTACTCAAATAATTTGGCCTTGTTTCTTGCTTTCTTTCTGGTGAGTATTTTTGTTGGCAGTATCTGGCATAGCTTTCGTAATCTTTCCGGGTTGCATCTATCCAGTGAGTCAGCTTCCGAAGGTTATGTTGGAGATTATGGAAGTTTCTATGTCCGAGCTAAAGCGTCTCAACCCCATATCCAGATCGCACTCAAGTTCGGCACGGAAACAGCGAGTTACGTAACACTGACCGAACCTGAGGTTGCTCGCGTAACTGTCGTAAAGAGGCTGACAAGAAGGGGGCGATTCAAGCCGGGACGCCTAACGCTAGAGAGTTACTACCCTTTAGGCTTGTTTCGCACTTGGACACACCTTGATCTTGGCCAAACCACATTGGCTTATCCAAAGCCAATTGGTTGCCAACTGCCCCTGAGAGGCAGCCAATCAGGGCTAAATCAGGATGAGGGCGAAACAGCAACAGCCAAGGGCAATGAAGAATTTGAATCTTTGCGTAGCTATCAGGCTGGAGAGTCGTTACGCCAAGTGGCTTGGAAGCAATATGCCCAGGGGCGCGGCATGATGACCAAGCAGTTTGAGCAACCAGAACAGGAAACCTGTTGGTTAGTATTGATGCATACGCCAGGGCGGGATATTGAAGAGCGTCTCTCTAAACTTTGCTACCGGGTGCAGGAGCTTAGCCGTCAAGGGGGCCTCTACGGATTAGATTTAGGCACAGAGCGTATAACGCCTTCCTTGGGGGAGAAACATCGTCAAACGTGCCTCAAGGCGCTTGCGCTTTTTGGCACAGGAGGAGAAGCATGACAGCGGTGGTACCTTCGCAAGTGGATAGCCGGCGCTTGTTTTTCTGCCTGATGTTGGTTCACTGGGCGGTAATCTTGCCTATTTATGATCAGATTTATCCTCTTTTTTATCTCATCAGCCTATTTGCTATTGGTTGGCGAGCCGGCAGCCTGTGGCTAGGGTGGCGATTACCTAGCAAGTTTGTGGTGACCACTCTCAGCCTTGGGGGCGCAGTGGCATTGGTGTTGTTGGCTAGGCAGCTGGGTTTGCTAGCGACCATGATCAATTTGTTGCTGTTTGCTTACGCGCTTAAATTTATTGAGCTAAAGGGATTGCGGGATCTATACACCCTTGTGTTGATTGGTATCTTTTTGGTTGGCGTCAGCTTTATTTTTCAGCAAGGTATGGGGATGGCTGCCTACCTGTTAGTGGTGACCCTGCTGAGTTTCTATTGTATGCATCTTTGTCAGTTGCCTGTGGTGCTTCAGGGCTACTCCTACTCCGCGAGTTTTCGACAGCTGTTGGCGGCACTGCCTTTGGCACTGATCCTCTTCCTTATTCTGCCGCGGCTAGGGCCATTGTGGAAAATGCCTGATGCGAAGAAGTCCGTCACTGGCCTAAGCGAGGAGGTCAGCCCTGGGGATATCGCTGAGCTGGGGCGTTCCAGTAAACTGGCATTTCGGGTGACTTTTGATGGCGGTGCAGGGGTTAGTAGGGATCAATTCTATTGGCGCGCCATGGTCCACGAGCAATTTACCGGACGCAGTTGGCGTTTAGATCCGACGGTGAAGACCTGGAAGAGGGATGTTCTGCGTGGCGCTGCTCGCCCAGAGTTTTATCCGGCTAAAGGCAGTAGCGTTTACTATACCATCATTGCAGAGCCGACTTTTCGCAATTGGTTGTATGGCCTGGATAACCCAAGAAGCGAAGACCGAAGCGTATTGAATGCGCCTGGCAACATTTTATACGCTAGACGAATTGTATCGAAAACCAAGCAGTATGCTGTTGCAAGCGTTATTAATGGCCAACAGAGTGAACTGTTGACTGATGAGCGACGCCAGCGCAATCTCGACCTACCTACCCGTGGCAACCCTGAAGCTAGGTTGTGGGCAGAGGAATTGGCGGCTGGTTATGATACTGCGGAGGAGATCAGTGATGTGATCCTGCAACGTTTTCGTCAGCAAGCATATTTCTACACCCTGCGTCCGCCGTTATTAGGTGATGATCCTATTGATCAATTTTTGTTTTCAACCCAAGCCGGATTTTGTGAGCATTACGCCAGCGCTTATGCCTTTGTAATGCGGGCCGCTGGCGTGCCTGCTCGGGTCGTGACGGGCTATCTGGGTGGCGAGTATAACCCTGGCGCAGATTATTACTCCATCTACCAATTCGATGCGCATGCTTGGGTTGAGATCTGGATCGATGGTGAGGGATGGCGACGGGTTGACCCTACTGCCGCCGTTGCGCCTGAGCGGGTGTTAGGCTCTCTAGAGGATGCTTTGGCAACGCCCGATGAGTTTGTCAGTGGTGATCCATTTAGTTTGGTACGTTATCGCAATATTGGCTGGATAACAGAGATGCGTCATTTGATGGCGCTGGTGGACTACCGTTGGACTGTTTGGGTGCTCAATTACAGTAATGAACAGCAATTATCGCTATTGCGTCATCTGTTTGGTCAGTTGTCCCATTGGAAGATGGTATTTATTGGCTTGGGTAGTTTGCTTGCAGGAGCGGGATTGCTATTTGTTTTTGGCAAGATCAACTGGCAAAGGCCACGCTCACCAATGCAACGCTTTTGTCGGAAAGTACAGCGACGCTTGCTAGCCAAAGGTATTGCTAAAGATGACGGAGAGAGCTTTGCCAGCTATTTAGCCAGAGCTGCAGACCTGTTGCAGCAAGAAGAGTATCGACAGATCGCTGTTCACTATCGGGCGCTACGCTATCAAGCAATAGATGAAAGCAATCAACTTAGCCATTGGCAGTCCATGAAAAAAATATGGCGTAAGCTATGATTTAATTAATTTTTAATTGCATTTGGGAGTGCGAGCGTGAGTAAACCTTATGGTTTGACGAACAGCTTGATTATTGGCTTTGGGTTGCTCACCTCTATGCTGTTGCAAGCGAATGAAGCGCCAAGAGTGCTGCGTTTCATCAGTGACAGCGGCGTAACCTGCATGGGGCGAGTGGTTGTCACCTTTGAGGGGGCGCCGAGCGAGGTCGAAAACTTGGGAGGGTCTGATCCATCGTTTTGTGGTGAGGTCACAGATGATGAGCAATTAGCACAGCTCCTGAGAGCTTTTAAGCACGTCCGTACTACTCCTGTGCTGTCATCAGCTATCGAAAAGGTAGATAGCTCGCAGCTTGCAGAGCGTATTTTGTCTCCGGTTCAGATAAGTGAAAAATCGCTGCGTGACCAGCAACGATTTATTGTTGCCGCGGGCCTTAATTATGCAGATCATCGCTCCGAAACTGGATTTAGCAGCTCAGCCTCTGAGGACGACCTTCTGCTCTTTGCTAAACGCACAGCACCAACGGGGGCCTATCAGGATGTGCCTATTGGCTATCGCTTGGGAACGACAGAAAAAGTTGCCTTGCTTGATTACGAAGTGGAGTTAGCGCTCGTCCTGTTACAAGAAATCGATCTCAATAATTTGCCTGATGAATTTGTTTTCTCCCATAACATCGCCTTTATGGTCGCAAATGAATTATCTGATCGCGAGCCCATTATTATTGCACCAGATACTGGCTATGTGCAGGGCAAGTCTCACCCCGGTTACCTGCCCTTGGGGCCATGGATGATCCATGGTAGTGATATAGAGCCGAGCTGGCGCCAGGGGGGGCGCCACAGTTTGACTCTGAGTCTGCTGGTGCAAGATGAAGGCGGCTTTATTATCCGTACACAGCAACAGGGGCTCAGCTCGCAAATGCTTTTTAATGGCTACCGTATCTTGCAGATACTTGCAGACAGATATCAGCGGCAATCTCTAACCTGTATGCGTGACCGCTATGGTGTTCCTGCGGCATTGCACCTAGCTGATGGCAAGTTGCCGGCAGGCAGTCTCATATTGACAGGAACGCCCGGTGGGACTGCGATTAAGGCGCCGTCACTGGCAGATAAGCTAGGTTTATTTATTGATGCCGGGTTAAGTTTGAATGGTGCCCGAGCGTTGTTTTTGCAAAGGCAGATGGAAGCGGCTGATCATCTTGGTTACTTGCAAGTTGGAGACTTGGTCTATACAGCGATAGGTCGACTAGGTCGCCAGCGGTGGCAAGTCGTTGATGGAGCAGGGCAACCGCCAATAGATAGTTGGCCAAGCTCATCTTGTGATTAACGCTGATAACGGCTGTGAGATAGGGACAGTATGAGAATGAACAACGGCGACCTCAGTCGCCGTTGTTCATTTGCCAGTTAAGAACTGATCTGCGTGACATCCACATACAGGCGTAACATCTGACCTGGTTGCAGATATTTATTTTTATCCAATTGATTCCACTGCATAAGATCGCTTATCGATACTTTAAATTTTGAGGCGATGCGGGCGAGTGAATCGCCGGAACGGACTTTGTAGGCGATCTTCCTGGTGGTGGCGTTGCCGTTACCTGTGGTTGCCGGCTTGCCTTTCTTCCAGATCACCAATTTTTGATTCAAACGTAAGGTATCGGTCGGCGCCATACCATTCCATTTAGCCAGTTGCCTGACATTTACCTTATGGCGTTTAGCTATCTCCCATAAGCTGTCGCCGCTTTTGACCTTATAGTTGATGCGCTGTGATGCCCGAGGTTTGGTTTGTGTTTTTGCTAACCGTTGGTCAGCACTGAAACCGTAGGAAGATAGCTCTGAAGCAGCAACAGGGATAAGTAGGTGTTCACCGACCCGTATGGTGGTACCTTTGAGCTTATTGACATCCCTAATAACGCCCGTGCTTGTGTGATATTGCTTTGCCAGTTTGTTCAGACTGTCACCAGACTTAACCCGGTGGCGCACCCAGTTAAGGCGCTCAGTTCGTTCAAGGGATGCGAGTTTTGTCCTGAACTGTTCTGCTTTTTCAACAGGTATGAGTAACGCATGGGGGCCATCGGGTGAGGTGGCCCAGCGATTAAATGCCGGATTTAGCTTATGCAGTTGGTCGACAGATAATCCGGCAAGATCGGCGGCTAACGCTAGATCGATTTGCGATCCAGTCTCGATTTCTACCACCTTGGGTTGATTGCTGATGGTCATCCAACTCATGCCATATTCGTCCCTACGTTTCAGCAGATCGCCTAAAGCGAGTAGCTTAGGCACATAGGCGCGGGTTTCTTTTGGCAGTGAAAGAGACCAAAAATCGGTAGGTTTTCCGAGTCGCTTATTCTTTTTTATTGCGCTTCTTACCCGACCTTCGCCGGAATTATAAGCGGCGAGCGCATGCAGCCAGTCACCCTTGAAATAACGATTTAGATACTCAAGGTAATCGAGCGCCGCATCCGTTGACGCGCTGATATCGCGACGGCCGTCGTACCACCAGTTTTGGTCTAAGCCAAAGCGTTTACCCGTACCAGGAATAAACTGCCAGATACCGCTTGCTCGTCCATGGGAATAGGCGAAAGGATCAAATGCACTTTCGACAATAGGCAACAGCGCAAGCTCCAAAGGCAGGCCCCGTTGTTCGATCTTTTCAACAATCAGAAAAAGATAGGGATCTGCACGTTTTGCTACGCGATCCATATAGGAGGGGTGTTTCTTATACCAATTACGCTGACTGGTGACTCGTTTGTTGTCTGGCACCTCGATATGTAACTGGTCGGCAATGCGTAGCCAGAGATCATCATAGGTTGGTGGCAATGGCTCTTCGCTCACCGGTGTCGTGCTCAGCTCTTGTTCCTCTGGCATCTCGACAGCAGGAGGATCCGCTGGGATAACTTCTTCATCGACAGCGACTTCCGTTACGGCTGTGACAGGCGCAATAACATCAGTTTGGACTTGGTTGTTGTCATTCGTGTCTGCAACTTGTGCAGTTGTGGTTGGCGTGCTCTGGCATCCAGCCAATAGAAGCGCTAACAGGGAAAAACTCGCGGAATACGGCAGCTTCATGGTGACCTCACATACTTCAGTGGCGGCACATGGTAAGGAGCATCGAAGAACGGATCAAGCTAATTGGTTAAAATTTGTCCTTCCAAGATCTCAAACCAGCAAAAACCGCGCTTGGGGCCTTAACGGACTTTTCAAGATAGCCGCTGACAGCGGAGATAACTGTGATCTGGTCAACACGAAGGAAGGGGTTAATCTGTTTTTCTTGCTCTATTGTGCTGGGGATCGAGGGCTTATCTTGTTGTCGCAGGGCGCTAACAGCGGTTTGGTAGCTTTGCAGTGCGAGGTTGTCTGGTTCAACAGCCATTGCAAAGGCGAGGTTGGCCTGCGTATATTCATGGGCACAGTACACTTCCGTTGCGTCCGGTAGCGAAGCGAGCCGTTGCAGTGACTGGTGCATTTGGTCAGCTGTGCCTTCGAATAGGCGTCCACAGCCACCACTGAACAGAGTATCTCCGCAGAAAAGGCTGTTTTCTCCGTAATAGGCTATATGTCCTAATGTATGTCCAGGTACTGCCAGTACTTTAAGCTTCAACCCTGTATCTGCAACATCGATGATTTCGCCGTGGCTAAGTTGAATATCACTATGTTCAACAGCTTCCGCTTTGGGCCCATAGACTTTGATCTCAGGGTAGGTTTGGCGCAACTTGGCTACGCCACCGACATGATCGCTGTGGTGATGAGTGAGTAAAACAGCTTTTAGTTTAATTTGTTGCGAAGTTAAGAAAGCGATTACCGGCGCGGCGTCTCCAGGGTCAACGACAATACCGCCGTTAAGCGTGTGTAATAGCCAGATATAGTTGTCGCTAAACGCCTTAATCGGTGATACTTGTAGCATGTGAGACCTTGTAATAGTGGCAATCACTTAACTATTGATTATGCATTAAGGCTGATTGAATTGCAGCGTATGTTCAAAACTCACCGAGGCAATATTGTTCGCATGCAACCTGATACTTGGCAGCAGTTACCCCATGGGCTCTGGCTGCGTGGCTTAGCGGAAGAACGCCTTCGCCAGTGGTGGCCAAGGATGTTTGGCTATCATCTGTTAAAGCTAGGCGGGTTAAGTGCGCAATTGAGCCATGATGGCTGTCCCATTAAGCATGCAGTTAGCTTGGGGCGAAATCACGGTGATTATGGTATTACCAGCGCACTGGAGGCCTTGCCTGTCAGTGAATACAGTGTGGATGCTTGCTTGATGGCGTTTACGTTGAATTTTTCCTCTGATCCTCACCAATTGATGCGGGAAGCGCATCGCGTGTTGATTGCTAACGGCCACCTGATCACGCTGACCTTTAACCCATACAGTTTGTTAGGCGCTGCGAAATATTGTCCCGGTAATAAGAGCAAGCTGCCTTGGACGGGGCAGATGTTGTCTCCGCATCGCTTAAAGGACTGGATGCGATTGTTGGGGCACGAAGTTATATGGCAGGAGCCACTGTTTCATGGCTCCTTGTGTGGTCAGACGCCTGCTTGGCCATGGTGGGAGAGGTCTGCAGCCAAAGTGGTGGCACCAATGGCGGGGGCGTCTTTGCTTATTAGTCGTAAGCGAGAATTGCCCTTGACGCCCATTAGGCCGTTACGGGCTTACTCAAAGCGGATGAAAGCGCCGGCATTGGCTGGCCAAGTTCGCTCGAATACTCTGAAGTAGTTGCCACTGATGTAGCGTCGCTATGACATCATGTTGCACTATCACCTGAACTGCTATCATCGATATTTGTTGATAGCTAGGCTGTTTCGTCGTTTGAAAATGTTGGATTGGAGTAACGCTAGATGAGTGCGAATGAACACCGTCAGGTCGTACTGGACACCGAAACCACCGGTATGAACCAGGGCGGGGGACCTATTTATCTCGGGCACCGAATTATCGAAATCGGTTGTGTAGAGGTGATTAATCGACGTTTAACTGGTCGGCATTACCACGTTTATATCAACCCAGATATGCCGGTTGATCCAGAAGCGATCCAAGTTCACGGCATCACTGATGAGATGCTGGCTGATAAACCTCGATTTGCTCAGATAGCCGATGATTTTGTCGAGTTTATTCGTGGTGCTGAACTGGTCATACACAACGCTCCGTTTGACGTCGGCTTCATGGATCATGAATTTTCGCGTTTATCCGGTGGCAACTATCAGCCCACCGCGGATTTTTGTGGTGTGCTCGATACATTGCTCCTGGCGAAGCAGACATATCCGGGGCAGAAAAATAACTTGGATGCCCTTTGTCGCCGTTTAGGTATCGATAATTCCCATCGAGAACTGCACGGCGCACTGCTTGATGCTGAGATCCTTGCTGACGTTTATCTACTGATGACCGGCGGTCAGACTAGCCTAGAATTGAGTGACTCCTCTGAAAGCGGCGGTGGCGACGGTAGCCAGATCCGCCGTTTAGGCGCGGATAGAACACCGTTGCAAGTTGTGATGGCGACCGCAGATGAGTTGAAAAAACATCAAGAAATTCTGGATCGTGTCGAAAAGAAAGCAGGAAGCTGTCTTTGGAGAGGCGAGGCTTAGGCCGAGACGTCGCACATTCATGACAAAAAAAAGTTTGGTTTTTAGATCTCTGAGCCTTTGTTGGGCGGCGTTAATGATGCTGCTTTCCTTTGCGAGTATTGCGGATAACCTGAGTCCGCTGCTTAAAAATCGTTTTCGCCTTGATCACGGTATTGAAGAGATCACCTTGGTTATTTACCGTCACGACGGTTCTGCTCCGGTGGTTTTGATCCAGCCTGATGGTAGTAAGCTGTATGCGTCTCGTCATCCTGAAGAGTCGGTGGCTTGGTTTGATGATGCCGCTTTTGATCTCATTACAATCAAAAAGCCGATGGCTGGGCCGTGGCAGGTAGTTGGTAGTGTTGATCCGCGTAACCGCATGGTCACTATGTCCGATGTTTCTCTGGTGATGGATGCGCTGCCTGAAGAGCTTTATGTTGGCGAACGTCTGCGTTTAACGGCGAGGGTCGTTAACCGTGGGCAAACCATTGCTTTGGCACCGTTTGTCGCCGACTTAAAAATGGAGATATGGGCAAGAGCTGTCGGTTTAAGTAGTAGCTATGATCTCTCCTACAATGGCCTCAAGCTTGGAGAGTTTATCGACGATGGTACCGAGTTTGATGAGTCGCCTGGTGACGGTGTACTTACTGGTACACTGGATCTGAATATCTCAGCTGACCAATATGAGATGAGCCTGCGTGTTTACAACCCCACCTTTGAACGTGTCGCTAACCATTCGTTACGCCTTCTGCCTTCGCCGGTAACGGCTGATCTCGTTGTTGTTGAGGAAAAGCCTGTCGCTATCTACTTCCAATTTGATGGCAGCGCGGTTGAATTAGATAACATTGCTCTCAGCGGCACTATCTTCGCGTCGGATGGCCGCGAACGAGAGTTTACGCTGTCCACACAGGGCCAAGATAATACCCAATTTTCACTTGCTGAATTGACCGAATCCGGTGACTACCGTATGGAGGCTGAAGTGTTTGGACGTTCGGTGACCACGGGACGGGATATGGCGTTGGCTACCAATGTTGTACGGTTTAGTGTTGTAAATCTGCCGCCGACCCCGCAGGAGCGTGTCGCTGAGGTTGTTGGTGGTGAAGCTCCTGAAAGAGTGCCTGAAGCTGGGTTAGGCCGTTTGATGAACCAGATCGATGAAGAGTTTAATCGTCAGCTGTTCGAACTTAATCAGAAAGTTAATAAACCTCAGCCCAGCGTAAATTGGTGGTTGATCGCGGGGATTAATTTCGGGCTGTTGTTACTCGCTGCCATTATGATGTTTGTCTATAAATGGATGATGCTGCAAAAGACCAAAGCAGCGGCATTAGAAGCAGAAAAAAGCAAAGGACCAGAGGTTGAGGAGCTCGATGAAGAGCTAATTGACCTATCATTGCCTGAAGATTAACCGAACGGTAAAAAAGGTATTGACTCACCCTAGGCCAATCCGTATTATCCTCGCCGCGCTTGAGGGGGCTTAATCGCAGATGCCGCAAGGTTATCCTGTTGAGTTCCTTAGTTATTCTGGAGTGGTAGTTCAGTTGGTTAGAATACCGGCCTGTCACGCCGGGGGTCGCGGGTTCGAGTCCCGTCCACTCCGCCAACTCCCTTGCAACCTCAAGCAACCAGTTTTTCGGTGGAGTGGTAGTTCAGTTGGTTAGAATACCGGCCTGTCACGCCGGGGGTCGCGGGTTCGAGTCCCGTCCACTCCGCCAACTTATTTGTCGTGCTAGAGACTTGTAAAGTCCGTCACGAGGTCGGGGAAAGGGTATAGTTTGCTCTGACCCTAACCAAGAGTTTGCTTTGCTAAGCGCCGCTGCTTAGTTGAGCTGTCGGGTTCAGCGGAGTGGTAGTTCAGTTGGTTAGAATACCGGCCTGTCACGCCGGGGGTCGCGGGTTCGAGTCCCGTCCACTCCGCCAACATCCCGGCAAAGATTTTGAGTAGTGATACTCACACCAGTTAGTGCGGAGTGGTAGTTCAGTTGGTTAGAATACCGGCCTGTCACGCCGGGGGTCGCGGGTTCGAGTCCCGTCCACTCCGCCAATTATTAAAAAAGCCTCGTTTTTACGAGGCTTTTTTTTGCCTCAAATTTACCCTCCATCTTTTGGTGATCTGCCACCCAAAATTGTCTTTTGGGTTAATGGCTTTCCTGCGTCAGTGCTAATTTTGCTGCTGGTTTCTATTGCGATGAAGAGTCGATGGTTAAGGACACACAGCTACGCATGGCGAGCGCCACAGATCTTGCAGAGTTGAGGTCCTGGTTTAGCGCTTTGTCAGATCTTCGTTCGTGGGGAGGGCCAGAGATGGGCTGGGCCCGGGATGAAATAGATTGGTTGCACAAGTTACAGTGGCCTGACGCGCAAAGCTTTGCAATGCTCAACAGCCAACGTTTACTTGGCTTTGGACAACTGCGTTTTTCACTGGGGGAGAAGGGTGGTGGGTACTGTCACTTAGCGAGGTTGGTGGTCCATCCTGAAGCAAGGGGTCGCGGGTTTGGCATGCGCTTAGTAACGGGGTTGATGGCGCTAGGAGAGGCGCTGTGGCAACCAGATTACTACTCACTTTTTGTGTTTGAGAATAATCAGACGGCTTTATCGCTTTACTCCAAGCTTGGCTTTCAACAGGTGGGACATTATGTCGATAGACGCAGTGTGTTGCGCTTGGAAAAACGTGTGGGAACTGCAATTCAGCGCATCGGTTCGTAGACAAAAGAAAGCCCGGCACAGCCGGGCTTGGTATTAACTCCGGGGGATAGGGTTATGCAGCTTTCTCTGATGAGCGCGCTTTACTATTAACCAGTGTTGATTTATCGGCGACTAACGCTTCATTTTCGAAGTCATCAACATTAATGGTGTAGAGGCGACCCTCTTCAGCCTGTTTCAGAAGCGCTGCCTCATCCTGCTCTATCCAGCCTTCAGCCAGTGCTTCATCAGCGATCCGGTCGAGGAAGATAAAGGGTATCTTTTTACCCTTCTTCTTGGCTATCGCATCAACAATAGGTTCTACTTTCAGGAGTAGGGCTAATGTACCCTCAAGACGACCGATGGGGTTGCCCTCTTCATCGGTTAGGTATTGACCATGTCCTAACCGGCTGCGAGCTTCAGATGGGGTTTGCAGTAGTTCGGCCACCTTACGATCTAAGCTGTCACTAGGCTTGCGCAGTGGCGCGCCCCAAGGCATCAACAGCACCTTCAGGGTTGCTCCTAGCCAGCGAACAGGGAAATTATTCAATAGATCCCGTAGTGACTCCTGCAGCTTATATAACGCATCTTCTACAGCCCATTGCAGCAGTGGCAGATCTTCTTGCTGACGTCCCTCATCGTTAAAGCGTTTCAAAGCGCATGATGCCAAATAGAGTTGACTCAGTAGGTCGCCAAGGCGGGCTGAAATACGCTCACGGCGTTTTAGGTCTCCACCTAGGGTCGCCATACAAAGATCTGATAATAGGGCTAGATCAGCGCTGAAGCGGCTCATCTGCTTATAGTAGCGGCTGGTCTGATCCTTAAACGGCGATTTTGCCAATTTCGCTCCACTGAGGCCTAACCATGTGGCGCGGAAGAAATTGCTGATAGCAAAGCCAATATGGCCAAATACAGCGCGGTCAAAGCTGCCGAGCGCCTCTCGATCATCCGCTAGCATCGCTGCTTGCATCTCTGGCAAGACGTAAGGGTGACAACGGATCGCACCTTGGCCGTAAATCATCATCGAGCGCGTTAAGATATTTGCGCCTTCTACGGTGACAGCGATGGGACTGCCTTGATAAGCGCGAGCTAGGTAGTTAGCAGGCCCCATACAGACACCTTTACCACCGTGAATATCCATGGCATCGATGACTGTTTTTTGAGAGCGATCGGTCAGGTGATATTTACAGATCGCACCTAGAACGGATGGCTTTTCGCCTAAATCAATTGCCCCTGTGGTCATGGTCGTAACGCTGTCCATCAAGTAGGCATTGCCACCGATCCGTGCCAAAGGCTCCTGTATCCCTTCCATTTTGCCGATAGGCAGCTTGAATTGGCGACGGATCCGGGCGTATGCACCGGTTGCCATCGCAAGGCTTTTGGCTCCGCCAGCACTGTTAGATGGCAAAGTGATTGCGCGTCCCACGGAGAGGCACTCCACTAGCATGCGCCAACCTTGGCCAGCCATCTTAGGTCCGCCGATAATGTAATCGATGGGAACAAATACATCTTTACCGCGGGTCGGGCCATTTTGGAACGGAACATTGAGCGGGAAATGTCGACGTCCCGTTTCAACGCCTGGTGTCGATGTGGGGATCAATGCACAGGTGATGCCTAACTCTTTTTCATCACCCAGTAACCCGTCTGGATCTCGCAATTTGAATGCTAAACCTAACACTGTCGCAATCGGCGCTAGCGTAATATAGCGCTTATTCCAGGTCAGGCGCATGCCAAGCACCTCTTCGCCTTGCCATTGATCTTTACAGACGATGCCAAAGTCAGGGATCGCTCCGGCATCAGAGCCAGCCTCGGGGCTGGTTAACGCAAAACAGGGGATCTCTTTGCCTTGTGCCAAGCGGGGGAGGTAGTGGTTTCTTTGATCCTCGGTGCCATAGTGCTGAAGTAACTCACCGGGACCTAATGAGTTCGGTACGCCAACGGTGGAAGCTAACACGGCAGAGCTGCCTACCAATTTTTGTAGTACGCGACTTTGAGCATAGGCAGAAAATTCAAGGCCACCATACTCTTTCTTAATAATCATGGCGAAGAACTTATGTTCTTTCAGGAATGACCAGATTTCAGGAGGCAGATCTGCGCGCTCGTGGGTGATCTCCCAATCATTGGTCATGCGGCAAACCTCTTCGACAGGACCATCGAGGAACGCTTGCTCCTCTGCACTGAGTCTCGGTGCGGGGTAATGATGCAGCTTGCTCCAGTCGGGTGCGCCGCGGAAAAGCTCTCCTTCCCACCATACGGTTCCTGCTTCGATGGCGTCTTTTTCAGTTGAAGACATCTCGGGCATGATGCTGCGGTAAACCTTTAGTAGCGGTTTGCTGATGTAGGTTTGCCTGATCGCTGCGATATTTAAGGGCAGTGCCAGAAGTGCGAATACTAACCATGACCATTGGCCTGCATCGCCACTGATCGTGGCTCCCACCAGTATGGCTGCAATGGCGCCAGTAAATGTGGCCAGTGACGCACGGTGGTACGCCAGGATACCAAAGACGACAAAGCCTGCCGCCAACCAGATGAGAACATTCATAGTGTCTCCTTTTTAATGTTTGCTATGAGTCCTGTATCTTATACAGGTCAGACCTCTTATCAGTTCATTATGGATGTAGATCAATGTTTTCTTCAACCCATGTGATTCACGGAAATGACAAATAGTTGCTTGATTCTTATTATGTGTCTGAAATTTATCGATTTATTTTTGAGTGTCGATTGATTCTCGCTGCTGAAATGCTGCTTTCATCTGGTTAATTGAGGAAAGTCATTTAATTCGTCACAGTAATCAGTGAGTAACCTTGTTTGCTGTAGTAAAATCCGCCTCCACGAAAAATTGAGCGGAATAAAGAGGTAAGCAAGATTATGTGTGAACTGCTCGGCATGAGTGCCAATGTACCCACTGATATCTGTTTCAGTTTTTCTGGATTAATGCAGCGCGGCGGCAATACTGGCCCACACCGTGATGGATGGGGGATCACCTTCTATGAAGGGAAAGGCTGTCGTAGTTTTAAAGATCCTAATCCAGCGGCAGAATCTCGTATTGCTGAGCTGGTACAGAGCTACCCGATTAAGAGTCGCGCAGTGATTGGGCATATCAGGCAGGCTAACCGTGGTGGCGTTTGTTTGGAAAATACCCACCCGTTTACTCGGGACCTTTGGGGGCGATCGTGGACCTTTGCTCACAATGGTCAGTTGTCGGGCTATAAAAAGCTGCCTGTCGGGCAGCACTTACCTATTGGTTGTACTGATAGTGAACGAGCTTTCTGTTTTATTCTCAATGCGTTAACTGAAAAGTACAAACGCAAGCCTGGAAACATGCCGGCGGTATTCAAGTACATTGCGACTTTGTGTGATGAACTAAGGGCGATGGGGGTTTACAACATGCTACTCACTGATGGGGAGTATGTCATGGCGTACTGCAGCAACAATCTGCATTGGTTAACGCGTCGAGCCCCGTTTGGTGAAGCAGTGCTTAAAGATCAGGATTGGCAATTGGATTTTCATAAGGAAACCACGCCAGATGACGTGGTGACCGTGTTTGCTACCCAGCCACTCACCATCAATGAACAGTGGTACAAAATGGCGGCCGGTGAGTTTACTCTGTTTTGTCAGGGGGAGCAGATACTTTAAGCGCTGTTTTCAGCTCTGGGTGGGGGGCTTGCTTTAACCATTTGAAATGACTTATTTGCAGATCGGCTTGCTCTGAGCCGCCCTTGGCTTGCCATATTCGCGCAACCACATAGCCATACTCTTTGGCTAACCAAACATACGTCTGGCGTTTTTTGTTGCCGCGGATCCGTTCCAGTTTGACGGTAGCCAGTTTGCCAAATGGTGTTTCTAGCTCCTCTTCACCAATCAGTTTGAAGCGGTACTCTTTATTTTCTCCACTCATAATAATGGGGTAGGTGATATCTTTCACGCCGGCCTGAATGTCACGCATCATCTGAAACTGGTAACTGGCGCCATCGAGAACGCCTGACTGATAGACCGCCTCGAATTCGTCATAATCGCCGATCTCTTTTACTTTTTTTAGGCGGTGGTCAAATAACACGAAGGAGAGGTAGTCGGGGCCGGTGCCAGAGCGTTTTTGTTTATATTGCAAGGGAACGACGTGATCATCGAATACCTTAAACCAACTTTTTTCCTGACGCCGGTCCGAGAGAAATAGCCAGCTTACATCTGTGCTGGTTTCCAGATACCAAAGCCCATCCTCAACTTGCAGGAGTGAGCGCGAGCCTTTGCCATATTCACTGCCCCCTCTGAACACTTTGTATTCGGCTTGATAGGGGCGGATATCGAGCTCACTGCTCTGTGACTCAGGTGTACCCGAGTTATTCGCTTGGTCAGCGATAGTGGAGAAGGGAAGAAAAAAAAGGGCGCCTATCAGCGCCCGTTTTAGATTAGTCGTTTGCATAACCATCCGGCGGTAGGATATTTCCATCCAGTATCGCCTGTCCATCGCCCATCGACAAGCGTCCGCAGGCAAACCAGGTGACAACCATGGGATAGATCTGGTGTTCTTGTTCGTGAACACGGGCAGCCAGTTCGTCGACTGTATCTTCAGCAAACACTGGCACACGAGCTTGCAGGATCACAGGTCCACCATCGAGTTCTTCAGTAACAAAGTGTACCGACGCTCCATGCTCTTTATCACCTGCTTCAATGGCTCGCTGATGGGTATGCAAGCCTTGATACTTAGGTAACAAAGAAGGGTGGATGTTGAGCATTTTGCCGCTGAAGTTTGTAACAAACTCAGGGGTTAAAATACGCATAAAACCAGCCATCACCAGAAGGTCTGCTTGAAATTCGTTAATTAAAGTAATTAACGCTTTGTCATAGCTTTCTCTGCTCTCGAATGCTTTATGATCAAGCACCTTGGCGGCGATATTTGCTGCGCGAGCACGCTGAAGACCGTAGGCATCAGATCTGTTGCTGACGACTGCAACGATTTCAGCGCCATCTTGAAGATGGCACTTATCGATGATCGCTTGCAGATTGCTACCGTTTCCAGATATCAGGACGACGATACGACAATTAGGCATCGCAGTTACACCATCTCAACCTGTTCTTCATCGCCAGTACGTTTAGCAATCTGACCTACTATCCACGCGCTTTCGCCAGCTTCATTCAATGCTGCCACGGCGGCTTCCGCTTCATTGGCTGATAACGCAATAACTAAGCCTGCGCCACAGTTAAATGTGCGATACATCTCGTGGGTTTCTACGTTGCCTTTTTCCTGCAACCAGTTAAAGATCTCTGGCCATTCCCAGCTCTTGCTATCAACAATTGCTTTGCAGGTAGCTGGCAGCACCCGTGGTATATTTTCCCAGAAACCACCACCCGTGATGTGGGAGATGGCGTGAATATCAAATTGTTCCATCAAGGCTAGTACGGGTTTTACATAGATACGGGTTGGCTCAAGTAAGGCATCAGCCAGTGTGCCGTTGCCAAATGCTTGCTGGGTATCCGCTTCGCTAACTTCCAGGATCTTACGGATGAGCGAGTAACCATTGGAGTGAGGGCCTGAGGAAGCCAGTGCGATCAGGGTGTCACCTGCGGCCACTTTGGTGCCATCAATAACTTTCGATTTTTCGGCAACACCGACACAGAAGCCTGCGAGATCGTAATCATCTCCTTCATACATGCCAGGCATCTCTGCTGTTTCACCACCAATTAAAGCAGCGCCAGCCAACGCACATCCATCACCGATACCTGATACCACATCGGCTGCCGTGTCGACATTCAATTTGCCGGTGGCGAAGTAATCGAGGAAGAACAGAGGCTCTGCACCCTGCACAATAAGGTCGTTAACACACATGGCGACTAAATCGACACCAACACCGCTATGACGGTTCAGGTCGATGGCCAGGCGCAATTTAGTGCCGACACCGTCTGTACCACTTACCAGTACTGGTTCTTTATATTTTTTCGGCAGCTCACACAGTGCGCCAAAACCGCCTAATCCACCCATTACTTCGGGGCGTTGGGTTCGTTTTGCCACACCTTTAATACGGTCAACTAATGCATTACCTGCATCAATGTCGACACCTGCGTCTTTATAACTGAGTGATTGCTTCTGTTCGCTCACGGCTGCCTCATTTGGATCTTGGTCGTAATTTGGGCGCAATTCTAGCAGAGCATGGCGACGAAAGGGAGCAACTTGCGAAAGGTTCATTTATACGTTGTTATGGTATGATGCCGCAGCAACATACTGGACGGGTAAAATTCGTGGTGAAAGGAAGACTTTTCATACTGTTAATGCTGCTATTTGGCTTGTTTTCGGCTCGCCAAGCAGTGGCTATTGAAGTAAATAACCTCTATCAGGTCGACATTCTTGTTTCCGATAAAGGCTCAGCAGAGATGAACCAGGCACAAACGCAGGCTTTTAAAGTTGTGTTAGTACGTGTTGGGGGGACATCTGCGGTGTTAGAAAACCCCTTAATTAAGTCTCAGTTGACGAAAGCACAAGATTATATGCTTCAGTATGGCTATCAGGAGTCTGAGCAGACATTTGTTAGTGTTCAGTTTGATAGTGAAAGAATTAATCGCTTATTGCGCCAAGCCAACGAAGGCGTCTGGGGCAACCGCCGTCCATTAGTGATGGTTTGGTTGGTTGAGGAGAAGGCTGGCGAGCGTCATATTTTGGCCGATAGCACAGCATCAGAGCTGCCTGGGCTTATCAAGCAGGCCTCTGATGAAAGAGGGATGCCATCCTTGCTTCCGCTAATGGATCTTGATGATGCTATGCAGGTCTCTGTCTCTGATGTTTGGGGGCGTTTCCAAGCTCCACTGGCTCAAGCTTCAAGCCGCTATGCTGCCGATGCAATGATTGTTGCTAAGTTATTTCAGGCGGGTGATGCCTGGGTGCTCGATTGGCAGTTATTGACTTTGCCTGACATGCAGCCGCTAAATGATGTTGGTCAGTCACAATTGACCGGAGCACGTGAAGAGCTAATGACGGCGATGGTTAATCAGTTAGCTGATGACTTTGCCAGTAAATATGCAGTAACGGGCGGCTCACTGGCTTCTGATTCAATTACCATTACGGTCGTTAATGTGGAGCAACCCGATATCTATGTCGCCGTGATGAAGCAGCTAGCCTCTTTAACTCAGGTGTCAGCGGTTGAGTTAGTGAGTTTAAATGGTGCCAGAGCACAGTTCCGACTGGGATTGTTGGGTGATCCAACGTCGGTGCTTGCAGCGATTGAACTGGATGAACACCTGGTGGTTGTGGCTGGGGATGATATTACCCAAGAGAGTCAGGAGTATGCCTGGCTACCATGACTATTTGTTGGTGATACGAGCTTGAGTACGTTTGACAAACAGCTGCCATTGGCACTGAATCTGCCTGATGACGAAACATTTGCTAGCTATTACGGCGCGGCAAATGACTCGGTCGTAGAGCAGCTGAAGCTATTGCTAGACAAAAATGAGCAGCCATTTTACCTGTGGGGTGCGGCGGGCTGTGGCAAATCTCATTTGTTGCACGCTGCATGTGCCGATGGGGCAAACCGGGGGATGCAAGTCGCCTACCTACCGATGTCTATCTCATCTCAAATTAGTCCCATTATGTTTGAGGGACTCGAGCAATTGGATCTGGTTGCTATTGATGATGTGGATCATATCGCAGGTGATGCTGTTTGGGAGAGCGCGTTATTCGATCTCTACAATCGCGTCGGAGAGTTAGGCCAGGCTCGACTTTTGATGTCAGCCAAAGGAGCGCCCCGAACCTGTGGTTTTCAGCTGCCAGATCTCGGTTCCCGTTTAGACTGGGGCCTGGTAGCCAAACTTAGCTCTTTGGATGATGAGCAGAAAGTCGCCATGTTGATGCAGCGCGCGCAAAACCGTGGCATGAAGATGCCTGATGAAGTGGCTCGCTTTTTACTCAACCGAGTAGCTCGAGAGATGGGGGCGTTAACTGAGACATTGGATACGCTTGACCGTGCCTCGATGGTGGCGCAGCGAAAATTAACCGTGCCGTTTGTTAAGCAGGTATTATCACTCTAATTCTAGCTATCGTTCAGGAACCGTTTTTACTCTGCTAGGGGTAACGGTTTGCCATGATATCTTAAGCGTTCAATCCCTTGCTCTTTCTTATCTCTATTGGTTCTTAAATTTTTGTTTTCTTGAGGGCCAAGTAGCAGGTTGTCAGCCCATGAATCGCCCATACTCATCGGTATGGGGGTGATCAGACTCTCTACAACGCTATGCGGATCCAATTCAGACAGAATGTTCTCCAATACCCATGTCGCCCGTTCGGTAATCCAAGGTTCGGCGATGCGCCCGCGTTGTCCCCAATTGACGATGTAGTCACTGCTCGATGCTTCTTCATCGCTTGGATTATTGGTGATCGCCACATCCCGTTGTACTGATAAGCGATATTGCATCATCAACTCTTCAAATAGCATGGCCAGATCTTCCCGCTCAGAACTGTAATTATAAAAATCTACAGCGCCATCGGGTGGGAACATCAGGGCTACATCTTCGGGAAGTAATTCCTCTTGCTCAGGTGTTGGATCGATGCCCCTGAACGCCACTTGGGCAAGTTCGGTCATTGCGTTTGACTGCAGCGGTGATCGTTCTGTGAGTTGCTCTGATAACCAGTCCAGTTGATAGACAGCAGATAAGACGGAGTCTTGAGGAGCCAGTTGCCCGTGAGTTGCGGGCGGAAAGAAATCGTTAGCATGTGCCAACTCGTGATAGAGCAGGGCGCTAAAGCGGTTGGTGATATCGCTAAGCTCTCGTGTTGCTCTATTGTCTCGCGGCACTCTAGTGTAGGCGTATTCGTCGTTTTTGGTATAGCGCCACAGCATATCGAATTGCAGTGAACCGCCAAACCCGCTTCGGTAATCCGGTTGTTCGTTAATCAGATCTCGTTCTTGTGCTGTGCGCCAAAGGTTTTCTGGATCGAGATAGATAGCCCCTGTTGCCGCCCAATAGAAAGAGGGGCGGATATCATAACTAATGACGATGGCTGTCACGGCACTTAACAGATGATGAAAATCAGTATGAGGTTGTGCGCTTAGAAAATCCTCAAATGCCTTACCCATCCACTCATGGGAAACAACTACTCGCTGCATTATCTGATCGGTTGTTGGGTACGCTAAGCCGTTGGCTTGAGCCTCGGCAGCAAGAAGTGGCAAACGTGCCAATAAGCAACTCTGGGTTAAGCTGTTGTTGTACACACAGGTGCTCAGTGCATCACTATAACGACTGTCTAGATAGGGGAAGGTGTGTGCCAGTGGCTCATCAAAATAGGCATTACCTGAGGGGGCTACTGACGGTAATACTTGTACCCAAACTTCATCGGTATATGTTGCCCCGTTAGGGGCAGTGCCGTTGGCGACAAATGAAAGCAGGCTTGGCTCACTTACGATTGGTGCGGTCACAAATAGTAGCTCGTCTGCTGATTCCGTTAATGCTGTTGGACCGCTAGTTTGCAGCCAGGAGACTTCAGTGACGGTTTGACCACTCATTAAAGCCGCTCGCAGAGAGAATTCACTACCCGCAGCGACGTTTCTGTCCCGTCTGATCAGTAGTTGCTCTTCAGAGGTTTCGCTGCTGAGCTCGAGTTGTTGTTCTGTTAGTTCTCCATTTAGGTGATAACTTACTTGAAACCTATATGACGCAGGCGTGGTATCAAGTTCGACGCCAAGCAAACTCTGCCGTTCATCAAAAATAGGTACCCTTGGGCCATCTATTTGTTGCCAGTGAATATTGGTGATCCCTGTGCCGTTCAGGCTAAGAGCGATAGATGCTCCGCTGCCTAGGGGCAACGGCTGAAGAATCGTGACTTTAGCTTCTTCCGGTGAAGGAGAGACAAGCTCTACCGCTGCATCATTGCTTCCTCCGCCGCAGGCGACTAGCAGCAGGACACTTATTAAGGTGACAGAGAACTTTTTGGCGTCAGCGATCATTATTCATCTCACTTAGATCGTGCTTATTTGGGCTGCTTTAGCTTTTTTAAGCCAAGGCCTAACTCTCTTCCGCGGTGGCGTGCAAAGTAGACACAGCCAATAAAAGCACCCGTGCTGAGGATAATTTCAATCAGTGCCCACCAAGCCTCTCCAGGGTTGGAATAGATAGCCGTTAGACCATGGCCTAGGTAGCAAACGATGATGAAATTAGCCCAAGCGTACGTGTATGGCTTTCCGGTCAGTAACCCAGGTAAAGGCAGCAGCAGTGGTAAACAGCCAATAAAGAGAATGAACCCCACTGACATTTCAGGGTGAGGAGCTAGGACAAAATGCCAGAGCGGAACCCAGAGGACTAAGCCTAAATAGCAGGATAAGGCCAGTTGTTGAAAACGGCGGGTAGTTGTTTCAATTTTGCTCATGTATTTAGCTGCTCGGATTCACTTTAAAGGATAGAAAGGACATTTTCTGGCGGGCGTCCAAGGATCGCTTTGCCTTCGCTGACGACGATGGGTCGTTCGATTAACTTAGGATTTGCGACCATCGCTTCGAGCAATTGCTGTTCCTGTTCAACGTTGGCCAACGCTAATGTTGAATATATCTCTTCTTTGGTTCGCATCAAATCACGTGCCGATAAATCCAATTGAGCAAGTAGCTCCTGCAGTGCGGTCACCGAGGGCGGGTTTTTTAAATACAAGATGATGTTTGGAGATATCCCCTGCTGTTCGATCAATTTGAGCGTTTCGCGGGATTTTGAGCAGCGTGGATTGTGGTAAATAGTAACTGATTTCATAGTGACTCTTTTAACTAAATCAGCTGGCGGTTGGCCGCCAGCATACCTATTGATAAATGAAGTACGGTAGGTGTTAAAGGTTCTTCAACTGATTTTCTAATTCGCGGAATTGCCGGATCCGTTCTTCCACACGTGATTGTTCTATAACATTCCCTTCCAACAACGGGTGTGCCACATGCAGTTCTTTGATCGCTCTGGAAAATGCACCAACGAGAGCGAACTGTTCTGCTTTCGCTTGGTGCATCTGCGCTTGTTTACCTGCGCCTTGATAGGCTTGAATCATCATGCTGTAAACCAGCATGTTGTCCTTTGCTAAGGGCTGGAATTTCTCCAGTAAGCTCGCCGCGTCGGTAAATTTTTGTTGCTCTATATAGACAGATGCGAGATTAATATTGATGACATTACTGTCAGAGCGGAGCAAAAGTTGTTGCTGTAAGCGTTCCTCTGCGCCTTTGTAGTTTCGGGCTCTGACATCTAAATCTGTTAACGTGTCTATGTAGTAGAGGTTATTTGGGTCATTTTTATTGAGGCGTGTGAGCAGTTCTCTTGCTTTATCGGCATTTCCGGTGTCGGTGAGTGCCAGCGCATAGCCATACTCTGCTGCCTCCCTAATGTTGTAGGTTTGCTTTTGCAGTGCCCGCTGCATGGTGTTCAGTATGATTTGCGGTTTTTCTGGATTGAACCGCACTGTCACCCGCGCTTTCGCGAGTTCAAATTGCAAAGAGGCTTTCTTTGAAGCCTTGGGATATTGTTCTGCACGGTTTCTCGCATCGGATATCCGTGATTCAGGTAAAGGGTGAGTCAAGAGCATTTGTGGTGGCTTGCTGGAAAAACGATATTTTGCTGCCATCTTGCCAAAAAATTCCGGCATACCTCTAGGATCGAAACCGGAAGCCGCAAGATTTTTTATCCCTATGCGGTCAGCCTCTTCTTCGTTGGCGCGGGTGTAGTTGATGCTGGACTGCTGACTTGCTGCCATTGTCCCCGAGAGTCCTGCCATCCCTGCTTGCGGGTTCACTATGGCAAGCAGAATTGAGCCAGCTAACGCAGCCATGGTTGCAGGAGCGGCTTTAGCTTGAGCCTCCATCATTCTTGCAAGGTGACGTTGGGTGACGTGGGCAATTTCGTGGGCAAATACGGATGCTAATTCGCTCTCCTGGTCGGCGTATAGGAACAACCCGGTGTTAATGCCGATATGACCACCAAAGAAGGCAAATGCGTTAATCTCTGGATTGTTAACCAAGAAAAAGGTGTAGGGGAAATTGATTGAACTGGCGTTGGCGAGCAGACGATAGCCTAGTTGCTGTATATAGTCGGCAAGCAATGGATCGTTAACTAGTGGCTGTGTGCCACGCATTTGGCGCATATAAAAATCGCCAATAATAGCTTCTTTTTGCAGGGTTAAGGTGCCAACAGCAGCAGTGCCTATGTCGGGTAAATCATTGGCTCTGGCGGTTTGCCCTAGGCAAAAAATAGCTACCGCAACGGCCGAAGCCAATGCTATCTTGCGACGCAAAGGCGCAATTCCTTGCTTGAGTGTGTTGACGTATTTCAGAGTGACACCTATTAACACTTCTCGATATTATTGTAATTACAGTAACCTGTGAGTGGAAACAAGTCCATGCACAGGTAAAATTACCACTGTTTCTTCATCTAACTTGAGGCCAGACAGCTTTTTCGCTGAAATATCACTTTGCAACACGACTATTTTGAACTCGATCTGAAAGGACGGCGCTGTCCACAGACGCTAATTGCCAGTAAATTGGCCATGGGAAAGCTCAATATCGGTGATGTTTTGGTTATTCTGTTGGATGACTCCAGCTCTGCCAGTGACATTCTCGATTATGCCCACCGTAGGGGATTCTCTGTGAACACTATTGAACCTCAAAGGGGCTTGGCTTTGATGGCAATTGAAATAACTATTTCTCAGGAGAGCCGTTTTCATGTTTGAAATGCTCAACCGATGGTACCGTCGTAAGTTTTCTGATCCCGCCGCAGTGACATTGATGTTCATACTGCTTATGGGGTTTGCCATTATCTACTTTCTTGGCGGCCTACTGGCACCCATTTTAACAGCCATCGTTTTAGCTTACTTACTTGAATGGCCGGTTAGCCAGTTGACCAAAAGGAAATTACCTCGAGGGTTAGCTGCAACCATTGTGTTGTTGGCATTTTTGGGCCTCAGTTTATTGGCCATTCTTGTTGTTGTGCCAATTATCTGGCAACAAGCAAGCACACTTGTGACAGAGCTACCCACCATGATAGGAGAGGCGCAGGTTTATCTGTCTGGGTTACCTGAGCGCTACCCGGGTTTGATCCAAATGGAGCAGATCGATAATGTGGTAACAACACTCAGAACTCACCTTCTGGATATGGGGCAGGGCATTATCTCTATGTCTTTGAACTCACTCGTCTCATTAGTTGCGCTGTTGGTTTACGCCATTTTAGTGCCTCTATTGTTGTTCTTTTTCTTAAAAGATAAAGAGTTTCTGCTCAAAAGCATTGATCGTTTTTTACCTACCAATCGGGATCTGGCGTATAAAGTGGGTCATGAAATGAATGGCCAGATCATGAACTATATTCGCGGTAAGGTGATTGAGATATTGATTGTTGGTGGTGCCAGTTATATTACCTTCGTTGTCATGGGGCTTCGGTATCCTGCACTGTTGGGCTTACTAGTCGGATTGAGTGTGCTGATCCCATATATTGGTGCCACGGTGGTGACGATCCCAGTGGCGATGGTTGCACTTTTCCAGTGGGGCGTGAGCTCAGAGTTTTGGTATCTGATGTTGGCTTATTCGATTATTCAGATGCTTGATGGGAACGTACTGGTACCGGTTCTATTTTCTGAGGCGGTGAACTTACATCCTGTCGCTATTATCGTTGCGGTACTCTTTTTCGGTGGCATATGGGGGTTCTGGGGGGTGTTCTTTGCTATCCCGCTGGCGACCTTGGTCAAAGCTGTCGTCAATGTGTGGCCGAGCCATTATGTGGCTAAGGAACAGAAAGACGATTCGGCTGTATCCGCATAACGTGGTGCGCTTTAGGCGTGCTTGATGGGTTCTAAATCCATCAAGCAGCCATCATTAATTACTAACTGCAACTTAGCTTGCTGTCAGTGCAGCTAACACAACATCGTGATGTTCTTTGGTTTTAAACTTGTTGAACACTTGAGCAACGGTGCCATTCTCATCGATTAGAAAACTAATGCGATGAATACCATCATACTCTTTGCCCATAAATTTCTTTAGCCCCCAAACACCAAAGGCCTCTGCGACAGCGTGGTCTTCATCGCCAAGCAGTGTAAAGTTAAGCTCATCACGTTCAGTGAACTTCGCCAATCGTTTTGGCGCATCAGGGCTGATGCCTAGCACTACGGTATTGCGCGCTTCAAGCTCAGCCTTGCTATCGCGGAGGCCGCAGGCTTGAACTGTGCAACCTGGTGTCATCGCTTTTGGGTAGAAGTAGACCAGGACTTTGCTTTTGCCTTTGAACTGGCTTAGCGACACCATGTCGCCGTTTTGATCTGGTAACGTAAAATCCGGAGCCGTCTTGCCGACCTCTAATGTATTCACAGCTTTTCTCCCATTATTTCTCGATTATTTGAGGCAAATGTTCTGTACAGTCAAAACTTGTGTTTGGATCGCATCGCATCTGCTTGTCTTATCCCGCCTCGAAAAGTACCATAGTTCGCCTTGATTTCGAGGAGTTAACGCCGAATGTTTGCTGGAAGCATAGTCGCCTTAGTGACGCCAATGGATGCAGAGGGTGCGATAGATTATGTCGCACTGGAAAAGTTGGTTGAGTTCCACGTTGAATCGGGAACCAACGGTATCGTGGCTATGGGTACGACCGGAGAGAGTGCCACGCTTGGTTTTGAAGAGCACCTGCAAGTGGTTCGTAAAATTGTTGAGTTCGCGGCAGGAAGGATCCCTGTCATCGCTGGCACTGGAGCCAACGCTACAGCAGAAGCTATTTATTTGACCAGCCAGTTGGAAGATAGCGGTATTGCCGGTTGTTTAAGCGTCACACCTTATTACAACAAGCCGACTCAAGAAGGTTTATATCTCCACTTTAAGGCGATAGCCGAAAGTACCAAGCTTCCTCAGCTACTTTATAATGTGCCCGGTCGGACCGCTGTGGATCTGTTGCCGGAAACGGTGGCTCGGTTGTCAAAAATTGACAACATTGTTGGTATCAAAGAAGCAACAGGCGATCTGGACCGTTTTAAGCAGATTAAATCGTTAGTTGATGATGACTTTCTTTTGCTAAGCGGTGACGATGCTACTGGGCGCGAATTTCTGCTACTGGGCGGCGATGGTGTGATCTCTGTGACTAATAACGTTGCACCCAAGGCGATGGCCACTATGTGCCAACACGCCCGCGCAGGGGAAGCGGCCAAGGCGGCGGTATTAGACGAGCCGTTGTCATTGCTACATGACAAGTTATTTATCGAAGCAAATCCTATTCCTGTAAAGTGGGCTTTGTCTCGTATAGGACTCATACCTAATGCTTTTTTACGATTGCCTCTCACTGTTTTGAGTGAGCAAGCTCAACCCGAAGTTGAAAAAGCACTGCAAAAAGCAGGATTAATTTAATGAAGTTGAACGGTATGAAGTGGTTCCGTTTCTGTGTTGTCGCACTCTCATCGGTCTCAGTGCTCATCGGTTGCACATCAGCAGAAGATCGCCGTACCGCGAGTGGTAACTATGACTATCTTGATGTGATGCCATCTCGTGGTTTAGCGATACCTGAAGGTTTGAATGCGCCAGTTACTAATGAAGAGTATGCCATCGACGATTTAGAAAGTGCCAGCGCAGCCTATGGTCGTGAACTTGATATTCGGTCACCGGCTCAAGTTTTGCCCCTGGTAGAGGGGAGTAATGTAAAAAATAGTACTGGTAGTAAGATCTCTATCAATTTTTCTCTCGAAGAGAGCGGCGGCAACGTGCGGGATGAAGTTTGGCGTGTGCTTTGGGAGTATTTCTACGAGAAGGGTATACGTGCTCGGTTCTGGGACAAGCAAGGCGGTGTCCTAATTACCGACTGGTTTCATAGTGACATCAAACTAAGCGAAGACAATACGATAATAGATACCTTAACGTTCAGCGAAAAAGAGATACATATTCGCCAACGTTACCTGTTCTCGCTAGATGTTAATGAAAGGGAAGATAAGGGAACATTGACCGCATCGTTGTTGGGATACGAAGAGACATTGAACAACCGTAAGGTAGCTGACACCTTAAGTGATATTGATAAGCGTCGTTATACAGTGAACTTGCTAAATGGTGCTATCGGGCATTATGAGTTTAAGAAGCGGGTTGATGCTCATCAAAAGGAACAGCAAAAATTAAAACCGATAACCTTGTCTGTGGGTAAAGACGCTTCAGGTTTGCCGGCCTTCATTGCATCGGCGGGCTTTGAACGAACTTGGTCACGCTTGGCGTTAGTGATTACAGATCTTGGTTTTACGATTGAAGATCGTAATAAGTCGATCGGGACGTATTATGTTCGTTATCATGGATCTCAGAGTTTGTGGGAGTCCATTTGGGGAGACGGTATCGACATTGATATCCCCAAACAGCAATATCAGATATTATTAGGGGACTTGGGGAGCTCATCCTCAATCACTTTATTGTCTATAGAAAATAGACCTGTCGGTGAAGAGCGTCTGGCAGAAATATATGATGCACTGAAAGACGCGATGGAACGTGGCGTAATTAATCAATAGTTTTAAGCGGAGCAGAGATCCCGATGGAAAAGAAAGCAGAGTTGTACCGTGGTAAAGCGAAGTCTGTGTACACAACAGATGATGCAGATCGACTGATCTTGCAATTCCGCAACGATACATCCGCTTTTGATGGCGAGAAAATTGAACAGCTCGACCGTAAAGGCATGGTAAATAACAAATTTAACCATTTCATTATGACTAAGCTTGAAGAAGCTGGTATCGCTACGCAGATGGATCGTCTGATTGCGGATGATGAAGCGTTGGTTAAGAAGCTGGATATGATCCCGGTTGAGTGCGTTGTTCGTAACGTGGCTGCGGGTTCCATCTGTCGTCGTTTGGGAGTCAAGGAAGGAATGGATTTGTCACCACCAACCTTCGAATTTTTCCTTAAGAATGATCAGCTTCATGATCCAATGATCAACGAGTATCACATCCAAAGCTTTGGTTGGGCGACAGCCGAACAAGTGACTGCGATGAAGGAGCAAACCTTCAAAGTCAATGATGTATTGAAGAAGCTGTTTGACGATGCTGGCCTGATACTTGTTGATTACAAGCTTGAATTTGGCGTGTTCAATGGTGAAATCATTCTTGGTGACGAATTTACTCCTGATGGTTGCCGTTTATGGGATAAAGAAACCCGTGACAAGCTGGATAAAGATCGCTTCCGTCAAGGTTTAGGCGGTGTGGTTGAAGCTTATGAAGCCGTTGCTGCGCGCTTGGGTTTAAATCTCGACTAAAGTTAATACCGTTTCATATCCAAATAAAAAACCCGCTGTCAGCGGGTTTTTTATTATGTAGAAAGAGGGGATCATAGGCGTTTATGAGGTATCTCTTTTTCCCCTGGCTTAACGTCCTTCTTGATAACACCGATTTTCTTTCCATGTTTGAACTCATCAATACGCTTTTCCAGCTTAAATTTGGCGGTATGTTTTAACAGCATGATGTTACTGATAATGAAGCCTAAAATTGCCGCGATGAGTAGTATTAGTTTCCAAGTTTCCATATCAGTGTTCGTTCTTGGGCCAATGGGCTACGTTAGTGACATATTTTACCATTAACGCTTCGATCTGCGGCCCCAGGTGTGCTAATCCAATAACTTGGTTTCTCGTTAATGCATCCATCACTTTGGTGCTTGTTAATTGCGATAGGGCCTGTTCTGCTATCTCACCGTAGCTAATATGCCAAGGCTCTTCGGCGACACCGCCGCGATATTTATTGTAGGGCCAGAAAAAGCCAAACTTGCCAGCATGCTCTCGCAACCAAAGATAGGTCGAATGTTGCGGCCCACCAAGTGCGTACTCATCCGGCTCAAGCCGCAAAGGTTGTTCTCCCTGCTGCAGGCTACAAAAGATGTCTAGGTCTGTCCCCCAGTGATGGCGGCTTGTGCCAGGCAGTGCAGACCAATGAAGGATTGCAGCGATTTTTTCTGACTCACTCAAAGTGGTGATATCCAGAGGCTGGCTATCATGATTGAGCAACGGGCGAGTACCCAAGAACTTAGCTTGCCAGATAGCTTGCTGGCGTTCGAAACTGCGAAAACCGCTGGCGATCTGTAATGAAAAACCGTCATCAGCCGCCGCACTGAATAAGCTTTGTAGTGGTAGGCATACATCTTTATGAACCAGAGTCCCGCGCTGACCAAACAGGTGCAGGTGGGACTCAGATTCACCGGTTAGTTGCCGATCATGGAGTTCAGTCAACAAGTAGCTGCACCATGGTTTTATAATACATCTCAGTTAATAGCTCCAGATCAGCAACCTTGACGCATTCATTCACTTTATGGATCGTGGCGTTACAAGGACCTAATTCAATCACCTCAGCGCCAGTTGGGGCGATAAAGCGGCCATCTGATGTACCACCCGCTGTCGATAGCTCTGTTGGCGTATGCACTGTATCCAGAATCGCTTGCTGAACTGCGGTGACCAAATCCCCATGGTCGGTTAGAAATGGTTCGCCGTTATAGGTCCATTTAAGATCGTACTCAAGGCCATGGGCATCAAACAGCGCATGTACTCTTTCTGTTAATCCCTTGGATGTGTTTTCGGTACAGAAGCGAAAGTTAAATTGGACCTCTAGCTCACCAGGGATAACATTCGATGCGCCTGTTCCACCATTAATATTCGAAATTTGCAGACTGGTTGGGGGAAAGTAGTCGTTACCCTGATCCCAGCAGATCTGGCTAAGCTCGGTTAATGCCGGTGCGGCTTTATGAATGGGGTTATCAGCAAGGTGAGGGTAAGCCACGTGGCCTTGATGTCCATGCACTGTCAGATCGCCAGTCAGCGAGCCGCGGCGACCATTCTTCACAATATCACCGCATCGGTGGGTGCTTGACGGTTCGCCAACAATACACCAGTCGATCTTTTCGTTTCTGGCTTCCAGTGTGTCAATTACACGGGTTGTGCCATTAATAAAGGGGCCTTCCTCATCACTGGTAATCAGATAAGCGACAGATCCCTTATGGTTTGGATAAGCAGCAACAAAGCGCTCTGTCGCAATAACCATCGCCGCCAAGCTGCCTTTCATGTCGGCAGCGCCACGGCCATGAAGGTAGCCATCGATAACCGTGGGCTCAAATGGTGGTGTGTGCCACTTTTCTTCGGGGCCGCTGGGAACGACATCGGTATGTCCGGCAAAGCAGAAGAGTGGCGCTTGGGTACCACGGCGAGCCCATAAATTGGTGGTATCTTCAAATACCATGGTCTCAAGGGCAAAGCCAATATCGGCTAATCTCGCACCCATAAGTTCCTGGCAACCCGCGTCCTCAGGGGTAACAGAGCGACGGCTGATAAGTTCTTTTGCTAAATCCAGTACCTCTTCACTCATTACTAATCTACCTGCTGAAATAGTTGTTGATAGGCTGCGGGTTTGAAGCCTATCTGAATATGATCATTGAAGCTTAGCACCGGCCTTTTAATCAGGGTGGGGGTGGCTAACATTAGCGCGATAGCGTCTTCCGCATTATCGACCAACTTCTGCTGATCAGTTAGCTGGCGAAAGCTGGTGCTGCGTTTGTTCAGTAGTGATTCCCAACCTAGGTGATCGACCCATTTCTTCAAGGTCTTTTCATCTAAGCCGTCAGTGCGAAAGTCATGGAATTGGTATTCTTGCTGGTTTTGTTCAAGCCAACTGCGAGCCTTACGAACAGTATCGCAATTCTTAATGCCAAATAGGAGTGTCATAGATATGCCAAATAACGAGACGAAAAATGTTGCAGCAAGATTATCTAAGCTAGACAAAAAAGGCACTCATTGGAGTGCCTTTTTTTTGCTATTTGATGACGGTGATGATGACATCCTCGGCTTGAGTGACCTTACCGCTGTGTTTTGCTAACTGTTTTACTTCATCAACGTTGGATATGACGACGGGGGTGAGTGTTGACTTGGCTTTCTCTTCTAAAAAAGGTAGATCTAATTCGATTACCGGATCACCACATTTTACCTGTTGCCCCTCTTCCGCTACGCGACGGAAGCCTTCTCCCTTCAGCTCGACGGTGTCGATACCGAAATGGACAAAAAGCTCGATCCCTTCGGGCGATTCAATACTGAATGCATGATTGGTTTCAAATATCTTACCAATGACACCATCACACGGAGCCACTAATTTACTGCCGGTAGGTTTAACTGCAACGCCATCCCCGACAATTTTTTCCGCAAATACCACATCCGGCACTTCTTCTATATCGACAATTTCGCCCGTTATTGGGGCATAGATCTTCACCCCATCCAAAGGGTCGTTGTCATCGCTTACCAGCTTTTTTAACGTGCTGAATAAACCCATGTTTTATAGCTCCCGCATCAGGCTTGGTATCTAGTAGTAAACCGTCTTGAGTGTAACAGAGGGACTGACACTATATAAAGTGATCGTGACAATAATCAATCCCTAGTTGATCCAAATTATCACTCAATGGGTTTCAATTGCGAATATTCTTTCTGGACGTCGGCACCATCATAACTATAGTTAATTAAACCAAAGAGTTATCTGGTGTGTCATGTGAAACTCTATGCCAACAAAATATTAACCTTAATGTTACTTTGTTTACCCCTTAGTGCCTTTGCAAATGACATTGTCTACCCGAGGGCCGAGTCAACATTCGATGAAAGGGTCAACTATCCGTTAAGGTTACTGACGCTTGCGTTGCAGAAAAGTGGCTCTAGTCTGCAGCTGAAGCCCAGTGAGTTGCCTATGCAACAGGGCAGAGCGCTTAAGCAGCTTGCAAGAAATGATGAGTTGGATGTGGTGTGGTCGATGACTTCTGTTGAAAGGGAAGCCAGTTTGTTGCCGATACGAATTCCGATTTACAAAGGTTTGGTTGGTTGGCGATTACTTCTGATCCGTGAGCAAAAACAGCAACTGTTTTTTCATCTAACTGATAGTACTGTATTAAAAGAAGTGATTTTGGGGCAGGGCCATGATTGGCCTGATACGCAGATCCTTGCTGATAACGGGTTTAGGATCGTGCCATCGTCAACCTATGAAGGTCTATTTGAACAACTGTTGCGAGAGCGTATCGAAGCGTTTCCTCGGTCTGTCGCTGAAATATGGGCTGAACAGCAAACATACTCGGCTCAGGGGCTTGTCATCGAGCAGCGTTTTGCACTGCACTACCCGACTGCATTTTATTACTTTGTTAATCCCCATCGTACTGATTTGGCGGATATTATCACCAGAGGATTAGAAGCGGCGATTGCCGATGGCAGTTTTGATAAGCTGTTCAATCAAGAGCACGGCGATATCTTGCGAGCTGCCGATCTAAAGCGGCGCGATATATTAACCCTGACCAATACTATCTTACCGAAAGCAACACCGGTTAATCGCTCTGAGCTTTGGTACGCGCCACAGTAGTTATGGCGCAACACCACATTTTTCGCTCGTTGTCATTGCGACTCTTTAGGCTTCAGAGAAGCGTTTTCCAATAACTGTGCCGTGACATGCTCTGCAAAACCCGCCCCGGCTTCTTCGTACAGATTGAACACAGAGTTAACGCCAAGAGCTTTTAACTCCTCCGCTTCGTCCGGGAAGTGCACAATGGCGGCGACTTGACCGTTGAATTGCATGCGCTGGAACTGCTTTGCAGCAAATTGATTACCGTGGTGGCTTGGCATCGCCAAATACACTAACTCAATGCCCTCTGCAGATAGCTTCTCCCAGAAATCAGAGTCTGTGGCGTCGCCCTGAATGACATTGCGGCCGTGTGTGCGATGTTCTTCTACACGATCCATGTCTGTTTCAACGCCGAGTATAGAATTCCCGTAACAGTCGAGCATTTCGTCGTAAACACCGGTGCCAATACGGCCCATACCAAAAATAACGCAGCGTTCACCTGATAATTCGATGTTGCTGTCGTATTTCAGTAGCGCGCTTCGTTGATATTTATGTAGGTTGGCTCTATAGCGCCGATAGAGGCTCGCAGCGTGTAAATTGAGCGGCGAGGCGATAGCCATGCTGAGTGAGAGTGCGATGGCGATAATCACCAACCATTCGGGACTCAGCCAGCCATTGCTGACTCCGATTGCACCCACGATCAGGCCGAACTCGCTATAGTTAGCCAAGCTCAGCGAGCTCAGGGTGGCGGTACGGGCGCGCAGTCGGAACTTGGTTAACAGGCCAAAGTAGATGATAACTTTGACTATCAGTACCAGGCAAAGCAGCGCAGCGATGGCAACGCTTTCCCAGGTTGGGAGCGCTTGTAGGCCAATGTTAAGAAAGAAAGCCACCAGAAATAGCTCTTTGAAACTGAATAATGATTTAGCTAATTCGCCAGATTTGGGGTGGTTAGCAAGCAAAATACCAATAATCAATGCACCGAGATCAGGTTTCAATCCAACCAATTCAAACAGACCTGCGCCAAGCAGTAGCGCCATCATTAAGCCGTAAAGAATAAGCATTTCGCCATGGCCTGCGCGGTCGAGTAAGCGGTACATGAGAGGGCGAATGAAGGGTAAGCCCAGCAAGCATACCGCCCAAACACTGGGGATTTTTCCCGTGGAAAGGGTGAGGTAGACGACAGCGAAAATATCTTGCATTACCAAGATACCAATGGCCACACGGCCATACAGAGACTGCATCTCACCCTTATCTTCCAGTACTTTTACAGCAAATACGGTACTGGAAAAACTTAATGCAAATGAAAGTAGTATCGCTGATGACCAGTTGAGCGTTGCGAACAGGGAGATTTTTAGCGCTGCCAAAAGTATTAATGCAATGGTGAAGAAACCAATCGTAATGCCCATGTGGAGGGTGGCTGTGCCCCATACTTCGGGTTTCAACAAACTCTTGATATTAAGCTTGAGCCCAATAGTAAACAGCAAAAGGGTTACCCCAAGGTCGGCCACTTCTTGCATTGCAATTGAAGGTTCAAACCCTACTGCATGTAACAGAAAGCCACAGCCAAGGAACCCGATCATCGGCGGTAAGCCTATGCGGCTAACCAATAGGCCTAGGGTAAAAGCGGCGGCGATAACAATAGGATCCAAGGAGCCTCCTAATTTTTCTGAAAATAGTGGAGAGAATGCATAATGGGTTTAGAATACAGCACGTTGCAAACTTTACCTCAGTTACTTAGAGAAATATGCAGTTTCTTAATGTGCAATCACCCTGGTATCAGGCGGCGATCTATCAGGATTTAAGGCAGTTGTTGCCGATCTCAGCTTGGCAGACTTGGCCTGATACCGAGCAGATGACAGCGTTGTTGCCGAAACTGACCTGCAACAGTCACGGAAAATCGATACAGTTTGTTTGCCAGTCTACCTTGGATGCTTGCCCTGATGGTATCTACTACGAGCAGCGCATACTGGAGTCGGGCGCAGTACCTACTCGTCCCGCGCATTGGCACGATCTGTTTAATGCCTTGATATGGTGTCTGTTCCCAAAAGCAAAAAGTTTGATTAACCAACAACATTGCGATGACATCGCTAAATATGGACAAAAAAAACGCACGCCACGCCGTAACGCCTTAACCTTGTTTGATGAATGCGGTGTGATTATTGCTGTGGCTGATGATCACCTGAGCCAGGCTTTAAAACAACATGAATGGGATGCGTTGTTTTGGCAACAGCGAGATGCTTGGGGTAATACCATACGTCCTTTTGTTTTTGGTCACGCCAGCTATGAATCATACCTGCAGCCATTTATTGGCTTATGTGGCAAGGCGTTATGTTTGCCGGTCTCCGCGGACTTCTTTACGCTGCCGTTGCTAAAACAATATCAAGCGTTGGATCAGCAACTGTCATTGGCACTGAGCGCAGATCTGCTTGCTGACAACCAACCGTTGTCGCCTTTACCTCTGCTCGGGGTGCCGGGGTGGTGGCCGGCGAATGAATCGCGGGAGTTCTATCTCAATCAGGACTATTTTCGCCCTGCGCCTAAGAGAAGTTAGTGTAGTCATCGAGGTTTGCTGGCTATACTGACTGTCGAACTAACGCATCAGTTATGCAACTTGATGGCGTATTTATCGAAGTCGGTTGAGGGCAAATGATGTGTGAAGACTGGGGTTTTATTGTCATCTCTGCGCCGGAACACTTTCTAAGTAAATTGGATCCGGAGTCTGCTGATGGCTCGCCCTTGGTGGCTGAAATAGCTAGCCTAGCGGGCGTGACGCCTAATCTATTTAATGGCTTACACTTTCAATTTGAGCAATTAGGAAGAGCAAACGGTTTAGCTTGGTTTGTATTCGATTGCGCGCACTGGCCGGTGCTGCTTTCTAACTTGACTCTGCCCATCGCTGATATTCAGATTTATGCGCGGATCCAGGATGATGAAGGCCGTGAGCTTTTCTACGCGTTACCTGAAGAGGGTGAACGCTTGATTGTTATCTGGGATGGCGAGGAGATGTCGACTAATGCTTCAGTACAACCTGTTGCAGATGAAACATCTCTGTCTGCGTTGGCAAAATGGCAGTCACTAGTACCTGATAAGGTAAAATCTGCGGTGCCTGAATTTCTTGAGATTGAGTTATAGCCTCGATTTTTGTTCGATAGCTCTTCCATCACTTCCCATATTGCCGTTTTCCAAAAACAGCAGGAGCGCACCGTGGAAAATCTTGAAAAGATCCTCCGCTTTATTGTCGAAATAGAAAAGCTTAAAGATGTGCATCGAAAAACCCGCCCTGTTGGTTTGTCGCGCTATGAGAATTCAGCTGAACATAGCTGGCATGTTTGCTTGTCGGCTCTGATGCTTTATCAGCATGCTGATGAGCCGGTGGATATCAATCGCGTGATAAAAATGCTGTTGATCCATGATCTTGGTGAGATAGATGCGGGAGATACCATTATTTACGCCAGTGAGACACCAGAATTAAAAGCTGCTGAGGCAGAAGGAGTAAAGCGCGTATTAGGCTTGCTTCCTGAGGGGATGGATACAGAGTTCATTACGCTTTGGTATGAATTTGAGGCAGGCGAAACGGCCGATGCCAAGTTTGCAAAAGCCGTTGATCGGGTGCCGCCGTTATTGCATAACCTGCATGGCGATGGTCATAGTTGGCGCGCCCACGATGTCTCTAAGGCGCAGGTGTTCTCGATTAATGAGCGTATTGGTAAGGGCTGTTTGGCCTTGTGGGAATTGCTAAAAATCAAGCTTAATGTGGCGGTTACCAAAGGTTGGTTAAAGTAAGTTTGATTGGATTCCTCGATTAGAAGGTTTCACTTAGAGCGTCACTATTTTGGTACAGCATTCAGGATCGGGAGTGGTCTGATGATTAAATTAAGCAGGTTTGTCGGTAAAGTAAGTTGGTTACCTCTATTTTTGGTTGTTGCATGTTGCACCGGTTGTGCGCAGTTGGAACAGTGGACTAAACCGACGGTACAAGGGTTAGTAGTCGCACCAAGCTTTACCCCAGATCGCTTGGTCGTTGATGGCATTGATAGGGTGGTGGTTAAAAACCTTGCTAGTGATATAAAAGTTAACCCTGATGCATTAAGTCCAGAAGTGGTGGCGGTGTTGCGAGACAAGCGCAATGAGATAAAGATAAAACCGGGCAGCCGATATGTCGTGCATGTCACTCTACTATCTAATTCAGTGACCAAACGCACTGATGACCTCGACCCTGATATTTATAAATACGTCACGCGAACTGTTAAGGTTAACTACGTTATTACTGACAGCATGGATGCAGACGCTGAAGTTTGGAGCGGTATTATTGAAACGTCAGATGAAACGTCTGCCAGCTATAAGCGTGAGAAAAAACAGAAAAAATCAGACAAAGTGCTTGATGCTGTGATAGAGAGTATGACCAAGTCTGAAACTTATCCTTACCCTGAACCGCCCGTTTTTGACACCACTTTACGTTGGAACTTCGAAGGCTTTGCGCTGAATTTACCTTAGTGATGTGATTGTCGTTTTCTGGGGATGAACGCAGATAACGACAATACTAATTTTCTTCAAGTAATTGCTTTATCTGTATCTCTCTTGCCATCGGTGACCCGCTGAATCTGCCAAGCAGATGGTAAAGGCAGGGGATGATAAACAGTGTGATGACGGTTGCTAGGAGCATGCCACCGAAGATCACGACACCGATGGCAAAGCGGTTTTCCGAGCCAGCGCCGCTGGCAAATAACATAGGCAGAGCGCCGAGTAGCGTTGTCATTGCGGTCATGAGAATAGGCCGTAAGCGGTTCACTGCCGCCTGACAGGTCGCGGTGGTGATATCCAACCCTTTGTCGCGCAGTTGATTGGCAAATTCGACGATAAGAATGCCATTCTTTGTCGCCATCCCTATCAACATGAGTAAGCCGAGTTGGCTGTAGATATTGAAGCTCTCTCCGGCTAACAACAGTCCTACCAAGCCGCCAAGGATCCCTAACGGTACGGTAAGCATCACAACTGCCGGGCTAATAAAGCTTTCAAATTGAGCGGCGAGTACCAAATAGCAAACCAGCAAAGCGAGGCCAAACAACAGCGCGATCTCTCGCTGATTGTCGTAGTACTCTTTCGATTCGCCAGCGAAGTCAAAAGTATAGCCAGGTGGGAGCATGGGTTCGGCATGCTCAATAAGAAAGTCGAGGGCTTCACCTAAGGTGGCCTGTTCGGTCAGGTTAGCTTTGAGGTTGATAGATTTCTTCCGCTGATAATGAAACAGACCACGCGCTGAGGCCGTTTCTTGCGCTGAAACCAGGGTGTCTAAGGTGACCAATGCTCCGGCGTCACTGCGCAGGTAGACTTTGGCAAGATCCGCTGCTGATAGAAAGCGATCTTCATTGGCTTTGAGGTAGACGTCATATTCGTCACCGCGTTCTTCGAAGCGTGTTTGCGCTCGCCCGCCCAATAATACTTCCAAGGTGCTTGCAATATCGTCCACCGAGACGCCTAATTCTCGGGCTGCTGGGCGGTTAACCTGCAATACCAATTCTGGTGTGGTTGGGTTGTAGTCAAGCTGAGCGCCATGCATTAGCCCGCTTTCGTCGGCTAATTTCTCTAGTTGCTTGGCATAGCCGAGTAACTCGGTGTAGTCCTCGCCTTGCAGTACGAACTGCACTGGCTCCCCCATAGAGCCACCAAACCCGGGTTGATAGGGGTAAACTTTTACATCAGGGATGTCGTGTGTCGCCTCCCTGATCATTTCTACAACTTCAGCAGCAGACTCTGAACGCTCACTCCAGTCTTTTAACTGCAGGATAAAAAATCCCTGATGGTCCGCCCAAGTGCCGAAAGCTGGTGCTGAATAATTCAGTGAGCGAACCGGGCCATCGTCCCTTATCGGTATGAGTCGCTGCTCTATCGCTGCCATGCTGTCTAGCATGCGATCATAGCTGGTGGCTTCCATACCACCGACATAGATATTAACGACGCCACGATCCTCTTTCGGCGCGTAAGCTTTTTGTTGTAGTTGATAGCTGTAAACTAACAAGCCTAAGGCGATACCAATGACCAATAGTGCTGATTTTTGAAACGGCAAGATCTGCTCTAAGACTGCAGCATAGCTATGTTGCAGCTTATTCATCAAACTGTTCATAAACCGGTTTATAAAGCTTGGCGGAGGGGGCGGGCGGTTGAGTAGCTGGCCAGCCATCACAGGGGCAAGCGTCAGTGCGACGATGGAGGAAAATACCACCGCAGCAGAGAGTAATACGGCGAATTCACTAAATAGCCTTCCCATCTTGCCTTCCATAAACATGAGAGGCAGGAAAACCATCACCAGTACCAAAGTGGTCGCGATCACAGCAAAATTTAGCTCTTTGGTGCCTCTAAAAGCGGCGACTAGCGCTGGTACACCATTGGCGCGATGACGAGATATATTTTCCACCACCACAATGGCGTCATCGACAACCAAACCGATGGCAAGAACCAAGGCCATCAGGGTGATTAGATTGATACTGTAGCCGAGTAGATAAGCAACAGTGAACGCCGAAATCAGCGAGACGGGTACGGTGATCGCCGGGATCAATGTGGCGCCAATACGACCAATAAAAAGATATAACACCAGCAGCACGAGCACAGCGCAGATAACCAGGGTGGTATACACCTCGTTAATGGCATATCGAATAAATATGGTGCTATCGTAATCAACCGCTAAGCTCGCCCCTTGGGGCAGGAAGCGTTGTAAGTGCGGGAGTTGTTCTCGGATGGTTTGGGCAACGTCAAGGGGGTTGGCTTGCGACATTGGCACGATCCCTAAGCCAATACTGTCAATGCCATCGCTTTTGAACGTGGTGGTGTCTTTCTTCGCACCGATATAGATCTGGGCAATATCGCCCAAGTGTACGCTGTCGCCATCAATATTTAATAGCTGGATCTGTTTGAAGTCATCCGCTTGCTGATATTGTCGGGCAACGCGTACCACCATGTTGAGGCTGTCATTACGTATATAGCCAGCGGGCAGCTGAATATTTTCCTGATTGAGGGCGTTGATCACCTCTTTGGTTGTTAAACCACGGCCGGCCATCTCTAATGGATCCAGCTCAATGTACATCACGCGCTCGACCATGCCTGAGCTATTGACGGCGCTGACGCCGGGCATCAAGCTGAGCCTTTCTATCAGGATCCGTTCGGCAAAATCACTGAGCTCGACTCTGTCCTGCAACGTTCCGGTGAGATTCAACCACATGATAGGCGCATTGTTACCATCATCTTTGCGCACAACAGGTTCATCGACATCATCGGGCAGGCTATTTCTGGCACGGTTAACGGCGTCCCTGACATCACTCAGGGCCTCGAGCATATTGTGTCCCTGCTGGAAGGTGATCGTGATCCCCGACCAGCCATCCCATGATGATGACCAGATGTAGTCAACGCCGTCTATGCCACTGAGTTCATCTTCAATTGGGTTCGTGATCTGGGATTCTACGATGGAGGAAGCACTGCCACGATAGGCTGTGCCGATTGATATGACTGGGCTGTCAATGTCGGGCATCTCCCGCACGGCTAACAAGTTGAATGATACCGCCCCAAACAACATGAAGAGTAAGCTCAGTACGATGGCCGATACTGGCCGAAACATGGCGATATCAGAAAGCTTCATACACCCGCACGTGCTATGACGGTGACTTCCATTCCATCTCGGACTTTAACCAAACCTTGATGAACCACTTGCTCTCCAGCACTTAGGCCGCTAGTGACTTCAGCAAGATCGCCATCACGAATGCCGAGGGTAATCTCGACTTTTTCAACGTGGTCGTCAATCAGACGATAGGCATAACGCTTGTGGCCTTCGTAGGCGATTGATTGCACCGGCAGTACTACATTGGCTTGCTCCGTCAGCTTTAGCCTTCCGGTCACTAAGCTGCCAGGTGTTAATTTGCTGTCACGGTTGTCTATCGATAGTTGTAAATAGACATTAAGGCTTTCGCCACGAACGCGGCTATCGATGCTGGTGATCTCCGCTTCGACCAAGTCACTATTCAGGTGGGTTTGTTGTAGAGTCACTGTTTGTGCAGTAGATATTCGCCCCAAGTATTTTGAAGCGACAGGTACATTCAGACGCAGCACCGTGGCGTCATCTAACGTAGTGAGTCGTGTTTCTCTAGACACCAGCTGACCTGGGCTGAGGTCAACCAAGCCAACTTTGCCATTAAAGGGAGCGCGGATCGCTCGGTCTTCAAGTGCAGCCAGAGCGAGTTCTACTTCTGCCTGTTGTATCTGTACATCTGCATCTGTCTTATCAACGTCTGATTGAGTGACCGCGCCTTTCGGGAGGAGCCGATGAATGTTGCCCTGGTGGCGTATAGTGTCCTGCAGCTTGGCCTGCTCACGCTTGAGTACAGCCTGTTGATGTCGATCGTCTAGCTGTACCAGCAAGTCGCCCTGTTCGACTTGTTGTCCCGAACGAATTTTTATGTCGCTTATCCGGCCGTCTACCTCGGGAGTGATCTCCACCGCTTGTCTTGAAAAGACCGTGCCCTGCAGTGGCACGGTTTCAGCCAGTGCCTGCTCTGATAATGTGACTACCGTGATGGCGACAGGTTTGGTTTCGGCGACCGGTGGGTGAGCACTGGAGGTTCGCCAGCTCCAGCCGATAATTAGCACGATAACAACAGCTAACAATGACAACATCTTCATAAGCTAAGAAACTTCTCTGCAAAAAACTGAATGCTGACTAATTCTTGAGCAGCGACAATCGCGATTGTCGCAGGAATAGCTGTTACATGTCTTGAGACAAAAAGTTAAATCGTACGAGTTAATTGTTAATAAACTATGATTTTTAGTCTGTTACGCACAACGATTACTGGTATGGCCGTGCTAATTCATTGTCAGTTGATGGGATATGAAGATATAGAGGCATGATGACGGCGAACTGCCACCATTGATGTGGAACTTATTTTGTAGGCGTGATGTTGCAACGCCTTTGACTGCGATTAACTCTGTTGTTTTCAACCACAATAAGAGGTGTATTGCCAGATATACCACTATACTGGAAAGCAGGAAACAGCCTTGAATGACAAGACATTTTTGCGTTTTCATTAGCCTGTTGAATGACGGTGTTGCAGCCGGAGACTCCTTTGGCCCTTGGTGGCTGACCGATGATTTAAGGTGCTTGATGTAAATATGAAATTTCAAGGCAGATCAACATTCGCGCTGCACAATCGATATATCAGCACCATTGCTTTACTGCTGGTTATGGTTGTACTCGAATTTTGTGCGAGCAAGAGTGCAGCAGCTGCTGATATTGGATTAAGCAGCGACCCCACCGCGGAATTGGTTAATGGCGAGCTGCGCCCAGGCTCTCATGTGAAACTGTTTTTGCCGAATTTACCCTACCTTGCTATCTCTCACGCGGTGAATGCTGCGTTGCTGCGACCCGAAAATAATGAACGGGGATGGCAGTATGATCTCGCCATTAGCCATACCAATCATGATGATAAAGTATGGGATTTTGAGTTGCGCAAAGATGCTGTTTTTCATGATGGTCGAGCGTTTAACGCTGATTCAGTCATTGAGAACATGCGCTTTTTTAAGCAGGCGCCTTTTACCTTCTCAAAGTTGCATCTACTGTTTGAGCGGGCTGAGAAACTGGGCGAATATCGGGTCAGATTTCATCTCAAAGAGCCTTACGGCGCGTTTCTTCACGATGCAATCTGGCTACAGTTTTATACGCCTGAATACTTGGCGAAACATGGTTGGAACGGCAAGCCGACCTGTCCCAACTTAGCTGAGCCAGGACTTTTTGGTATGGGGCCTTATGTGCTGCACAAGGGCTATATCGAGGGAGACAGAAGCAGCCCTGAAGTGGTATTGAAAGCGAATCCTATTTACTGGGGAGAGGATAAAGCCAAGGTCGAAACCATCACTATTTATACCAACCTCACGTTAGCTCAAGCGCGGGAGCAGGTGTTGCAGGACGAAGCGGTTCTGGATCTGACCCCTGTCTCGTTTGCCGACCAGTTGGATACTGTGATGTCACCCTATGCAAAACTGGCGGTGTCGACATCGCTGAACAACTATGCCATGCATATCAATATGATCAATGGCGATCCAGCTCTGCTAGACCAACGGATCCGCTTTGCTATCAATCATGCCATTGATCAGGAGTATCTGCTGAATCTGTCGATGCTAGGGGAGGGCGTGATGTCGCCAACCATGGTGTCTCCAAACTTTTACAAAGTGGACGGTGCGATAGCATCTCTGGCCCCGTTTTTTGCCGAGTATCATCAACAAAATCAGACAGATATTGAGAGTTTAAAGCGGCTGGTCAGCGACTATCAGAAAGAGCAGGGGTTAGATCCCAATCAGCCTCTGCAATTGACGGTGGTGGCGCAAGAAAGCTTTCAGTTTTTGATTGGCGATATTCAGTATTTTCTCAGTCAGATCAATATTGCGCTGCAAGTTGAAGTGGTGTTTGCTGAAAAGATCGTTTTTGGACGCTTGTTCGATACATGGCAAGGCAAGAATAAGCCATGGGATCTGTTGTTGTGGGGAAACTATGATTGGTTTAAACACCCTTGGTCTGCATTTTTTGTTTATCGCCCCTTTAATGATTGGTCGACACTTCCACCTAACCCTTATTTAGATGCTTTGAGTGATCAGCTGCTGAAGTTTAATGTTGAATCCGATGAGTACCAGTCGTTGCTCGCAGAGGTGATCAGGCACGTTTACGAACAAAACTACATGGTCTTTTTACCCACACCTAACAACGTCTACGCGGTCAACAAAGAGGTTAAGTTCGACCCCGGTCGTTCGGCTTTTGTTTACCTTAGAGATCTTGAAGTGACAGATTGGCACTGGTCTATACGCGGCGACAAGCCTTATCCGAAACTGCGAATGGTGCCATTACAGATCAATCGGCAGAACTTTTAAACGAGTGCAAAATGGATGTGAATCAATCGGCGCAGCCGGAAGATAAAATTGCTAAAGAGCGCGTGTTACTTAGACGTGTCGTGCTTCTTTTGATTGCGGCGATGGCGATGCTTGTGATTGAAAGCGTTGTTAATTTGTCTAATCAGAGTCAGGTCGAACGCTCGATTGCAACGATGCAGGCAGCTGCCAACCGTATGGAACGATTGGCAAATCGATTGGCGATGCCACTTGCCGACCTCCGCATATTATCAATGCAGATGGTCACGGCACCCAATGCGCAGGCTATTGCTGACAATGGGCGCTTGATTGATGAAAAGGTGCAGGATCTAGATCAGCGCCTTGAAAAAGCGCGTTCCTATTTTGAAGGCAAGAACGCAGACGAGATAGATCAGGCTTTGTTGGAACAGCTTATTTATGGCTGGGATGCTTACAAGCAGGCATTGGCCGTTACTCGCAGCTATACCGAACAAGGTGTCAGGGTGGCGGCGTTTATTAGCGTGACGCAGCAGGAGCGTGAACATTACGCTGCTTTGCAATGGGCCTTAAAAGAGTTCACCCAAAGCCAATTGCGATTGAGCCAAGTGGTGTATCAATCTACCCAAGATAAATCGGCGCTCAGCTATTACACCATGTTGGGCTCTGCAGTACTCAAAGTGTTGGTTTTTGTCGCAATCCTGTTTTTTGTTTATCGCATGTTCCAGTCTTATATGCAGTCAGTGAAAAGCCACGAACAGGAACAGGTGGCATTGATTGCCAAGGCGGAGTCTGCCAATCAGGCGAAAAGCGATTTTCTTGCCAACATGTCCCACGAGATCCGTACGCCTATGAATGCCATCATCGGTATGAGTCACTTGGCACTGCAGACCGAATTGGATCCAAAACAGCGTAATTACATCGAGAAAGTAAATCGTAGCTCGGTGGCACTATTGGGGATCATCAACGACATACTCGATTTTTCTAAGATAGAGGCAGGCAAGTTAGATCTGGAAGTGATTGAGTTTTCGTTGGATAAAGTGATGGATGATCTGGCTGGCATCTTGTCAGTGAAGACTCAGGAAAAGGGACTGGAGCTGCATTACGATGTTGCTCCTGATGTGCCTGTAGAGTTAAAAGGTGACCCACTTCGTATCGGCCAGGTGCTGCTTAATATTGGTAATAACGCCGTTAAATTTTCTGATGCTGGCGGTGAAGTGGTCGTTTCTGTGCGGGTCGTTTCTGAGACCGATACGCGAGTGACGTTGCGTTTCAGTATTCGCGATGCGGGTATTGGTATGTCGCCAAGTCAGCAGGCGAAACTGTTTGAGTCGTTCAGCCAAGCAGATTCGTCCACGACTCGCACCTATGGCGGCACTGGTCTTGGGCTCGCCATCAGTAAACGTCTCACAGAGATGATGGGCGGGGAGATCTGGGCTGAAAGCGAAGAGGGACTAGGTAGTGAGTTCTTCTTTACCGTCGATGTCGAGAAAGTCGCTAACGCGGCGGCGCGTTTAAATTTACTGCAAGCGGTTGAGCGGCAAAAGACCCTAGTCGTGGACGACAACGCGACGTCAAGACAGATACTGACCAGTATTTTGCAAAGTTTAAAGTTTGAGGTGACCAGCTGTAGTTCGGGCTTTGAGGCGCTGGAGATCCTTGAACGCATCAGCGCGTCTAATCAGCAGCCGTATCAACTGGTACTCGTGGATTGGCTAATGGATGGCATGGACGGTGTAGATACTGTGCGCATGATCCTGAGCAATCAAAGTATTGTACCAACTCCTGCCATATTAATGATGACAGCCCATGGTCGGGAAGAGCTATTAGCCGCCAGTGCTGAGCTGCAAATTCAAGGAACGTTGTTCAAGCCGATCACCTCATCCACTTTGCTGGAAACCATCCAAAATGCCAGTGGTGGGGCGATTGTAACGCCGAGGCGTCAATCTGGTCACTGCGCGTCTGATCACCAACAAAATGTAGAAAAACTCAAAGGTGCTCAGCTACTGTTGGTTGAAGACAATGTTATTAATCAAGAGCTGGCTATCGAAATTCTAGAGACCCATGGTATTAACGTGACGCTGGCAGAAGATGGCAAGCAGGCGTTGCAAAAACTACGCAAACAGACATTTGATGGTGTGCTGATGGACTGTCAGATGCCTGTCATGGACGGATACACCGCAACAAAGAAAATTAGGCTGCAGCCGGAGTATCAAGATCTGCCCGTGATCGCGATGACAGCTAATGCGATGGCTGGAGATAAGGAAAAAGTACTGGATGCGGGGATGAATGATCATGTCGCCAAGCCGGTGGATATCGATGAACTGTTTAGCACGATGGCGAAATGGATCACTCCTCAGGTGCGTCCTCAGTATGACGGTTCAACTATGATGGGAGACAAAGAAGAAGGGCAAGAGGGCTACCTACAAGATTCCGATCAGCAACAGAGCGATGTGCAGTCTGAAGATGCAGCTGATGACGTGGAAAGTAATAGGCAGCTGGATCCTCAGCAGGGTCTGCGTTACGCGATGGGCAAGCCGTCTATGTACGTCAAGCTGCTAGGGCGTTTTATTGAGCTGTATGGTGATGACTTTACTGCGCAATATCGCGAATGCCTAGACTTGGAGCCGGAACGCGCGGCCGCGATAAGGTTAGCGCATTCATTGAAAGGTAATGCTGGCAACATTGGCGCTAGTCAATTGCGCATGTTGGCTGAAAAATTGGAGCATGAGACGACTGCTGGTGAGGCTACAGAGCAAAGCCTGGCTCAGGCGCAACAGGTGTTGTCGGTTGTGTTGACGGAGATAGAGCAATACCTTTTAGAGCATAAGCAAAGCGGTCTGCAAGGCGAACAGCCTGAAAACTGCGAACAAATACTCGAGCTGTTGCGCAAGGTGGAAGCAAAGGCGGAAGATTTTGATATTGAGGCCGGAGAGTATCTGCCTGAACTTGCACCTTTGCTCAAGTCGGCTGGTATGGACGCGCAGTTGAACCAATTGCGTAAAGGCATAGAAGAGTATGATTTTGATGTTGTCGCTGACGTGATTAGTGAGCTTCGTGGCCAGTTAGTAGGTGGCTGATGGGAAACTAGAGCATCATTGGCCTATTGGATTCTGCGTGCCATTAGCTGCGTTTGTCCTGTCATCTAACTAACCTACTATTTTGCCACGGCACATGATTATTAATTGCTGAGTTAAGTCACAGCGTTGCTTTGAACGGTTGGCTTCGTTGCGCTCGTTTCACATATAGTAAAACTATTCTCTATGTTCCCAGAAGGGATGGGTGGCTTGCTAATCAAGAAATGTTATGCGGTCTTGCTTTATCTGTTTTGTTTTGGCTGTTTTGCCGACGCGTTAACTTTGTCCGCTGACATGAAGCAAACTAGCTTGGTCGGTTATGCCGAGATCTTGGTTGAACCTCAACATGAGATCTTATTTGAGCAGATCATCACGTCCGACTTTGCATCCCGATTTCGACCATTTTCTCAAGCGGAAGTGAACCGAGGTATTACCCATCAAGCGGTATGGCTAAAATTTAGCATTCACAATCCCAGTTCTCGTGCGATCGAGTGGGTGCTGACGCCAGAAACTAGCTACATCGATAATATAGATATCTACTTTACCGCGGGATCTAGTTCGCAACAGGCAACCCCTAACTTTTCCTCACGTAATACCCGAGCTGGAGCTAGCTCCGATAGTTGGCAGCATAGGAGGCTTTCTGATTACTTAGCATTTTCTAGTCGAGATATCGCATATCGATTGCTCAATGCTAAGTTTGTCGCGCAACCAGGAGAATCCAGTAGCTTCTACGTGCGATTGAGCTCTAATACGTTAGAAACGATGAATGTGCAGCTGTTTGTTGAAGAAAAGGGCGCATTTAAAGACCGGACACTAACGGAATACTTTCTGTTCGGGATCTACTTTGGTCTGTTTACCGCTTTGGCATTGCTGACGGTCATTTTGTGGTCTTATACGCGCTCCTACTCCTATAAGTACTATATCTATTTTCTTAGCTATCTGGTGTTTAACATCGTTATGTGGACATCCTTAAATGGCTTTAGCTTTCAGTATTTTTGGCCAGATAGTCCGCAAGTTTTTAATCAGAGCTTCCATATTCTTTATCTCTGTGTCGCGATTTTTTCGTTTCTGTTTGGTCGCCAATTACTAAACACCAGATTGTTGCTACCGAGAGTAGATAAACTGCTTTTGGGACTGATTGCACTGTATGTGTTAGCCGTCATTTTGCGCCTGTTTGGTGTTTACGAACTGGTGCTATACATATCGTTCTTTAGCTTGTTATCGATGGCCTTTCAACCTGTGTTGGGCTGGCTTTGCTATCGCAAGGGGAACACCTATGTGTTGCTCTATATTGTCGCCTGGGTGCCGTATGGAATAAGTCTGATTTTGAGTTTGATCTCTGCGTCCAGTCAGTGGTCAGCTTTTGGTATGGGTTTGATCCATCTGACTCAAGCGGCCGTGTTATTTGAGTGTTTGATGTTGATTTTGGCGACGCTGGATAAGATGCGTTCAACATCAAGTAAGTTACAGCGTCAAGCTCAACTGTCCAAACTTGATCCGTTAACTAACTTGGGAAACCGTCGCCACCTCTCTGACCATATTGCTTACCTTGCTGATTTGGAGGAGAGAGAAGGTGAGTATTGGTTGCTACTTATCGACATTGATCACTTTAAGCAGGTTAATGATCGCTACGGTCACGCTACAGGTGACAAGGTACTGGTTGAGTTAGCCCAGATCCTGAAAAACGAGTGTCGATCGGTGGATGTTGCTATCCGCTGGGGCGGAGAGGAGTTTATTGTGCTGATTAATGTGGCGAGCCAAAAGATGGCTTATAACATTGCTGAACGTATCCGCCAGACGTTTATGAATAGTGTGAGCGAGTCAGGTAATCAGACCTTTCGCCATACGTTAAGTATCGGTATGGATGAATTGATATTTGATAGTCCTGACGCATTTTCGGTCGGCTTAGAGGGGGCTGATAAAGCGCTCTATCAGGCAAAAAATGCTGGCCGCAATCGCGTTGTGTCATTTGCCGATGGCGTTGCCAAGTAGCCTGTTCGTGCTTCGCTAGTCGGCTGTTCGCGACCGCTATTTGATGTATGGGATGACATTAAGCCCTGCGCCAGAAATTAACAAATTCAGGTTTTTCTGGCTAATACTCCGATCTATGGTTTAATCAAATAGGGATGAAAAAACACCTGTAGAGTGTTCGTCCTGCAAGAAATCACACTTGGATATTCTGTAAGACTGTTTGGCTGCGTTAAGGCCCTGTTGCGACCCTCGTGATTATATTATCGGCGAGGGCATTGCTGTGGCCAACAAAACATAGCCAGGGAGTAGAGCAGATGACAGTGCTGGATTGGTGGGTAATCGCCGGATACCTCACATTGATGATGTTGGGAGCGGTTTATTTAGGCTGGCGGCAAAAATCCCGAGCAGATTATTACTTGGGTGGCTATAACCTCCCTAGTTGGACGTTAGCGACCTCGATTATCGCAACTCAATGCTCCACCAATAGTCTGTTGGGAGCGCCCGCATTTGTTGGTTTCGTCGCCGGTGGCGGCCTGCTATGGCTGCAATATGAATTGGCCGTTCCTGTTGCTATGCTGATTCTTTGTTTTGCGTTTTTACCCCTGCGCCATGCTGGCGTGATCTCTATCTATCAGTTCCTTGAGCAACGTTTAGGACTCTCCAGTCGATTATTGGCTAGTGGCTGTTTTCTCGTTTTCCGAGGCGTTGCCACGGGAGTCACAGTTTATGGTGTCGCCTCTGTGATAGCGCTTATTTCGGGGATCTCTTTTGACCTTTCGGTCGTCATTCTTATGGGGATCACTATTGCCTATGATTTGATGGGCGGTATGCGCGCGGTTGTTCTCAGCGACGTCGTACAAATGTTCTTATTGCTTGGCGCTGTGGTATTAGCCTTGGTATTCCTTGCTGATCCGCTGATAGATCATTTTCAGTTGATCAGTGAGAGAACACCGGCCCTGATGAATGATTGGGGGCTCGCATCAGGTAATAATTATGGCTTTTGGCCGATGTTCTTTGGGGGGCTGTTTTTGTATATGGCTTATTATGGTTGTGATCAGAGTCAAGCACAGCGACTACTCTCCGCTGCTGATAGCCATCAAACGCAACGGGTGCTGGTGATGAACGGCTTGCTCCGCTTTCCCCTAGTACTTGCTTATTGCACTGTGGGTTTAGGTTTGGCCGCTTATGCCATTGAGCATGTTGATTTCGTTTCCTCTTTGCCAAAAACAAGTGATGGTTCACCTAATTTCAATATGGTGTTTCCCGCTTTTGTCTCCAGAGAATTTGCTCCAGGATTGGCGGGATTGGCCATTGTGGGCCTGTTTGCCGCCGCTATGTCCTCAATTGACTCGGCACTCAATAGTTTATCTGCCAGTACTGTAGAAGACTTTATCGCGCGTTTTAGAACGTGCAGTGAACGGCAGCTGTTTATCTATTCCAAGTTGTCTACGTTGGGTTGGGGGGTATTTGCTATCGCTTTCTCGTATCAAGTTGAGCGTATCGCGCCGACTATTCTGGAAGCGATAAATAAAGTTGGTTCAATGGCCAATGGCCCGTTGTTGGCGCTGTTTTCAATGGCGGTGTTTATGCCCTCCGTTGGACAACGTGCGGCCATTACGGGTTTTATCATGGGGCTGCTCACCAATGCAGTGGTCTGGAAGTTTTTGCCTGAGGTGTCATGGCTATGGTGGAATGTTGTGGGGTTCTTTGCGGCTTGGTTGACCGCTATGTTAGTTGTTTTCCTGAGCCGAACCCCGCTTACGTCAAACTCTCAAGGCTTGTCTGTACCTAAACGTATGGTTTATCAATTAGTCGCGATGGCGGCAGTGATTCTACTTTTTTGTGCTTTGGTGACATACTTGGCGGATACGTAAACAGAAAAAGGATGTTTCGATGAAACTGGTTGGTATGTTGGACTCACCATTCGTGCGGCGCGTTGCGATCTCGATGCAATGTCTGCAACTACCCTTTGAGCACCAAGCGCTGTCGGTATTTCGTGATATAGATGAATTTAAAAAACTGAGTCCAGTCGTTAAAGCACCTTCATTGCTGTGTGATGACGGCACCGTGCTACTTGATTCCAATCTCATACTCGATTACCTGGAAACCTTAGCCAGTCAAAATAACGCAGAAAACAGGTTATTGCTGCCGACGGATGTTGCGCAGCGGAGTCAGGCGTTGCACTGCATTGGATTAGCCATGATTGCTTGTGAGAAGAGCGTACAGATTTATTATGAGTGGAAGTTAAGGCCTGTGGAAAGCCAGTTCCAAGCATGGCTGGAGCGAATATCCGAGCAGCTTGAAACCGCTTATCGAGAGTTGGAGCTTTCATTGAGCCAATGGCCTGCTGCGACTAAACCAAGTGAATTAGATCAGGTGTTGATCAGCGCTGCTGTCGCATGGCGTTTTACCTGTGAGTATTTGCCCGAGCTGGTTCCGCAGTGGCAGTTGCCGATCTTGTCCGAGCTATCGCAGTGGGCAGAAAGCCGACCTGAATTTCAGCGAGCAGGCTTTGGTGAGGAGCCCTATCCAGTCATGCCAACGGGGGCTATTTAGTCAATGAATACACACGAAAAGATCAATTACTTAGAGTTTCCGGCGACAGATCTTAATGTAGTCAAAACCTTCTTTCATACGGTGTTTGGCTGGCAATTCATTGATTACGGACCTGATTACACCGCATTCAGTGGCGCTGGAATCGATGGTGGATTTTATCGTGCCGATATTTCTGCCAGATCGTCTAACGGTAGCGTGCTAGTGGTATTTTATAGTGAAAATCTGCACCACACGCAGGAAAAGATAACCACCGCGGGAGGTCAGTTGGTGAAGGATATATTCGAGTTCCCCGGCGGCCGTAGATTCCATTTTGCTGATCCTACGGGTAACGAGTATGCGGTTTGGTCTGACAAGTAAGTTGTTAGCGCGGCGGCAGGTGACCAGATTTCCAGTATAGCTTTGTTAACTCAGTGGTCAGGATCTCATCTCGTTCATGACTCGCAAAACGTAACCAGCTATGCACCGGTAGCTTGCGATCTCGGTGCTCAATGCTGCCGCTGATTAGGAGGAGTTCATGGCCGCCTTTCTCTGGGCAGATCGGGAGTTTTGTGCCCGCTTGGATCTCCAGCAATTGTACGCGCTCTTCACCGTGGTGATGGAGTAACAGGCTAACTATATTGTCATCGACTGCTTGCCAATGAGCCGTGCGGGTGTTGATCTGTGTTTGTATTTGATCTGCAGGCTGGAATTGACGCAGCTTTACTAGCAATAAGCAACCATCAATGCTGAATGGTACATGTGTCGTACCGTTCGGATTACGCAGATAGGTTCCTGCGCGATAATGACCATGTTCGTCATTAAAATCACCTTCCAGCACCATAATTTCTTCGCCGGCAGGATGTTGGTGGCGATTAAATTTACTGGCCGGAGCATAACGAACCAGACTGGTAGCTCGCGCCTGTTCGTCGCCGATCCTGTCGAGCATGGCACGATGCACGCCAGCCATAGGACTTTTACTCCACACCATATCATCGGCAGAGATGAAGACAGAGGTTTGAAAGTCGGCATTTATCTGCATGTTGGCATTGCCTCTACCGTCCGATGTTTGGTGGTGTACCAATAGCAGCATAGCAAATATCTCATCTGCTGAAGTGCTGTTGAGCTACAGCCAAGTTGTAGGCAGATATAAAAAAAGCTGCCGAAGCAGCTTTCTTTGTCAGTTCTACCGCAGTGATTTAGATAACGGCGGCAATGGCGCTACAGAGTGCGTCCATGTTGTTGCGGGTCATACCAGCGACACTGATGCGGCCTGAGCCAACGATATAGAGGCCGTGCTCATCTTTTAGTGTCGCGACCTGTTCTTTAGTCAAGCCAGAGAAGGAGAACATACCGTTCTGACGAGCGATAAAGCTGAAGTCGCGATCGACGCCTTTCTCTTTTAACGTAGCAACAAATAGATCTCGCATCTGCTGAATGCGGTCACGCATCTCCGCAACTTCTTTATCCCACTCGGCGTAGAGAGCGGCGTCGTTTAAGATAGTGGTAACGACGGCTGCACCGTGTGCGGGTGGATTTGAGTAGTTGGCGCGGATTAATGATTTTGCCTGACTGAACGCTGTTTCAGCGGTGTCGCTGCACTTCGCAACGAGGGTGAAAGCACCCACTCGTTCATTATAAAGGCCAAAGTTTTTTGAGAATGAGCTGGCAACCAGTAGCTCTTGGTTTGCTTCGGTGAAGATACGTAGACCTTTCGCATCTTCTTCAACGCCGCTACCAAAGCCCTGGTAGGCGAAATCAAACAGAGGTAACCAGCCTTTTTCTGCACTCAGTGCGGCCAGTTGTTGCCATTGCGCTTCTGTTGGATCAATCCCTGTTGGGTTATGGCAACAGCCGTGAAAGAGAACCAAATCCCCTGCAGCAGCGCCTTCCAGTGAGCTAAGCATGGCATCGAAGTCCATATCTTTGGCATCGGCGTTGTAGTAGTTGTACTGCACAATTTCTAAACCTGCAGCAGCAAAAACATTGTTATGGTTTGCCCAGGTCGGGTTGCTGACCCAAACTTTTTTGTTTTCAAATTGTGAAGCGTAGAACTCTGCTGCGATACGGAGCGCACCAGTACCGCCGGGCGCTTGTGCAGTACGCGCACGTTTATTGCTAACAATATTGGAAGCTTTACCAAACAGCAGCGCCTGCACTGCAGCGCCATAAGCCGCATTACCTTCAATGCTCAGATACGACTTGGTTTTCTCACTCTCTAGCAGAATAGCTTCGGCTTTTTTTACGGTCGCTAAAATAGGGGTTTGGCCCGCTTCATCTTTGTAGATGCCAACACCGAGGTTGATTTTGGTATCACGCGGATCAGCTTTGAATGCTTCTGTGAGGCCAAGAATGGGGTCAGCTGGAGCGGCTGAGATCTGCTCGAACATAAGTGGGTCCCTATACAATTTGTGATTAAAAAAATGGCGCAGCCGAAGCGCAATGGCGCTAAGCGTATATGATGCGTGAATAACAGACAAGCGCTGCGGCAGTTGAAGTTGCTAAGGGATTGATCTGGTTAAAAGGAAGAGCCTGGCAGGGTGAGAAATTCCAGTTCCTCTTGGCTGCTGTTTCGGCCTAAAGTCGCATTGCGGTGAGGGTAGCGTCCAAAACGCTCAATGATAGCTTTATGTTGCAGCTCTGAGTGTAAGTTGCGTTCTAAACCAGGCTGAGAAAACAGAACGACCGCTTTTTCATGCGCCGATATCGATTCACTGTGCATAAAGGGCATATAGATAAATGCCCGTTGATTGATCGGCAAGGTTTTATCTGCCCCGCAGTGAACAGCCTGTTCTGCGAGGGCAAGTGCTTGTGGATCCTGGGCAAAGGCTTGTGCCGTATTGCGCCAGATATTTCGCGAGAATTGATCTAACAAAATGATTTCCGCCAAGCGACCTTGTGGGTCGCTACGCCAATGATCAAGTTGCTTTTCGATCGCTAACTCGAGTAACGGCAAAAAACGTTGCTCAACGATGCGATCAAACGATTCGGACTTTTGCCACCATTGTATTGGTTCGCATTCGTTAAACCAAAAATCGGTGACAGCATTGAACTCATCGCGGGCCATAGGTTAGATCCCGTCAGGGCGTTCGTAACAGTATTTCACTGCGTCAGCGAGCAGTTGCAATGCGGTTTGTTCACAAGGAGCGAGTTGCGCATCTGTTTGCTTTAAAGGTGTGACTCGCTGACCCCAGCGGATCAGGGCTGATGCCCAGGTCAATCCGGCGCCAAATGCGGCTGTTAGTATTTTATCACCCGGTTTAATTCGTCCTTGCTCCAGCGCTTCGCAGAGAGCAATGGGCACTGTTGCAGCGGAGGTATTGCCGTAATTCTCTATGTTCACGAAAGCTTTTTCCTGCGGCACATCCATCTGCTGACACAGTGCTTCAATTATTCGTTTATTGGCTTGATGAGGGATGACAATATCAATATCGTCTTGGTTCCAACCTTCTCGTGCCATCACGGTTTGTGCCGCACCACACATCCCCTTAACTGCACGTTTAAATATCTCTCGACCAACGAAGTTGAAGTCAAAGTAGCCGTTATTTTGATCGAATCTATCCATGGCTGAGCCAAAGTTTGGGATTGCTAATATATCTCTGCCTTCGGCATCACAACCTAATTGAGATTGTTGTAATCCTAATGGTTCATCCGTCTCCCTAAGAACCACAGCACCTGCGCCGTCGCCAAATAACACTGCAGTGTCTCGTTGGCTCCAATCTAACAAGAATGACAGCCGTTCGGCACCGATGACCAGAGCGTGTTTGTAAGCACCGCCTTGGATCATGCGAGTCGCTACTTCTAAGCAGTAAACGAAACCGGTACAGGCAGCATTCACATCCATTGACGCAGCGTTAATCGCACCTAACTGGCGTTGTACCTTGGAGGCGATATTGGGCACTAAGGTATCAGGGCTGGCGGTCGCTATGATGATGAGGTCGATCTGATCCGCGGATATGTCGGCGGCAGCAATGGCTTGTCGTGCAGCTTGTTCGGCAAGATCGGAAGTGTGCACATGACTGATACGCCGGGCAGCAATGCCTGTTCTGCTTCGGATCCACTCATCAGAGGTTTCCATAAAGCTACTCAGATCATCATTAGTCAATTCCGCCGGAGGTAAGCACTTACCCCATCCAACAATTTCTGCGTATGTCATAGCATCTCGTTTGTCTGATCACATCTCACTCTATTCTTGCACATCCAGCAGGAACAATGCACGAGGGTGCGGTGATGCTCTGTGATCAACACCTCGTACCAGTTGTTGTTAGTGATAGCAAAGCGTCTATTTGTTGACTACTTTTAGAAGGAGTAAATTGTCTCTTGAGTGAGGGAAAGGCGATGGATTTAACAAATTGTCATGCATTTGATCCTAATATCTTGTTGGGTATTGTGAATGAGAAGCTCCGCTTAGAGTGCACTGATGTCGGGGACCTTAGCAGCTGTTATGACATGAACGCAGAGTCGGTGAGCAACCGATTGGCGGAAATAGGTTATCAGTATGACCCATTGACGAATCAGTTTAAGGCTCGTTAACTGATGACGGCCGATTTCTTCCATTAAAAAAAGGCGCTTCAAGCGCCTTTTTTGTTTTTCAATTGCGACTTAACAATTGAAGTTATGATAGACCGGCGTATAGATTTCGTAATCTACTTTGACACGCTTTAAACCGTATTTTTTGGCATGTTTGCTGGAGCCAATCTTCTCTACTTTGTCACTGCCGGTCCACTCCATGATGGGATCTCCGGCAGATTTTGCGTAAACGTAAAATGCTTTTTCTTTTGTGCTTGCGACGTAAGCGCTTTCGCCACCGTCTAATTGCCGCCATCCGCTTGTCACCCATTCCCCGTTTAGGTTTTTGTAGTTGATCGCAGCATAAACAGGAAAGCGGCACTCGTTCACGAGATGGACATTATGATACTTCTCATGTTGGAAGCTATGAACCATGGTTTGATCGTCTTCAATACCGTTTTTCCAGCCTATCAGACGTTCGCGCAGGTTATTGTCGAATGGGGTGGCAAAGTTATGACTCATGGTACCAACAGAAAACAGCCCCACAGCGTAGTACTTGTCATCGAAATCTTTGACGTAGGCAACGGCGCCACTCATGCCGGGGCTGGTATCACATTTATGTACTAGGGTATCGCCCATCGGGGAGTGGTCTTCATCCCATGAGCTTTGGCAGTGGGTTGTCCACTGTGTGTGTAGTGTTTTGTCGGAAGGGTAGCCGGTTAAATGGATGTAGGGGGCTAGGCTCTTTTGATCAACCGTTTTTAGCTCCATAAAACCAATACGCTTGGCGACTGGGCGGTCCAATTCCGCAATCGCGATGTCGAGATCTAATGCATCGGTGAGGAAAGAGTGAAATTCAGCATTAGATTGCGCGTTGTACTTAGCGAGTGCGACAGGCTTAAGCTTCTTGGCTTGGCGTATATAGCGCTTATCAACGTAGGCACGCTTAATCTGGTAGACACCAAAGGGGCCATGGGCACTACCATTTTTACCTGGAATAAAGTACGGGTTGCGCTTCCATTGCTTGTTTTCCTGCACATCAAAGAGACAGTGAGCAGCCGTGACTACATGGGTCTTGTCAATCAGTGTTGCAGTGCAGGTAGCTTTATCGGCCTGTATTAGGCCTATTGCGCGGTAAGGGTACACGTGGGTGCTGACAACGTGTGAACGTTCATCGCTCCCTATCACTTCAGCACCTAGTTGGGCGCTTGTCACTACTGTCAGCGCCAAAAGCGCACTGGTGAGTAACTTTTTCAACGTGTATACAACCTCTTGAAATGTTCCATAAATAGTAGCATCTGCTTAACCGGATACAACATCTTGTGTCCCAAGCTGTGATCTAGTCGAAGATTTGCTCATTTCGTTGGTATCTTAGCATGTTTAGGCGGAGCTTTTTTCCTGTTTTTTCTCGTGTAGAACTTTTTTAACGGCGCCTTTCGCTTGTCGAAAATCGTTTGCGTGGGTACAGCAACATCATTCAATGAATATAGGGCCAAGGTTATCAGGTTTTTTCAAATATGTCTGAATGAGCATAGCTTGTTAGTTATTTTTATTTATTATGTTTTTTATTAATTAATTGATTATAAATTGAACTTCTTTGTCATGCTGTGATTTATAGGTTTAAGTTAACTGTTTAATTTGTTTTTGTTGTAAATGTAAAATACTTTGTGATTGTTTCTTTTAAATATATATATACATTGTTCCGCTGCTCCTATTTTATTTGACCTTCTTCTCATAATTATTCTCTTCCTGTTTTTAAATGAACTTTCTATTTTAATGTTCACCACGAGCTATGAAGTGTTAGCCAGATTGGCTATTAATAAAACGAAAGGAAGTAATAATGAATAAAATAAATAGTAAGCTCGTGCCTTTAGCTTCAGCTGTTGCTATGGCAATTTTTTCTTCTCAAGTGGCTGCGGTTGAGTTCCATGGTTATGGTCGTGCAGGTCTTTCAACAACCACAAATGGTGGAGAGCAGGCCTGTTTTGGCAGTGGTGGCGGTGGCCACTGGGTAGGGCGTTTGGGGGATGAGTGCGACACTTATATGGAGATTGGCTTAGGGCAAGAGTTATATAATAGAGATGGTGTCACTTTTAAAATGGAAAGCATGATTTCCTATCGTCAATTTAATCAGGGCAATGATTATCAAAGTGTTGCTGGTGAAAAAGCAGGCGATTCTAATCCATGGAGTGGTGGTGATACTGCACTGCGTCAATTAAATGTACAAGCGAAAGGACTATTTGATTTTGCTCCTGAATCTACTTTGTGGGTCGGTAAAAGATTTTATCAGCGTAAAGATGTTCATATCATGGACCTCTATTATGTCAATAATTCTGGTTATGGTGTGGGCCTTGAGGGGATTGGACTTGGACCAGGTAAATTGTCAGTAGCTTTAACTCAAATGGATACAGAAGATGCCAGTCTTATTCTTGATGGTATTGAGATTGACGAGCCAACTAATGACCGTGCCAATGTTCAGCACAATAAATTAGATGTGCGTTATGCGGGTATTCCTCTCTGGCAAGGCGCTTCACTTGAGTTAATTGGTATCTATGGTTGGACAGACTTCACTGACGACCAGGAAGACGCTAATGATTATTTAGATAAGCAAGATGATGACGGCATGTTCTTCACGGCTGAAGTGAGTCATGCATTGATGGGCGGATTCAATAAGGTTGTATTCCAGTACTCCACGGATGCATTGGCTGAGTCAGGTTGGGGCAACCATGGTGGTGGTAACGTCTGGCATGATGGTTGGACCGAAGCATCTGAAAAAACATTCCGTATTCTGGATTGGGGTGTGGTGAAACTGCATCAAGATGTGGATTTAGGCTATGCCTTCCTCTACCAAAAAGCCGATCAGAATGGTATGTCAGCCAATGGGCGGGATGAAAAAGAGCGCGTCAGTGCGGTTCTTCGTCCGAGCTATAAGTGGAATAACTATACCAAGACAACCCTTGAACTGGGTTATGATCGCGTGAAACAGGGGCATTGGGCTGATGATGAACGTGGGCGTGATTTAGATGACGGTGTCGATCTGTACAAGGTCGTTGTTGCTCAGGAATTCACTGCGGGTCGTGGTTTCTTCGCGCGCCCAGCACTGCGTTTGTACGCAGGTTCGTTTTGGGGTGACCAAGCGAAAAATAACTATTTCTTAGATCGTGAACCAGATGATGGTCATACCGGTACGACTGACTATCAGGGAATTGATGGGGAAGTTCGTTTCGGTGCGCAGGTCGAAGCCTGGTGGTAAGCGAAACCTTCGTTGAGAAAACCCACACTCTGAGTGCCAATTAGAGTGTTTTGATTTTAGTCATATATATTATTTGCCAAGTGTTTTGGTGGCCCGGTGACTTTCACCGGGCTTTTTTATTGCTGAAATCGGTATCAAGCCCTGTTCTAGGGGCGCTGCGTTGAACTAATCTTACCACTGGCTTATCCAACTCTTTACTGAGGTATGACTCTGAACATGATTGGAGGCAGCTTGGCATTTGGGCATTTAACTCAATATTTTATGGCATTCATTGTCAGCTTGAGTCTGTTGCTTAGCAGTGCGGATCTGTTTGCTGCGGCAAAGGCGCGTCCGCCGATAACATCCTCTAAATATCCGGTTAAGCTGAAGCCTTTCTGGGCCAAGCCAATGTCACAGCGTATTTTACCCAGCACCAAGCCAGACTATAAGCCTTATGATCCTTATGCCTATGGCTCTAACGAGAGTAAACAAAGGGAGCCTTTGCTTGTGCCGCGGGGCGATGGCGCCAGAATAGGACAAGATTTAGATTTGAATCTGTTACGGCCAATAGAGATTCAGCCGAGAGTGTATCCCTGTGCGGATGGCTATGAATACAACCCCGCTTCGTTGCGCTGTCAGCCGACCCCATGATCTGATTACTGTTGAACGTGTAGCGGCATAAAAAAACCACCTTGTGGTGGTTTTTTTGGCTCGGATTGGTTATTCGGAGCTATTTATGGCGTTCCTGCAGTTTTGCCGATACATCAGCCAGGCATAACTCTTCCTGTTGCAGTAGCACTAACAGGTGATAAATCAGATCGGCGCTTTCGCTAATCAGCTCTTCTTTATCATGGACGGTGGCCGCTAAAGCTGTTTCTACACCTTCTTCGCCAACCTTCTGTGCGATACGTTTAGTGCCTTTAGCATACAGGCTGGCAGTGTAACTGGAGCCGGGATCGGCACCTTTGCGAGAAGCAATCACTTTTTCCAACTGGCCGATAAAGCTTAATGTCGGTTGCTGCTTTGGTGTCCAACAGGTTTCAGTACCTAGGTGACAGGTAGGGCCGTTCGGGCGTGCTAAGACGAGCAGAGTGTCATTGTCACAATCGGCAGAGATCTCTACCAGATCGAGAAAGTTGCCTGAGCTTTCACCCTTGGTCCACAAGCGCTGTTTGCTTCGCGAGAAGAATGTGACTTGCTGGCTATCGACAGTTTTCTGCAAGGCATCTTTATTCATGTAGCCAAGCATCAGAACTTTACCCGTGTCGATATCTTGAACCACGGCGGGCATTAAGCCATCTACTTTTTCCCAGGCCAGGGCATCAAACTGTTGTTGATCCAACATGGTTATTCCTTAATTTATATATCTTCGTTGCCTGACTACTCAGGGACGGATGACGATACCTTGATCTCGTAAATAGCCTTTTAGATCCTGAATATCAATGACCGCTTTGTGGAACACGCTGGCCGCGAGAGCACCATCAACGTCTGCTTGTTGAAAAACGTCGCTGAAGTGCTCGATAGCGCCGGCACCGCCGGAGGCAATTAACGGCACATCACAGGCCGCACGCACTTTGGCTAACTGAGCGATATCATAGCCCTGGCGTACACCATCTTGGTTCATGCAGTTAAGTACGATTTCACCTGCGCCGCGCTTCTGTACTTCTTGTACCCAATCGACGGTTTGCCAGCTGGTTTTCTGAGTACGGCTTTCGTCGCCTGTGAACTGATAGACCTCGTATTGACCACTCTCTTTGTTGAAGTAGCTATCAATACCAACCACAACGCACTGTTTACCGAAAGCGGCTTCCAGATCGCTGATCAGCGTTGGATCTGCCAGTGCCGGTGAGTTGACTGAGATTTTGTCTGCGCCGTTCAGTAAGATACGGCGTGCATCATCCACACTCTTGATGCCGCCGGCGACGCAAAACGGAATATCGATCACTTCGGCAACGCGTGTCACCCAGCTTTTATCAACGACCCGAGCGTCAGATGATGCGGTGATATCGTAAAATACCAGCTCGTCAGCGCCTGCTTCAGCATAACGCTGTGCTAAGGGCACAATATCACCGATGATTTCGTGGTTACGGAACTGAACGCCTTTGACTACTTTACCGTCACGAACATCTAGGCAGGGGATTATGCGTCTTGCCAGCATTGGAATGCCTCCTCTGCGGTGAATTTGCCTTCAAGCAGCGCACGGCCAACGATCACGCCGGCAACACCCGTGGGGCCAAGATCAGCAATATCACTCAATCCGCCGATGCCGCCAGAGCTCTGCCAGGCAATATCAGGGTATTTGGCTGTCATCTCTGTGTAGAGCGCGACATTTGAACCTTGCAAAGTGCCGTCACGGCTGATGTCTGTACAAAGTACATGCTTGAGCCCTGCGGCTTGATAGTGCTCAATCAGTTGTTCCAGAGTCATGGCTGAGCTTTCTTGCCAGCCTGAAATGGCGACATGTTTATTGCCTGCGTCATCGATGTTGATATCCAGTGCTAACACGATGTGTTCAGGGCCATACTTGCGCATCCATTCGGCGACTAGCGCTGGCTGTTTAACCGCCAGTGAGCCGATGACGACTCGCTGAGCGCCGATATCCAACAGTTGCTTGACGTCTTCTTCGGAACGGATCCCACCGCCTACCTGGATCTTGGCGTCCGTTTTTTCAATCAGTTCGGCAATCGTAGTGAGCTGACGAGCACTGGTGTCTTTGGCGCCATCAAGATCAACAAGATGTAACCACTCTGCGCCAGCGGCCTGATAAAGCTGAAACTGTTCTACAGGATTAAAACTGTAAGTGGTCTTTTGTGCGTAGTCGCCTTGATATAAGCGTACAACTTCGCCGTTGATGAGGTCTAATGCTGGGATGATCATCCGTTACATCTCCAAAAAGTTTTTGATCAATTGCGCGCCGGCTTTAGCTGAGCGTTCCGGGTGGAACTGCACGCCAAAGAAGTTATTGCGGCTAATCGAAGCTGAAAACGGCTGGCCATATTCGCTGCTCGCGGCGGTGTAGTCACCGACGGGAACGGCAAAGCTATGTACAAAGTAGAAATAGGTGCCGTTCGGAATATCTTTAAAAAGAGGGTGCCCCTTATTTGGCGTTATCGCATTCCAACCCATATGCGGCAGACGTAAGCCGTTACCGCCCTCTAGTGCCGCCACTTCGGTCGGTACTAAATCAAGGCAAGCCACATCCCCTTCCGCTGAGTGAGATGCCATTAATTGCATGCCTAAGCATATTCCAAGGACCGGCTGAGTAAGTTGCTGTACGAGCGCAACTAAGTCCCGTTGCTGGATATTTTTCATCGCTTCCGAAGCGCTTCCAACACCGGGCAGAAACACTTTGTCTGCATTTTTTATGGTGTCGTGATCTGCTGAAACTTCGACGGCATAGCCTAAACGCTGCACGGCAAATTTTACTGATGCGATATTGGCGCAGCCAGTATCAATAATAACGACTTTTTGCGCGGTATTAACTGTGGTCATTAAAGCACCCCTTTGCTGCTCGGTAACGCATCACCGCTGACAGTGATCGCCTGCCTGAGGGTGCGACCAAAGGCTTTGAATAACCCTTCGACTTGGTGGTGACAGTTACCGTCTCCCACTTTTAGGTGCAGTGTTGCCAACATGGTATCGCTGAGCGAACGGAAGAAGTGAGGCACCATCTCGGTCGCTAACTCTCCCACTTGCTCACGGCTGAAGTCGCCTTCAAAAACAAAGTAGGGACGACCTGAAAGATCCATGGTGCAGCTGGCTTCCAGCTCATCCATCGGCAGTACAAAACCAAAGCGGCCAATGCCACGTTTATCTCCCAGCGCTTGCTTTAGTGCTGCACCAAGCGCCAACGCACAATCTTCAACGCTGTGGTGGTCGTCAATATGCAGGTCACCATCACAACTGAGCTTCATCTGAAACCCGCCGTGCGTGGCTATCTGTTCCAACATATGGTCAAAGAAGCCAACGCCAGTGCCAAATTCATTGTCACCTTGCTTGTCGAGGTTCACTTCGACGCGGATATTGGTTTCGCGAGTTTTGCGTTCGACACACGCGGTGCGTGACTGGTTCAGTAACTGATCCACAATATGGGTCCAGTTCAATGTCTCTGGATGATAGCGTAGGCCATCAAGCCCCATGTTCTCTGCCAGCGCCATGTCGGTTTCTCGGTCGCCGATCACGTAACTGTTGGTGAAGTCTACGCGACCTTCTTTCAGATATGGTTTGACCAAGCCCAGTTTAGGTTTGCGGCAGCTGCAGTTGTCTTCATCGAAGTGAGGACAGATAAGTACGTCATCCCACTTTACGCCTTGGCTTTCGAACAGCTCCATCATCTTATTATGGGGCAGGTCGAAATCTGCTTGCGGATAGCTGTCAGTGCCTAAACCATCCTGATTAGTGACCATCACCAGCTTGTAGCCAGCGGCTTGCAGCTTTAATAGTGATGGGATCACCAGTGGTTCGAAAACCAGCTTTTCCAATGTGTCGACCTGGAAATCTGTTGGGGGTTCGACGATAAGGGTACCGTCGCGGTCAATAAACAGGATCTTTTCGGCGCTCATGCTGCCTCCTTCAAAAACACCCGTAACGCAGCAAGGGTACGTTCCATCTCTTGCTGACTGCCGATAGTGACACGGACACAGCCGTCGAGTTTCATCTGTTTGCTTTGATCGCGCAGGATTATTCCCGCATCCATCGCTGCTTTCATGCAGGCGCTCGGATCCTGAGTCTTAATCATCACAAAGTTACCCGCAGACGGCCAAGCATCAGCACCTAACGCCTTAAGGGCTTCAACAAAATGCTGTTTATAGCCATTTAGCTCTGCAACCTGCGATGCCATCCGTTCTAACCCTGCCGTAGAGAGTGCTTGTGCGGCCACTTGGGCAACGGGCTCTGGCACAGGGTAGGGGGCAATCACTTTACTGATTTGCTGAATGATATCTGCTGAAGCCAAGGTGAAACCGCAGCGCAACCCCGCTAAACCAAACGCTTTTGACAGGGTTCTTAAGATAACCAGATGAGGGTAATCGTTGAGCAGGTCCTGCATTGAGGTATCCGCAGCGAACTCGATATACGCTTCGTCGACCACCACCAAGGCTTTGTCTGCGAACAGATCCAGCAGGGCTAGCAAGCGGTCTCTTTCAAGCAAGTGACCGGTTGGGTTATTGGGTGAGCAAAGAAACACCAGTTTGACCCCATCCGCTTGTGCCTTGATGGCATCAACATCAGGCTGGAATACCTCATCGACGACCACTTTGACCACTTCAACTGCATTGGTTTCGGCGCTAATGGCGTACATGCCATAGGTTGGCGGACAGATAAGGACTTTGTCTTTGCCTGGATCGCAAAAGGTACGGATCAGTAATTCGATCCCTTCATCTGCGCCGCGAGTGCAGAGCACTTGGTCAGCGTTTAAGCCGGTATATTCAGCATAGCCATCTATTACTGCCGTGGGCTGGAACTCTGGATAGCGATTAAAGCGACTACAATCCAAATTGAATTCGCTGCTGTAAGGGTTTTCATTGGCATTGAGCCAAACATCGCCATTGCCACCAATGCGGCGAGCGCTTTCGTAAGGTACCAAGTCTTTTAAACTTGGGCGGATAAGCTTTTCACCCAGGCTCATGATAGGCCCTCCAAAAATTCAGTGCGGATGGTCACTGCGCGTTTGTGTGCATCTAACCCTTCAGCATCGGCAATTCGGGTGACACACGGAGCCAACTGACTCAGGCCATCGGCGGTGAGTTCTTGTACAGTAAAGCGCTTCGAGAAGTCGCTGAGGCTTAAGCTGGAGTAGGTGCGTACATAGCCGTACGTGGGTAATACGTGATTAGTACCACTGGCATAGTCACCGACAGACTCAGGGGACCAATCACCCAAGAACACGGAACCCGCGTGTTGAATATCATTGAGCAGCGCTCTCGGTTCACGGGTCTGGATAATCAGATGCTCAGGGCCGTATTGATTACTGATCGCCACCGCTTGGGTAAGATCGTGACAGATGATAATGACAGAGTTAGCGATGGCCTTCGCTGCTGTATCTTCACGACTGAGTTCGGCAAGTTGCTGCTGTACCGCTGCAGAAACCGCCGCGGCCATGGCGTCACACGGCGTGACTAGAACCACTTGGCTATCGGCACCATGTTCGGCTTGCGATAGCAGATCGGCTGCGACAAAGTCAGGGTTCGCTTCTTCGTCTGCGATCACCAACACTTCTGATGGACCCGCTGGCATGTCGATGGCTGCACCATCGTGGCTCTGACTCACCTGGCGTTTCGCTTCGGTGACATAGCTGTTGCCTGGACCAAAAATCTTATCAACCTTGGCGATGGATTCAGTGCCATAGGCAAGTGCTGCGATCGCTTGTGCACCACCCAAAGAGTAGACCTCGTCTACACCACAAAGCTTTGCTGCATAGAGTATTTCTGGCGCAATCGAAGGGGGTGAGACTAGAACTGTACGACGACAACCCGCGATTTTGGCGGGAATGGCCAACATCATTACCGTAGACACCAATGGTGCCGTGCCGCCGGGGATGTATAAGCCGACAGACTCTATTGGACGGGAGACCATTTCGCAGCGCACACCAGGTTGGGTTTCAACATCAAGGGCGGTTGGACGTTGCGCTTCGTGAAATGCATGAATATTGTCACAGGCCTGTTGGATCGCTTGTTTCAGCGATTCATCGACTTGCTCTGCCGCTGCGTTGATCTCTGCTGCACTGACTTTGATTGAATCCAGCTTTACGCCATCAAAATTTTCAGTCAGCTGTTTCAGCGCTTGGTCACCATGACGACGTACCTTGCTTAATACCTGTTCCACGGCATCGTGGATCTGGTCGCCAGCATTTATCGCTGGGCGCGATAATGCTTCGGTTTGATCTCTTGCTGATAGTTGATCCCAATACACTGTACGCATCAGGCTTACTCCATCATTTTCTCAATCGGGAGCACGAGGATTGAGCTACAACCCAAGGCTTTTAACTGTTCCATAGTTTCCCAGAACAGGTTTTCAGTACTGACAACGTGGATAGCAACGTTTTCGTCATCGTGAGCCAGCGGCATCACTGTTGGATGTTCTGCCGGCAGCAGTTCGGTAATGGTATCCAGCTTATCTTTTGGCGCGTGCAGCATGATGTACTTTGTCTCTTTGGCCTGCATGACGCCCTGCATACGGGTCAGGAGCTTATCCAGTAGCGCTTGCTTGTCATCACCAAAATCACCGCCGCGGCGTATTAGGCGAGCCTGTGAACGATAGATGACATCAGTTTCTACCAAGCCATTAGCTTCTAACGTGGCGCCTGTAGAGACTAAATCACAGATCGCATCTGCCAGTCCCGCGCGAGGAGCAACTTCGACCGAGCCGCTTAACAAGCAGACATCAAAATTGATCCCTTTCTCGTCAAAGTAACGACGTAGCAGTTCAGGGTAGGTGGTAGCGATGCGCAAGCCCGCGAGTGACTCCGGCCCTTGGTAATCGAACTCTTTGTCGACAGCAAGAGAGAGCCGACAGCCGCCGAAGGCCATTTTTTGCAGTGGTACATAATCACATTTTTCATTGGCGCGCTGTCGCATCAGCAACTCTTCTTCCAACACGTTCTCGCCAACGATGCCAAGATCACAGACGCCATCCATGATCAGTCCCGGAATGTCATCATCACGTACGCGTAACAAATCAATCGGTGCATTTTCAACATGAGCGATTAGGCTTTCCCCTTTCATGTTGATTTTCAGGCCGCAGGCCTTCAGCAGAGCTTTTGATTCGTCGCTTAGGCGACCCTTTTTTTGAATCGCGATGCGTAAGCGCGTGTTGTCAGTCATCTGTTTTTCCTTGTCCAAAATTAAAAAACCCTCGGTGCGATGCATTCCGAGGGTTGTATGTCTGGTGTGACCGCCGGAGGGCATCTATATAGCCTCCAGCGAACAATCTTCCTGAAAGGCTAGTGTTCGTGATGATGGTGATGATGGATCACTGCTTTCAGAAATAAAGTCATGGAAATATCCGTGTCTGTCATGATTGGTTAAAACCGCGCCTAAGCAGGCACTAATTTGATGTGCTCAAGCTAACCAAGGCTGCGTTGGATTTCAAGTGTTTTTTGTGATTAAAAGCAGAATAAAGTGCATAAAGATGCATTTTTAATGATTTTCAATGCGAAATTGATTCGGTGGAACGATTTCCTGGCTCGTAGTTTACAGCGATAGATCAAGAGTAACGCTATAAAAACTTAAGTTTTTCTCAAAATTGACGATAATTTAATCAATGAAGGCGTAGTGGAGGCGCTTGTAATGAGTCAGGATCTATTGATTCCTTTCATTCCCAATATTAACTACACACAACCGATGACCAAGAGTGGGTTGACGGTCAGTCGCGTTAGCAAGCGGCCAATATCGAATAGGGATGAAGAGTCGCGCACTGAATCTGAGCAGATGGAAAATCTTACCTATCTTGATGCTCTGAAAGAGAAGATGCGCGACGCCCACCAGAATAGAACGATTGCATATGAGTTTGGCGATATGGAAGAGGGTGAAGAGGTTGAGCCTAGCAAAAGCATGCTAGCTGAAGCTATCGAAAGGGTGTTAAGTGGTCAAATAGAACCGAAGGTAGCGCCTGCCAAAAGTAAAAAAATTCATTCAACATCCACACCTGAAATATCGCCGCGCAAGCATTTAGATGTTTTTGCCTGAATCTATGTAACCTACTGTAGTTATTGCTAATGATTGTGTAAAGTTTATCCGTAGACAAAGAATTACCAACCAATCTCATACTTTTACTGATTCAGTCTTTACAACTTTTTAACAACCAATAGGGTGTCAGGCATCATAACCTCAGTGATTGGACTTGAGTGATGCGCCTCTTTGTTTTCATTATCTTGATCCTCCCCTTTTTCAGTGTGCAAGCGGGCCTTGAAGATCTAAAACAGAGTATTTCCATATTTCATGAAGCCCGTGACAATTTTGAATATGTTACAGACCAAGAGAACGAAGTTCGTATTTACACCGATATTGAGAGTGGCTTCTCTGGCGATTGTGAAGATTTTGCTTACTCGTTAGCGATGAAAATTGGTGGCACCGTTTGGTTTACCTTCAATGAGAAGAAACAAGCTCATGCGGTGGTACTCTCCGAAAGCGGCTTCGTTTTTGATAATGAGAAAGAGTGGCCAATGCGACAAGACGTGTATCCAAATAAGCTGTTGTTCAAACTTAGATTTAGCCACTTTGATACGGTTCTTTTAGATGGCGAGTTGATTAAGTCTCAGAGCTGATTTGGCGATAAATCCACTTGGGGCGGCGGCCTATCTCACGTAGAATATCTCTATCTCCTCTTTAGAGTTCAGAACTTGCATCCTATTACCCGCTTTTTCCAGTCTGACAGCCCCCTTTCTAAGGCTATTGATGGTTTTTCACCGCGTGAGTCGCAACGTAAAATGGCCGAAGCGATCGGCAAAACCATTGATGCTAAAGGGCAGTTGATTATTGAAGCTGGGACTGGCACAGGTAAAACGTTTGCGTATTTGGTGCCTGCGATTGAATCGGAAAAGAAGGTGATTTTATCGACGGGTACCAAGGCGTTACAGGAGCAGCTGTTCCATCGTGATCTGCCTCTGATCCGTGATGCACTGGCAAAGCCCTTGGACATTGCGCTGCTAAAGGGACGCGCTAACTATTTGTGCAGTTATCGCTTGGAGCAGCACCTTTTTCAGCAGTCAGAAATTCGCGATCCAGTGCTTATTGATGAGTTGGTAAGGGTCAAACGCTGGAGTAACGAGACGGAAAATGGTGATATCGGTGAACTGGCTGACATTGCAGAAGACAGCCGAGCGCTACCTTATGTCACTAGCACCGTAGATAATTGCCTCGGCAAAGACTGTCCAGACTTTCAAAAGTGTTATCTCACTAAAGCGCGTAAAAAAGCCAAGGATGCGGATTTGGTGGTGGTTAATCATCATCTGTTCCTCGCTGATATGGTGCTTAAAGACGTTGGCTTTGGTGAACTGATCCCCGATGCCCAGCTTGTTGTTTTTGATGAAGCGCACCAGCTTCCTGACATCGCGGCCAGTTATTTCGGTGAAACCGTTTCTAGTCGCCAGATTGTTGAACTAGCTAAGGATCTACGGCGTGTCTATCTGACCGAATTAAAAGATATGAAGCAGTTAGGCAAGGCGGCTGACATGATGGAGAAAGCAGCTGCTGACCTCAGGCTGCAATTCGGTGTAGACCCAGAACGAGGCAATTGGCGCGTGAAGAGTCAAGATGCTGGCGTGGAGATGGGGGTTGAGCGGTTAATTGATGCTATCGGTTTTGGTTATGATGTGATGAAACTGGCAGTGGGTCGCAGTAAAGAACTGGATGTACTGTTTGAGCGAGGAGCCAGTTATAAGTCGGCACTGGCTAAGATCTGCAATGTGAATGAGCTGGGTTATAGCTATTGGTATGAAACCACCAAGCGTCATGTCTCCCTGCATATTACGCCGCTGAATGTGGCAGAGCGTTTCAGCCAACACATGGGTGCACTAAAAGCCAGTTGGGTATTTACTTCGGCAACGCTGCAGGTCGGAGATAGTTTTGAACATTTCAGCGAACAGTTAGGGCTTAAAGATGCCAGAACCTTGTTTTTGCCTAGTCCGTTTGATTATCCAACCCAATCCCTCCTTTATGTGCCGCGTAAGCTTGCTGAGCCTGGCCCTAAGCTACAGGCGAAGGATCTTTTGCTAGCAGCTTTACCGCAAATTCAAGCCAGTGGAGGCCGCTGTTTTTTTCTGTTCACCAGTTATCGCATGATGAACCAAATTGCTGATCTATTACCCGAACTGGTTGATTTTCCGGTGTTGGTGCAGGGGACAGCGCCTAAGCGTTTGTTGCTGGAAGAATTTGTCGCTGCTGGAAATGCCGTGTTGTTGGCAACAGCAAGTTTTTGGGAAGGGGTTGATGTCCGTGGCGACGCATTAAGCTGCGTCATTATTGATAAATTGCCGTTTGCCGCCCCTGATGAGCCTTTGCTGCAAGCACGTATAGAAGACTGCCGCCTCAGAGGTGGAGATCCTTTTATGGAAGTTCAACTTCCCCAGGCCGTGTTAACCTTGAAACAGGGCGCAGGTAGATTAATCCGTGATATTCATGATAAAGGGGTGCTGATGATCTGTGATGGTCGTTTGGTATCTCGACGTTACGGTCAGGTTTTCCTGGCGAGTTTACCACCGATGCCCCGCACTAGGTGCGAGGACAAAGCAAGCCAGTTTTTGCGTCAATTAGGCACCGAGGAAGGCGAGACTGAGAGTGAGTTGCAGGCATAGCTGTTACTCAACGCCTCTAGTTATGTGCATTAGTTAATACAAGTTTTAATTGTTTGGAAAAAGTATTCGTGAGTATGACAAGCCGTAAGATCCTAGCTTTAGATGCATGCACAGAAGTTTGCTCGGCAGCCATTTTGGATGGCGACCAGGTTATTGAACGTGAGTGCTTTGCGCCCCGTGAACATAGTCAACGTTTGTTGCCCATGGTGGATGAGCTATTAGCCGAGGCTGGTTACGGTATCCGTGACATGGATGCCATTGCATTTGGCCGTGGTCCAGGCAGCTTTACTGGCGTGCGTATCTGCGTTGGGTTTGCCCAAGGTTTAGCTTTGGGGGCTGACTTGCCAATGATTAGCGTGTCCACGTTAGAAGCGATGGCGTTACAGGCCAATCAGCAGCACCAAGTGAGCAAGGTGATTGCGGCGATTGATGCCCGTATGTCGGAAATTTATGTGGCAGCTTATGAGGTTGAACAGGGGAGCTGTCGGCCGGTATGGTCCGAAAAAGTGATTAAACCAGAGGTGTTGCTTCAACAAGACCCGCTGCATGGCCATTGGTGTGGTGTCGGTTCAGGGTGGCAAACTTATGGCTCATCTCTGGTTGAATTAGCTGAACAGGTTGATATCAGTGAACGGGTGTTGTTTCCAAACGCAGCCAGCATGGCGCGTTTGGCGCTGCCAAGGTTAGTTAACGGTGAGCTGCAGGATTGTGCAGAGGTTGAACCTATCTACCTTCGCAATGAAGTGACCTGGCAGAAACTGCCAGGGCGCTAGCAACTTCACGAGAGAAGCTTGAAACGTGCCCGAAAAGCTGTTTTATTTAGCCTGTGACCGTTAATTCAGTTGTGGAACGTGCAGATATCATCAATTAATCCATTTTTCGCTTATTCGGGACCGGCGGTACCGAAAACGGCGAGTGGAAATGAAACCAAGGCATCGGTGTCGTCTGCCGCTGCCGACGTAGCCCCTGTGGGCAGCACGCAAGGTGCTTCTGTCGCCGATCAACAACAGCTCGCGCTAAGCTTACTGCAGGCGCAGGCGACCAGTTATGACCAACCCAGTTCAAAAAATCTACGAGCAGTAGATGTGTACCAAGATATTGATTCAGCGCCTCAACGAGAGCAGTTGAGTAGTATGCTTGGTATCGACCTATACGCCTAATCAGGCAATAAAAAATAATAAATACAATACTCCGAGGGAAGCTTCATGATCACCAGATTCAATCGAGTTACAGTTGCGGCGTTGTTAACCTCAGTTAGTCTTGGCTTTTCGGCCAATGTTCTGGCTGATGAAACCACCCCCGCTGGCTATGAAAAGCTGCAAGAGATTGCCGATGACAGTCGTCGCAGTGAGAAAAACCGAGCTAGAAATCAATATCGTCACCCAGTAGAAACGCTCGCTTTTTTCGGTTTAAAGCCTGATATGACTGTCGTCGAACTATGGCCTGGCGGCGGCTGGTATACAGAAATACTGGCGCCGTACTTGAAAGACAAAGGTCAGTTAATTGCAGCAAGTTTTCAGATTGATGGTATTGATGAAGATAACCGTCGCCAAGCCTATCGCGCCAAAGTTGGAAAGGCATATAGAGAAAAGCTGGACACCAATGCTGAGTGGTGGGGAGGCGTGAAAGAAACGACTTTGGCACCACCGGCAACGCTAAGCATTGCGCCTGCGAACTCTGCTGACATGGTATTGACCTTCCGTAATCTCCACAATTGGGAGATGAATGGTGAGTTAGAGATGGTATTCAAAGCTGCATTTGACGCGCTAAAGCCGGGTGGCGTGTTTGGTGTGGTGGAGCATCGTTCTGCACCAGCGGAAGATGATAAAGCGCGAGCAAAATCTGGTTATGTCAGTCAGGAGCGAACCATTGCGGCGGCGCAGAAAGCCGGCTTTGTATTGGTTGATCAATCGGAAGTGAACGCTAACCCTGCAGATATCAAAGATTATCCAAAGGGAGTGTGGACGTTACCACCATCACTGGCCATGGGTGACGAAGACCGCGCCAAGTATGAGGCGATCGGTGAAAGTGATCGTATGACGCTGAAATTCGTCAAACAGCCATAAGGTGTCGTTGTTTGATTTATGAACATCAACTGAATGTAGAGGGTCGCCTTATCGCGGCCCTTTCTACATCTGCGTCGGTGCCGGACAATCCACTGCTTTGTCTACACGGTTGGTTAGACAACGCAGCGAGCTTTATTCCAATGATGCAGGCGGCCCCTTCATTGCCTTGGTTAGCAATAGATTGGCCCGGACATGGTGGTTCCGCACACCGTGAAGGACATTACCATTTAGTTGATTACGTCGATGATCTGTATGGGGTGCAGCGTCTGTTTGACAGCAAACTTTCGATAGTTGGCCATAGCTTAGGTGGTCTGGTGGCCTCTATTTATGCTGGCAGTTTTCCCGAAAAAGTGAGGCGCTTGGTGTCTATTGAAGCGGTTGGTCCTATGGCATGGCCTGCCGAGAGTGCCCCGCAGATCTTGCGTAAAGCGATGATTAGTCGGCGTAAACAAGCGGTAACGAAGCGTTGTTACCATTCGATTGTTGATGCTGTAGCGGCGCGGATGGCGGCGCAAGCCTGTTTGCCTAGAGAAGCCGCAGAGTTATTGGTTGAGCGAAATTTGATAAAGGACGGCGGGCGTTGGTATTGGCGCTCTGATCCCAAGCTTAGAACGCTATCACCATTGCGTATAACCTCCGAACAGGCGGAAGCATGGGTAAGAGCGATCCGCTGCCCTACATTGATCATTGAGGGGCAAAGTGGCTTTCAAGAGGTAAAATTGGCCATCCATGAGCGTTTAGGTTGGTTTGCCGATGCCCGGCATAAGCAACTTGTTGGAGGGCATCACCTACATATGGAAAGGGGAGGTGATACGGTAGAGCTAATCCGTGATTTTGTTTAAGCAGATGCCTTAAATTTGTACTAAAATGTGCCCTGGAGCAAATACTTTAAACGCGCGTTTTATATTCTGACTCGTTCGATGCATACTTGCTTGGATAAGGTGTTAGCCAGCGACCCTGCCTGTTTGTGCTAATACAGCTAAAATCATAATTAATGGTGTCTTAAACACCTGTAGAGAAGGAGAAGCCTGTGGAGAAGGTTTGGCTGAAACGTTACCCGAAAGGGGTTTCTGAATTTATCGATCCTGACCACTACTCATCCCTACTTGATATTTTTGAAGAGGCGTTTGGCTCGTTTGCTGATCAGCCTGCTTTTATCAATATGGGTGAAACGATGACTTATCGTCATCTCGAGGAACAATCGCGGGCTTTTGCCGCCTACCTGCAACAAGACTTGGGGCTGAAGAAAGGTGACCGTGTTGCGGTTATGATGCCCAACCTGTTGCAATACCCAATTGCTTTGTGTGGCATTCTTCGCGCTGGTTTAGTTGTCGTTAACGTTAATCCTCTCTACACGCCGCGCGAGCTTAAACATCAGCTGACCGATTCCGGTACCAAGGTCATCATTATTCTGTCTAACTTTGCGCATACATTAGAGCAGATTGTGGCTGAAACGCCGGTAGAGCATGTGATCCTTACCAAACTTGGTGATCAGCTCAGTGCACCCAAACGTACTTTAGTTAACTTTGTTGTTCGCTACGTAAAACGTATGGTGCCGAAATACAATTTGCCCGGTGCTTTGTCTTTGCGTCATGCGCTCGCGCGTGGCAAGTACATGCAGTACATCAAGCCTGAGCTGACTGGGGATGACCTAGCCTTTTTGCAATATACCGGTGGTACCACCGGGGTAGCAAAGGGCGCCATGCTGACCCACCGCAATATGGTGGCGAATTTAGAACAAGTGTCTGAGGTGATAGGTCCCTTGCTGGAGAAAGGCAAAGAATTTGTCGTGACGGCGTTGCCGCTTTACCACATCTTTGCGCTGACAGCGAACATGCTGACCTTTATGAAGCTGGGCGCGAAAAACCTGTTGATTACTAATCCCCGTGATATGCCTAACTTTGTTAAAGAGCTGGGAAAATATCCATTTACAGTGATCACCGGGGTAAATACTTTATTTAACGGCCTGCTGAATACCGAAGGTTTTTCCGACTTAGACTTCTCAAAAATGCGCCTCTCTTTGGGCGGTGGTATGGCAGTGCAACGTGCAGTCGCAGATAAATGGCAGCAAGAGACAGGTAAGCCACTGCTTGAAGGATATGGGCTGACCGAGTGCGCGCCTTTAGTTACGGTCTCGCCGTATGATTGCACCGGGTTTAGTGGCACGATTGGTTTGCCCGCACCTTCAACAGAAGTGCGAGTTGTTGATGACGAGGGTAAAGAGCAACCGATTGGTGCACCTGGAGAGCTACAGGTTAAAGGCCCGCAGGTGATGAAAGGCTACTGGCAGCGGCCTGAGGCTACCGCTGAAGTGATGCACGATGGCTGGTTTTGTACTGGGGATATAGCAACGGCTGATGATGAAGGTTTTTTCCGGATTGTTGATCGGAAGAAAGATATGATTCTGGTGAGTGGCTTTAACGTATTTCCAAATGAAATTGAAGATGTGGTGGCGCTGCATACGGATGTATTGGAGTGCGCCGCTATTGGTATTCCCCACGAGGTGAGTGGGGAGATAGTAAAACTGTTTATTGTGCGAAAAAATGAAGCATTGCGGCAGGAAGAGATACTTAAGCATTGCCGGAAGAATTTGACCGCCTACAAGATCCCAAAAATCATCGAATTTCGGGATGAACTGCCAAAGAGTAATGTGGGTAAGATTTTACGCAGAGAATTGCGTGACGAAGAGGTTAAATCCGCTTAATCGCTTTATCCCAAGGCGTTGCCCCGTTAACATTGGGGCATCGCCTATCTAATTAAGACCTTCCTTTGAATAACAATTTTGCTGCGACGGAATATGTCGAAACCGATGCCAGGCTGATAGAACTCTGTCGTAACTGGCAGAGATGCGACATGCTGGCGATTGATACCGAATTTGTTCGGGAGCGTACCCTATATCCGCGACTGGGGCTGATCCAAGTGTGTGATGGTGTGGGGGTGTACTTGATCGATCCTTTGCTGATTCGTGACCTCTCACCGTTTGCTGCATTGCTTGCAGACCAGAGCATAGTGAAAGTTCTGCATGCCTGTGGTGAAGATCTTGAAGTCTTTCGGTGCCATCTTGATGTCGTTCCTGCACCATTGTTTGATACTCAGATCGCGGCAACATTTACAGGCCTAGCCATTAACCCTGGCTACGGTAAGCTAGTTGAACTGCTACTGGGCAAAGTGCTGGCCAAAGAGCACGCGCGGACTAACTGGCTGCAGCGTCCATTGACCGATGCCCAGCAGGAATATGCTGCGCTGGATGTTGATTACCTCTACAAAATATACCCTTTGCTAGTTGATAAACTGTCGGAGCAGGGGTGGCAAGAAGCGTGCACAGAAGAGTGTGCTCGATTTGTCAGTGAGCGGTTAAAGGTGACTCCAGCAGCACTGCAATATCGTGATATCAAGAATAGCTGGCTATTGAATTCGGAAGAGCTGGCGATCCTGCAAGAGTTGGCTAATTGGCGAAACAGTGAAGCTGCGCGCAGGGATCTGCCACTTGGTTTCGTTTGTAAAGACGAAATGTTGATCTTGTTGGCTCAGCGTCAACCGCAATCGATGCATGACTTACGACAGCTCAGTGGTTTACCGCCGGCATTGGTGAAGCGGTATGCCGCAAAATTGCTTGAATTAGTTGAGCATGGTAAGTCTTGGCCCCAAACAAGCCGACCGGCGAAGCTTAAACGTCTCGTGGATTATGCTGGTTATAAGCCGGCGTTGAAGCAATTGAAAGATGTGGCGTTAGCTGCTGCAGAAAAGAGCCAGCTGCCGGTCGAATTAGTCGCGTCAAAGCGCCTTCTAAATGATTTTCTTAGTTATATATGGAAATGGGATGCTGAAGAGCGTGCAGCAAGAGGTGAGCCAGCAATCACTATCGGTTGGCGTCAGCCTCTATTTGCAGCTGTGTGTCAGGCGCTAATTGACAAAGTCTCAACCAGCGAATGATTTGTTATCAGTAAAAATAAAAAAACCACCACGATATAGCGGTGGTTTTTTATTATTCATATTTGTTTATGACTGACGCTTATCGTCCGGCAGCATCACATTGAGTTCCAATACCGATAGATCTGAGCCTTTTTGATCTAAGGAAACACTCACCTGATCGGGAGTGATTTCAACGTAACGTTTTATCACTTCAAGAATATCCCGCTCTAACTGAGGTAGGTAAGAGGGGCTATTTCGACGGCTGCGCTCATGGGCAACAATAATCTGTAGGCGCTCTTTAGCTAAAGAGGCCGTGTTCTTCTTGGTAGAACGAAAGTAGTCCAACAAAGACATGTCCGGTTATCCTCCGAATATACGTTTGAAAATTCCCTTTTTCTGCTCAGTAAGGAAGCGGTAGTCCACTTCATTGCCAAGCAATCTATCGACGGCGTCTTGATATGCCAGTCCTGCGTCACTCTCTTCATCGAGGATCACAGGCGCGCCTGAGTTTGATGCTTTTAGGACGGCTTGTGACTCAGGGATAACGCCTAACAGTGGCACTGCCAGAATGTCCTGAACGTCTTCTACGCTGAGCATATCGCCGCGCTCAACACGGGCGGGCGAGTAACGAGTTAGCAGCAAGTGCTCTTTAACCGGCTCATCACCAGACTCAGCACGGCGAGATTTGCTTGCTAAAATCCCCAGGATGCGGTCTGAATCGCGTACAGATGAGACTTCAGGATTGGTAACGACAACTGCTTCATCGGCGAAGTAGAGTGCCATTTGTGCGCCCATCTCAATACCTGCAGGGGAGTCACAGATGATGTAATCAAAGGTCTCTGCTAGTTCTTCAAGTACTTTACCAACACCTTCTTTGGTGAGGGCGTCTTTATCCCGAGTCTGGGATGCAGGCAGGATATAGAGGTTATCTACGCGTTTGTCTTTTATCAGTGACTGATTCAGATTCGATTCGTTATTGATCACATTAACGAAGTCATAGACGACGCGGCGTTCACAACCCATGATCAGATCTAAGTTTCGTAAACCTACATCGAAGTCGATAACGACAGTCTTACTGCCTTTTAGCGCCAAACCGGTTGCGATGGCCGCGCTGGTGGTGGTTTTACCCACACCACCTTTACCCGAAGTGACAACGATTATCCGTGCCATAATTTATGTTCCTGTCTGAATTCGTTATTAATTCAATGTGTCGATAGTCAATTTTTCATCTTGCAGATAGATAGCCGTGGCTTGCTGCCAGTGGCTTTCCTGCAAAGCATCGCTAAGCCAGTAATGCCCACAGATCGAAACCAGTTCGGCCTGCAAGTTCTGGCAAAATATTCTTGCATCGAGATCGCCTTTCGCACCTGCGATGGCACGCCCTCGTAGGGTGCCATAGACATGAATGTTGCCGTCGGCAATGACTTCCGCGCCGTTACTCACTTGTCCCATGACGATTAAATCGCAGTCTTTGGCATAAATCTGTTGCCCAGACCGCACCGGCTGTCTTACCACCATGGTCTCTTGGCGACCAGGCTCTGCTACCTTTTCAGTGGTTGGTGCTGCCGCTGTCGGTTTGGTTTCCTGCTTTGTTTGGCTTTTGGGGCGGGTTAATGAAGCGAACCCTGCCGCTTTGGCCGCCAGCTTTTGGCTGTCATCGGCGTTGGTGACGCCCACTGGCACCAGTCGAAGTTGCTCTAGGCATGATTTTAATGCCTCGAAGTCAATGCTCTGTTCAGCAAGCATTTCAAGATCAACAACGATAGGGGCTCGATCGAAAAAGTGAGGGACTTGAGCAATTTTTTGTTCAAGTTGCGCCGCGATGGCATCGATTTCGGTACTGCTAAGTTTCAGAACTGAAAGGGTAAATGCACTGCCTTTCAATTCGAGCGCGGTTTGCGACATAAGAAGACGATACCTGTCTTAGTAATATTTTGCTCGGTCTTAAATGACCCTGTACGGTCTGACGCCGCTAATCTACTGGGTTTTGTGTCCCAAGTTGGTGTGGTCATGGTATAGTCTGCGCCCCTTTTATGGCAAGTAAGTTTCAGCGAGATTTTTCAACTATGTGGTGTGCGATCTACAAGAGCAGCAAAAAAACAGGCAGTTACCTCTATATTGAACGTAAAGATGATTTCGAAAGAGTACCTGAAGCGCTCTTGGCACAGTTTTTAGCCCCTGAATTGGTGATGGTAATTAATTTAGATAAACGTGAACATTTGGGGTTTGCTGATATCAAACGTGTGAAAGCTGAATTGGTAGAGAATGGTTTTTACCTTCAATTACCACCTCCTGTGGATAATTTGTTGAAAGCGCACCGACTGGCTAAGGGCATAGAAGAATGATGAGTGTTTCTCGCAGCATTTCGCTGCTGTTTTTTGTTGTGATCTCATTGACCACGTTAAATGTGGCAGCTAACCAGGCTGCTCCTGAGGGGTTTGACGGTTTTATCGAACAGATGAAACAGCAGGCTGCCGATGAAGGGATCAAACCTGAGATCATCGCAGCGGCATTCGCCGATGTGACTTTTATGCGCCGAGCGGTCAAGCAAGATAAAGCACAGCCAGAATTTAAGAAGTCGACGCTCGATACTTATATGGCTAAGCGGGTGCCTGATTGGAAAGTAAAAAAGGCCCGTGAACTCTATAAAAAGCATCGCCGTGTGTTAGACAAAATTGGTTCTGAGTACGGCGTCCAACCCCGCTTTATTGTTGCTTTATGGGGTTCAGAATCAAATTTTGGCAGTTATCAGGGAAATTTCCCCGTTGTTTCAGCGCTCAGCACCATGGCGTTTGAAGGGCGTAGGGCAGAGTTCTTCCGAAAAGAGTTAATGAATGCGCTGATCATCCTCGATCAGGGGCATATCAGCATTGATAAGTTCAAAGGCTCATGGGCCGGAGCCATGGGGCAAACCCAGTTCATGCCGAGCTCTTTCCTTAGTTTCGCTGTGGATTACAATGGCGATGGCAAGAAAGATATTTGGGGCAGTGAGGAAGATGCATTTGCTTCTATCGCCAATTATTTGAGCCAAAGTGGTTGGGATGATTCGTTAACTTGGGGGCGTCAGGTCAAGGTGCCACAAACGATAGATACCGCAGTGGCGGGTATCAAAACCAAATATACGTTAGCGGAGTGGCAAGCTAAAGGTGTGAGACGTTATGACGGCAGCGACTTGCCGGTTAATCCAATTCAGGCGTCTTTGATCATTCCTGATGATACTGATGGTCGTGTATTTTTAGCGTATTCCAATTTTGATGTACTGATGCGCTGGAATCGCTCCTATTACTTTGCTTGTACCGTTGGCTATTTGTCTGATCGTATTCGTTATCCATCACTCTAAATAAGCCATCATTAGATACACTTATTATATGTTAAAACGCCTTGTTACTCGCTGGGTTGCCGCTGTCAGCGTCGTCTATCTTTCTATGGTTTGTGGAGTCGTATCCGCAGCTGAGCCGGTGAATGTTTGGGTCGATTTCGCTGTCAGTGATTTTGATGATACCGATGAAACACGCTGGCATTCGACAGAGTATGCGCTGTTGCGGATTTTGCTGCCGGAGTGGCGCAAGCAAACAGAGGTCGAGTTACTGCAAAGTAATACGGGCCGAGCAATAGCGCAGATTAGAGAGCAAAGGGCAGGCTGCGTTAGTAACCTTCTGTTAACCCCTAAACGTGCTGAAGAGCTCTATTTTAGTGAGCCGTTTTCGCTCTATTTTGGTCTGAAACTGTATTACTTGAGCAATAATGAAAAGGTTAAAGCTGAACTTGCTCATATTTCATCGAGCAGGGCTGTCAGCTTGGCTGATATATTAGGCGCAGACTCCGCTGGAAGGCTTGGCGTCGTGTCTGGCCGAGCTTATGGTGCAGAGATTGATGCGATCATTAAGCAGCCGGAGATGCGCTATAAACTCTATGTGCGAGGCGCTAATGATATGGCTGAAGGCTTGCTGGATATGTTGTCTCAAGGGCGGGTTGATTATGTGCTGGAGTATCCGGAAGTGGTCGATCACTACGTCGCGGAGCATGAGTTGGTGCTATCCAGTGTGAGTTTGAAAGAGAGCAATGAGATGACGACCGGGCACCTGGCCTGTGCTAAAACGGCGCAAGGGCAGAGAGCCATTGAGCAATTCAATCAGGTATTAGCTGATCTGGTCGTGCAACCTGCTTACTTAGATGCCCACCTGGCTGGATTACCTGAAAGTTTGCAGAAGGTATTTAGACAGCGTTTTAAGCAGACATTCCTGGAGTCATCAAATGGCCGTTAAGACACTATTTTGGCGTCACAAGACTCTAGCGCAGATGACAGAGCAAGAGTGGGAATCTCTTTGTGATGGTTGCGGAAAGTGTTGTTTGCATAAGGTGATTGACGATGACACGGATGAGCTCTATTTCACCGAGATAGCTTGTCGCCTTTTGGACAGTCACAGCTGTGCTTGCTCTAACTATGCCGATCGCTTCTCGCAAGTAGATGACTGTGTGAAAGTCACTTTGAATGATATTGAGTCTTTTCATTGGCTGCCTCCGACCTGTGCTTATCGTCGCTTGGCGGAAGGTCAAGATCTGCCTAGATGGCATCCATTGATTACCGGCACCTCTGAAACGATGCATCAATTAGGTCACTCGGTGCGAGGTAAAACGGTACTAGAAGAAGACGCCGGACCAACGCTAGCGGAGCATATTGTTTGGTGGCCGTTGGATGAAGAGGGTAACGGTAGCACCGTTGTGGAGGAAGATTAATCTAGGGTGGCTAAGCAGATAGCCACCCAGATTGATGCACGTGATTTCTATTACGCTTTCTTTAGCTTACTGATTCCCCAACAGGCGATCACAGCGAACAAAAGTCCAAGGTAGACAATAAAGCTGACCACAAGCCATTGTGGCATCGACCAGCCTAAGAATGACCAAGCTATTTCTCCGCAATCACCTGTCGCCTCAAAGAAGATTGGTAGCAATTTATGCAGTTGCAGCCACTCTGGAAAGTTCGGTTCAAAATCACAAGTATGGAAAGGGGACGGATAGAGCTGCAGTTGTACATGCTCCCATGCCAGTATTAATCCCCACCCGGCAGAGACTAACCAACCACAAAACCCGAGCAACCTAAGCCATAAGAGTTGTGGTGAGATAGCCGTGATAAGCCCAGTCAGCATGATCCCAAGCATAGCCACGCGTTCGTAAATACACATGATACACGGAGCTAAGTCCATGCCATATTGAAAGAACAGCGCACAGAGCTCAAGTGCTAATGCTGAGCCTCCTAGCAACAACCACGGCCAGCGTTGCGTTGGCCAATTGCCGATTTGTGTGATCACGTTGATTCCTTGATAACAGAGGTGAATGGAGCAAAGCGTCGATTTTACTCCGCTTACAGGCTTCGCCAAGTCATTGACATCAATATTTACAAAGAACTGGAGAAAACGCACAAAAAAGCCCAGCGGCGTTGCTGGGCTTTTAGCTTCTAGTATATGGCGCCAGCTAGTGAGCGGGTGCCGCAGCCGCAGCCGCTGGTTCTACGATATGATGGATCCAGCCTGTGTCATAAAGCAGTTGGGTGGCAGGCTCCAGTATAAAGAGCGTGGCTGCTAGGCTGACTGACAGCATGACGATGGTATAGGGGAGAGCCATCCATACCATACGACCATATGACAGGCGCAGTAAAGGTGCTAAAGCCGATGTTAATAAAAACAGGAATGCCGCCTGGCCATTTGGTGTGGCAACGCTTGGCAGGTTGGTGCCTGTATTGACGGCGACAGCGAGCAGATCGAATTGGTCGCGGCTGATGCTGCCATTATTCAACGCCGCATACATCTCTTCGATATAGACGGTGCCGACGAAGACGTTATCTGACACCATGGAAAGAATGCCGTTCGCCAAGAATACTCGCCATAATTGGCCGTGCCCCTCAAATGAAAGTACCCATTGGGTAACTGGCGCAAACAGGTCTTGCTCAATGATCACGGCAACAATCGCAAAGAATACCGATAGCAGCGCGGTAAATGGCAGCGCTTCTTCAAACGCCTTGCCCAACTGATGCTCTTCAATCACACCTGTGGCTGACGTTGCTAAAACGATCACGCTCAAACCAATCAGGCCAACGTCGGCGAGGTGTAATGCTAAGCCAACGATCAGCCAGAGAGCGATAATCCCTTGCACGATCAAGTTGGCAACGTCGCGCTTGGTGCGACGTTCGGTAGAGTACTTCTCAAAGTCGGACAAGATTGTGCGCACGGCGTCTGGCAATTTTGCGCCGTAGCCAAATACTTTGAATTTTTCTAATAGTAGGCAAGTCGCTAACCCAAACAGCAAGGTTGGAAATGAGATCGGTGCGACGCGGATGGCAAAGTTAACAAAATCCCAGCCCGCTCGGTCGCCGATAATCAGGTTTTGTGGTTCTCCGACCAAGGTACATACGCCTCCTAGTGCGGTACCAACCGCTGCATGCATCATCAAGCTGCGTAAGAAACTACGGAACTGCTCCAAGTCATCACGGGTCAGATCATGTAGATTCTCATCGGCAGTATGATCATGACTGTGGTGGAACTCTTTGCCTGAAGCCACCTTGTGATAAATGCTATAGAAACCCGTTGCGACGGCGATGACCACGGCGATTACGGTTAACGCATCAAGAAACGCTGATAAAAATGCAGCAGCAAAACAAAATGCCAGAGAGAGCATCGCTTTTGAGCGAATTTTAATGAGTAGTTTGGTGAAGAAAAAGAGCAGCAGCTCCTTCATAAAATAGATGCCAGCGACCATAAAGATCAGTAGCAAGAGCACTTCGATATTGGCTGAAATTTCGTGCATTACCATGTGCGGAGATGTCATGCCAAGGGCGACGGCTTCTAGCGCCAGCAATCCCCCCGGTTGCAGTGGGTAACATTTGAGAGCCATTGCCAGAGTAAAAATAAACTCGATAATGAGTAACCAGCCAGCAGTAAATGGGCTGATGTAAAAGACAATTGGATTGATAAGCAGAAACAGTAGAATGGTTATTTTAAACCAATCAGGGGCTTGACCCAGAAAGTTCCTTAAAAAGGCCTCTCCTAAAGTCTTGGTTTGTGGCATGGAGTGCTCCCAGGTACGCTAGATTTTTGTTGGCAAAAATGCCTTTATAAAATTTTCGGCTATTGTACCTATTTCTAACCGTTTTCCTACGCGGATATGCACCAAAACTGACACATTTCAGTGATTATTTATGTCGGTTAACGTGAATGTTTAGCAGCGAGTTTAGTCAAAGTGTGAGTAACTTTTCACTTTTATAGTGCTTATCTTGCTTGTTGCTGGAAAATAGCATCTGGTATGATGAGTTTCTTATACTGTTAACAGTTTTGCCCGCGACAGGACGCTAAATGATAATTAAAGCCCAGAGCCCAGCCGGATTTGCCGAAGAGTATATCGTCGATTCAATCTGGAACAATCGTTTCCCCCCCGGCTCGATACTGCCAGCGGAAAGAGAACTTTCTGAATTAATCGGCGTAACGAGAACGACGCTGCGTGAAGTATTGCAACGGCTGGCACGCGATGGTTGGTTAACTATTCAGCATGGCAAGCCGACTCGAGTGAATAACTTTTGGGAAACGTCGGGTCTGAATATCCTCGAAACCATTGCTCGATTGAATCAAGACGGGATCCCTGAGCTGGTTGATCATCTGTTATCAGCAAGAACTAACATCAGTAGTATCTATATTCGAGCTGCGCTGAAGAACAATTCGGATAAAGTGGTCGAAATAATCAAGGATGCGGGGAATATTCCCGATGATCCAGCCGCCTGCGCGGAGTTTGATTATCAGGTAAACCATGCGTTGGCGTTCGCCTCCAACAACCCTATCTATGTGTTGACCTTGAATGGTTTTAAAGGGCTTTATTCGCGGATCGGCGCTTACTACTTCTCATTGCCTGAATCACGCGAATTGCTAGCTAAGTTTTATGCTGAGATCCAAGGGTTAGCTGAGCAGGGCAAATATGATGAAGCGATCAGTTTAGTTCGTCGTTTTGGTTATGAAAGCGCGAAACTATGGCAGCGGCTGCGGGACGATGTTCCTAGTGATATCGTTGATATTGCGCGCTAATCACACTGAATAGCGGTCAAAAAGGGGCTAGTGATAGCCCTTTTTTGTTGGCTAAATGGCGTTGGCCGGATCGCTTTCTTCGCTAACCTGCTCCGGGCAGCGGCCAATGAGCTCAACGCTCTCATCAGCCTTTTCCATCTCTAGCTTTATCTCAAACCCCCACAGTCGGTGCAGATGTTTCAGTACTTCAGGGTAGCTTTTGTCTAAAGGGATTTGCTGGTGCGGCGTGTATCTCAACGTGAGTGAGCGGTCGCCTCTCAAATCAACGTCATAGACTTGAATGTTAGGCTCGCGTTGGCTGAGGTTATATTGTGCAGCGAGTAGCTCTCTGATCTGTTGGTAGCCGGCATCATTGTGTATCCAGCCAATCTCTAAGAAATTGTGCTTTTCGATATCAAGAAGCGAGAACAGCTTAAATTCCCTAATGAGACGAGGTGATAAAAACTGGGCAATGAAGCTTTCGTCTTTAAAGTTTTCCATGGCAAAGTGCACTGTTTTCAGCCAATCACTACCGGCAATGTCAGGAAACCAGCGACGGTCTTCTTCGTCTGGTGTTTCGCAGATACGGCGAAGATCGCGGAACATGGCAAAGCCCAATGCATATGGGTTAATGCCTGAGTAATAGGGGCTGTTGTAAGAGGGTTGCGCGACGACGTTGGTGTGGGAGTGTAAAAACTCGAACATAAATTTATCGGTTAGCTTGCCTTCGTCGTAAAGGTGATTAAGCAGGGTGTAATGCCAGAAACAAGCCCACCCTTCATTCATTACTTGGGTCTGTTTTTGTGGGTAAAAGTACTGCGATATTTTACGTACGATCCGGATCACTTCCCGCTGCCAGGATTCAAGTAACGGCGCATTCTTTTCGATAAAGTAGAGTAAATTTTCCTGCGGCTCAGATGGGAAGCGTTCCGGCTGTTCAATGACGTCGATAGCCTGCTTGGGCAGCGTTCGCCAAAGGTCGTTAACCTGTGATTGCAGATACTCTTCGCGCGCCTTTTGCCGTTTCTTCTCTTCTGCTAGAGAGGTTTCTGCCGGACGTTTGTAACGGTCAACGCCCTGATTCATTAAGGCATGGCAAGAGTCGATAATCGCTTCCACTTCGCTGGTGCCGTAGCGTTGCTCACAGTCGGCGATATAGTTTTTGGCGAAGACCAGATAGTCGATAATCGAGGAAGCATCAGTCCAGGTTTTGAACAGATAGTTATTTTTGAAAAAGCTGTTGTGGCCATAGCAGGCATGGGCCATCACTAGCGCCTGCATGGTCATGGTGTTCTCTTCCATTAGATAGGAAATACAAGGATTAGAATTGATCACAATCTCGTAAGCCAAGCCCATTTGGCCGCGTTTATATGTTTGTTCGGTCTGAATAAAGCGTTTGCCAAATGACCAGTGTGTGTAGCCGATTGGCATACCGACACTGGCATAAGCATCCATCATCTGTTCAGCAGTGATTACTTCGATCTGATTAGGGTAGGTATTTAATCCGTAGTGCTTTGCTACCCGATCAATTTCATCTTCATATTGTTGTAAGAGTTTAAACGTCCAATCAGGCCCATCACTGAGCGGCTTAGAGTGTTTTTTTCTTGGTGCCGCCATTGTCGCCTCCTATGCCGCTTGACGGCGAAATAGCTCTCTGAAAACAGGGTAGATATCTTCGACCGATTTGATACGTTGCATGGCGAAAGAGTCATAGGTCGCCACCAGTTTTTCATATTCGTGCCAAAGGGTTTGATGAGGTCGATGGGTGATCTCGATATAGGTGTAATAACGAAGTAAGGGTAAAAGGTTGTTACTCAAGATATCAGAGCATTGAGGGCTGTCGTCCGCCCAGTTGTCACCATCTGAGGCTTGCGCCGCATAGATGTTCCATTGATCAGGAGGATAACGATCCGCAATGATCTCCTGCATCAATTTGAGGGCACTGGAGACTATGGTGCCGCCGGTTTCCTGGCTATAGAAAAACTCATGTTCATCGACCTCTTTGGCTTGTGTGTGGTGACGGATATAGACGACGTCGATGTTTTCATAAGTTCGAGTAAGAAATAGGTAGAGCAAAATATAGAAACGCTTGGCCATCTCTTTGGTTGCTTGATCCATGGAACCACTGACGTCCATTAGACAAAACATCACCGCTTTAGACGTAGGCACAGGGCGTTTAACGAAATTATTAAATCGTAAGTCGAAGGTGTCGATGAAAGGCGTTGCAGCAATTTTCTTCTGTAGGCACTTTATCTGTTGCGCTACTTCTTTAAGTGCAGCTTTATCGACTGGCTCGCTGCCCTCTATGCGTTCAAGCTCTGCTTGTAGCGCCCGTAGTTCTCTCTTCTTGCCTGCATTCATCGCAATACGTCGGGCTAATGATTGGCGTAGTGAGCGAACTACATTGATATTGGTTGGTACACCGTCTGAGGTATAACCGGCGCGGTAGGTTTTGTATTCGGTTAACTTATCTAAAGTGTTCTTCTTTAAATTTGGCAGCTCCAAATCTTCAAATAGAAGGTCTAAGTATTCATCTTTGGAGATGCTGAAGACAAATTCGTCTTCACCTTCTCCACTATCGCTTGCTTCGCCTTCACCGCTGCCGCCACTGCCCCCTTGAGGGCGCTCTATTCGATCCCTCGGAACAAAGCGATCATTGCCCGGTAGGACTCTTTCTCTATTTCCCCCAGGGCCTTGGCCAAAAATGGGTTCGGATATATCTCGGGTCGGGATACTGACTTTTTCTCCCTTCTCGATATCTGTAACGCCACGTTTAGAAATAGCATCAGACATCGCTTTTTTGATCTGCTGTTTATAGCGTCGTAAAAAGCGCTGTCTGTTGACTGTACTCTTCTTCTTGCTGTTAAGCCGCCGGTCAATAAAATGCGCCATCGGTACCTCCGGGTAGCATTAAGACGACTTGCGTACCCTTAGGTACCATTCCGAAAGAAGATGGACCTGTTTCTGTGTATAGCCTTTCTCCATCATACGGGCGACAAAATCTTGGTGCTTTTTCTGGTCTTCCGCAGACGTTTTGGCATTAAACGAGATAACGGGTAACAGATCTTCAGTATTTGAGAACATTTTTTTCTCAATTACGGTGCGGAGCTTTTCGTAGCTAGTCCATGCCGGGTTTTTGCCGTTGTTATTGGCTTTTGCTCTCAGCACGAAGTTAACTATCTCGTTACGAAAGTCTTTCGGGTTACTTATCCCTGCCGGTTTTTCTATTTTTTCCAGCTCGGCGTTTAGCGCTGCGCGGTCAAATAGTTGTCCGGTTTCCGGATCTCGATAATCCTGATCTTGGATCCAAAAATCTGCGTAGGTGACGTAGCGGTCAAAAATGTTTTGGCCGTACTCGGAGTAGCTTTCCAGATAAGCGGTTTGGATCTCTTTGCCGATAAATTCGACATATTTCGGGATCAGGTAGCCCTTCAGGTGTTCAAGGTAAAGATCTGCCGATTCTTGAGGGAACTGTTCTCGTTCTATCTGCTGCTCTAAGACATAAAAAAGATGCACGGGATTAGCGGCAACCTCTCCGTGATCAAAATTAAATACCCGTGAGAGGATCTTGAAAGCAAACCGAGTCGACAGCCCGTTCATCCCTTCATCTACGCCAGCAAAATCGCGGTACTCCTGATATGACTTCGCTTTAGGATCTGTATCTTTGAGGCTTTCTCCATCGTATACGCGCATCTTTGAATAGATACTGGAGTTGTCAGGATCTTTGAGCCTTGAAAGTACGCTAAACCGCGACAGTATGTCGAGTGTACCTGGGGCACAGGGGGCGCCGCTCAGTTCTGAATGTTCAATCAGCTTGTTATAAATTTTAATCTCTTCGGAGACGCGCAGACAGTAAGGCACCTTGACGATATAAACTCGGTCAAGAAAAGCCTCGTTGTTCTTATTGTTGCGAAAACTTTGCCACTCAGATTCATTCGAGTGAGCGAGAATGATCCCTTTGAAGGGCAGGGCAGAGAGGCCCTCGGTTGGGTTGTAGTTGCCCTCTTGTGTCGCTGTGAGCAAGGGATGTAATACCTTGATCGGCGCCTTGAACATCTCGACAAATTCCATCAAGCCTTGGTTGGCACGGCAGAGTGCGCCGGAATAGCTGTAGGCGTCAGGGTCATTTTGTGAATAGTGCTCTAGTTGGCGAATGTCTACTTTGCCAACGAGGGAGCTGATATCTTGATTGTTTTCATCTCCGGGCTCTGTTTTGGCTACGGCGACTTGGTCTAGCACCGAGGGAAAACGCTTAATTACTTTAAATTGGCTGATGTCACCACCAAATTCTCTCAATCGTTTGGCGGCCCACGGAGACATAATGGTACCTAGGTAGCGGGCGGGTATTTTGTACTCTTTTTTAAGGATTGCAGCATCCTCTGCCGGATCAAACAGGCAAAATGGATGGTCGTTAACCGGGCTGCGTTCACCGTTGGCCGACAGTGAATAGATAGGGATTTTCTCCATTAGCTGCTTCAGTTTTTCTGCCAATGAAGATTTACCACCACCTACGGGGCCCAACAGGTATAGGATCTGCTTCTGCTCCTCCAGTCCTTGGGCGGCATGTTTGAGATAGGCAACAATCTGTTCTATTGCGTCTTCCATGCCGAAGAATTCAGCAAAAGCGGGGTAACGGGCGACCACACGGTTAGAAAACAGGCGAGACTCGACGGCGTGTTGTGATGTATCGATCATCTCGGGGGTGCCGATGGCCAGCAGCAGTCTTTCAGCGGCTGATGCGTAGGCGCTGCGATCTGATTTACACAGTTCAAGAAACTCTTGTATCGAGTACTCTTCTTCCTGAGCTGCCTCGTAGCGTTGCTGATAATGTTCGAAGATCCCCATCGGAAACTCCTCCATAGTAGGACGCGAGAAGACACGTGCAGTGTCAGGCTGTCACCTTATCTATATATACTAAGAGTAGTCGGTAGCGGATTTACTTGCGGTGAGAAGAAAAAAAGTTAGCTCTTTTTTTGTAAAGCAGATAACAAAACGCCCCGCTAAAGCGAGGCGTTTTGTGACTAAGCTAGAAAATGTGATTAAGCAAAGTTGCTTGTCACGAATTCCCAGTTTACCAGTGCCCAGAATGCTTTCATGTAGTCAGGGCGCAGGTTGCGGTAGTCGATGTAGTAAGCATGTTCCCACAGATCTACCGTCAGCAGAGGAGTTACACCCTCTTCAGTCAGCGGAGTTGCTGCATTAGAAGTGTTAACAATGTCCAGGCTGCCGTCAGCTTTCTTCACCAACCAAGTCCAGCTTGAACCAAAGTTGTTGATTGCGCTGTCAGTGAATTTTGCTTTGAAATCTTCGAAAGAACCGAACGCAGCAGTGATTGCTTCTGCTAATGCGCCAGTAGGTTCGCCGCCGCCATTTGGGCTCAGGCAGTGCCAGTAAAAAGTATGGTTCCAGATTTGCGCAGCGTTGTTAAAAACGCCGCCAGAAGAGGTTTTAACGACATCTTCTAGGCTCTTGCCTTCAAATTCAGTGCCTTCGACTAAACCGTTTAGTTTAACGACGTAGGTGTTGTGGTGTTTACCGTAATGATACTCAAGAGTCTCAGCTGAGATATGAGGTTCTAAAGCGTCTTTTGCGTACGGCAGGGCAGGAAGTTCAAATGCCATCTGTCCTTTTCTCCATGTCGACGAGCCTTTAATTAGGCTCTTAAGGGGTTGGGAATCTCCCAGCATTCTACTCGGTTATGGCAAAGTTTGAAGTAGCTAACGGAAAATTTATCTGAACGCAAAGAAAGGCCTTAGCAATTGTGGGCTGATATTTGCCTCGGTAAACCGTACAATAGGTCGATTAGCTTTGTTTATTGATAGAGAGTAACAATGGATACTGTAGAGCGTATTAAAAAGCAGATTTCTGAAAATCCGATCCTTCTTTACATGAAAGGTTCTCCGAAACTTCCTAGCTGTGGATTTTCATCGCAAGCTTCTCAGGTATTAATGAATTGTGGTGAGAAGTTCGCCTATGTTGATATTCTGCAAAACCCTGAGATCCGCGCGGAACTGCCTAAGTACGCCAACTGGCCAACGTTCCCCCAGCTATGGGTTGACGGTGAGCTTATTGGTGGCTGTGATATCGTCATTGAGATGTTTCAAAAGGGTGAGTTACAGCCGCTGATTAAAGAAACCGCGGATAAGTATCGCGAAGACGCGCCAGCTGCAGAGTAAATGCGCTTTTACTTGGAAAAAAACCGGCATGTTGCCGGTTTTTTTATACGGGTCTGTTGACCTTTCGTGTATGAATTTTGTTCGAATGAAACACGTTTTGAGCAAGAACTGAGCTAAGTAGCTTAGCTATCTAAGAAAGTAGTGAATGACGCAGTTCAGAACGTGTTTCAACGAACCTTTCGGGCAGCATTTGCTGGCGACTTATTGAGGGCTACTCAACTTCACCGCCTCTGCCTCGTCTAAATTGCTGCAAAAACACACAACAAAGGTCAACAGACTTTCGTGATTATTGGTTAACTTTTAAACCAATCCCATAAGCCAAGAGAGTGATTGGGAAGCAGATCTATCCCCAGTGCGGATTTTAAAAGGTAGAGCACCATAAATCCGAGTAATAACCCCCCCATCAGCAACACGGATAGCAGTCCGGCACTGAGCAGATTGTGAATATGCTGCTGCCCCGGACTAAGCTGCCTGCGGTTACGGCCAAACAGCATGACGTAGTAATAACGATGTTTCCAGCCGCGAAATGAACCGCGGATATCAACGGTGTGTTCACCCCAGCCTCGTGAGCCGACAGCCACTTTTAAGTGGATCAACTGCTCTTCAGTAAAACTGTCTTGTACTTTCTGCGGCACTCGCTCAAAAAGTCGCTGGATCACGGGGTCATTATGCAACGACCCTTGAAAAGCTTGTTTAGTCGTGCGTTGTTCGCTCATTAAAGCACCATGGCAGCTAACCAGCCGAAGCCAAGCAGTGGCAGGTTGTAGTGAATGAAAGTTGGAACGACGGTGTCCCAGATATGGTCATGTTGACCATCAACATTTAGGCCTGATGTGGGACCCAGGGTTGAGTCTGAAGCGGGAGAGCCTGCATCTCCGAGGGCGGCGGCAGTACCCACCAAGGCGATGGTTGCCGGTACTGAAAAGCCAAGTGAGATAGCTAGCGGCACATACAGTGTGGCTATGACAGGTATGGTTGAGAACGAGCTGCCAATACCCATGGTGATCAATAGGCCAATCACTAACATGGTGATGGCAGCTAAGGCCTTACTTTCACCCATCCAGCCGGAGACCACTGATACTAAGCTCTCAACATCGCCAGTGCCTTTCAAGACTGCGGCGTAGCCAGCGGCGCTGATCATAATGAAGCCTATCATCCCCATCATTTTCACTCCTTGGCTGAATAGCGCTTGAGTGTCGGTGAGTCTAATGCTTCGACCGATCCAAAGAATGATTAGCCCGGTGAGAGAGCCAATGACGATGGATTCAGTTAAGAGTTGTAATACCAAAGCGCCAGCGATTGCTGCTAACGGTACCCACACCTGGCGTGGTTGCTTGTCATGCTGCTCAGGTTCTACTGCTTTTATTGCCGCTTCATCATAGTGGCGCTTTTTCCGATAACTGAACATCGCTAGGCCTAGGCCGATAAACATGCCGCAGGCTGGGAGCAACATGGCTGGCGCAACGGCAGAAGCGTCAATCGCCAGGCCGTTAGTATTAAGGTTAGTCAGTAGGATCTCGTTAAGAAAGATACCGCCAAAGCCTACCGGCAGCAGCATGTATGGGGTGGTTAGACCGAAGGTGATAACGCACGCGACTAAGCGGCGGTCGAGCTTCAATTCGCTCATCAGGTGCAACAGGGGAGGAACAAGAATAGGAATAAAGGCGATATGCACAGGAATGATGTTCTGTGATGATACGGAAACCGCGAGTAGAGCAAACAAGAGTAGGTGCTTGGCCCATAGTTTCTGTTTTTCATGCTCACCACCACCGAGCTTGTTTATCACATGGTCAGCAAGGTAATCAGTAATGCCGCTATTGGAAAGCGCCGCTGCAAATGCCCCCAGCATGGCATAACTGAGTGCAATGCTAGCGCCATTGCCTAAGCCGCCATTAAATGCTGATAGGGTGTCAGACAATGATAAGCCGCCAATAAGTCCGCCTGCGAGGGCACTGACGATCAAGGCAATAACCACATTGACGCGAAACAGACTTAAGGTGAGGACAAGAAGCACTGACAGAACAACAGCATTCATTTTCTATTCCAGTAATTTACTCGATTGGCTATTCTCCTAAACAGCGCCATGGGATGCCAGTGGAATTTATTTTTCTTTTGGCTATGTTATGTTTCCAGCATGACCAGTTTTTAGGCAAACAGCAGTAATATCCGACTGAAATGCTTGGTTACTTTTCAGTGGAACCGTATAATCGAAAAACTGATCTGAACTGATTACAAAACCGTAGGTCGGATGACCTGACATCATATAAAAATGGAGAAGCGACATGAGTGTACTCGTAGGCCGCCCAGCCCCTGATTTTACCGCACCAGCAGTATTGGCAAATGGCGATATTGTTGACGCATTCAATTTGAAAGAGACGATTGCTGGTAAGCCAGCGGTTATTTTCTTTTATCCATTAGATTTTACCTTCGTTTGTCCTTCTGAGTTGTTGGCATTCGACCACCGTATGGCTGATTTCGAAAAGCGCGGTGTTGTAGTTATCGGTGTTTCTATCGATTCTCACTTCACTCATAACGCATGGCGTAACACGCCAGTAGATCAGGGCGGTATTGGCCCGGTTAAATATCCACTGGTTGCTGATATCACTCATTCAATCTGTCAGGCATATGACGTTGAGCACCCTGAAGCAGGTGTTGCTTTCCGTGGTTCATTCCTGATCGATAAGAATGGCGATGTTCGTCATCAGGTAGTTAACGATCTGCCGTTGGGCCGTAATGTTGATGAGATGCTGCGTATGATTGATGCACTGCAGTTCCATGAAGATCACGGTGAAGTTTGCCCTGCAGGTTGGACTGAAGGTGATAAAGGCATGGATGCAAGCCCTGAAGGTGTTGCAGCGTACCTATCTGAGAACGCAGATAAACTGTAAATCACTCCGGTGACAAAAAAGGCTGCCTTATGGCAGCCTTTTTTATTTAAGTTGTTACGCCTTAACGTCAATTACTCAGCGTCGCCCGTTTCTTCATCAACATCTACCACTGGCCACCCGCCCAGAGACTGCCAACGATTAATGATCGAGCAGAATAGTTCAGCTGTTCGTATCGTGTCATATTCGGCACTGTGTGCTTTGCTACTGTCAAAATCGATTTGCGCCGCTTTGCAGGCTTTTTGCAGCACGGTTTGACCATAAGCAATACCAGCCGCGGTTGCGGTATCAAAAGTGGCAAACGGGTGGAATGGGTTACGTTTGATATTACAACGTGCCACGGCCGCATTGAGAAAGGCGTTATCAAACGCTGCGTTGTGGGCAACCACGATTGAGCGGTGACATTCCGCCGCTTTTTGGCTTTTCCTAACTAGTTTGAAAATCTCTTTTAGCGCTTCACATTCCGCGACTGCATTGCGTTCAGGATCATTCGGATCGATGCCGGTAAAAGCTAAAGAGCTGGGATCCAGATTGGCACCAATAAATGGAGAAACATTAAAGTGGATCTTCTGGTCGGGTGTTAGAAAGCCGTCATCATCCATCTTTAGAGTGACGGCGGCTATCTCAAGCAAAGCGTCGGTTGCGGGGTTGAAGCCCCCAGTTTCGATATCGATAACGACGGGGAAGTAACCACGAAAACGTTGATGTAGCGAACGCTTAACTGTGTCTGACATACAGGCTGATAACCACTTTAGCTGAGAATGGAAAGCGCAACAGTATCGCAAACCCTGACGTTAACATCCAATCCAGATCTTGCTAAAGAAAGCGGCGTTGATGCCGATAACAGGTTAATATGGTGTTGTATACCAAGTTAATTGGGTGAGTTATGCGTTTAAACCTTAGCCTTATTGCGATAGCGCTAATAGTGAGTCAGCAGGCAAATGCTGGCGTGAGAACGTACGCCGCGGGCTTAGAAAATAGCCAATGGGCATTGGCGAGTGATTCGCGGCTTGAATGCCGTCTAGAGCACAAGGTGCCCCATTACGGTGAAGTGAGTTTTAGTAGTAAGGCGAATAAGCTCATCAATTTGAACTTCGATTTGGATATGCGCTTGCAACCGGCCAAGAAAACCCCTGTGGCTTTGCGTTCGGTACCGCCAAGTTGGAAACCTGGATTACCTACTGCGCGCATAGGCAAGACAACCCTTTATCGCCAGTTTGAAGGTCGAGTGGATCAACAAAGTGCTTGGGTTATGTTGCATGAGTTGGAGAAGGGGATGCAGCCCACGCTCTATTACAGCGATTGGAACCAACGCAACGATGAGGTTGCGGTTGGTCTCTCCGCTGTCAATTTCCGTCAGCAATACTATGACTTCCTTAGCTGTGTTGATAATTTGCTGCCATACAGCTTCGATGATATCTCCTATACGGTACTGAATTATCAGTCCAATAGTGACAAATTGAATAAAGAGTCGCAGCGTAAGCTGGAGATGATTGGTGAATACCTGAAGCTTGCACCAACGATCGAGTTAGTATTGGTTGATGCGTACAGCGATAGTTATGGTGGACGCTGGCACAATGAGCAGCTTTCTATTAAGCGGGCGCAATCGATCAAAGACTACCTTAAAGAGCAGGGGCTTGATGATAAGCGGATCCGTACAGAAGGGCATGGTGAGAAACGTCATATTGCAACCAACGAAACAACGATTGGTAGAAATACTAACCGACGGGTTGTGATCCGTATGAGTCGTTAAGACCGTTCATTTCCGCTCTACTACCGTAGATAAGCAAAAGCCCCGATATTTCGGGGCTTTTTCGTGTTGTATTGGGCGGACTATTACTGCTTGGTTTCCATTAGTGTGATGACTTTGCCATCACGCAGAATCGTTAGCACTAAGGGATCTTTTTTCTCCATGGCTTGCATCGTTTCACGCACGTTAAACAGTGACTCTTCGTCACGGATCTCAATGCCATTCACCGCCAGTAATACATCGCCCCCCAGCAGCAGGGTTCTGCCCATCACTTTGACTGGTAAGCGTCCTGGTCGCAGGCCGATCAGATCCGTTGGTGAGAAGGGCACGACCTGTTGCACTAAAGCGCCATAGCCCTGTGGAATATTCAGTACCCGCGCCAGTTCCGGAGTTAGCGGTAAAGCTGTTAGACCAGCATAGGGCAGGGTACCTTCGTCAATAATTGCCTGAACCGTTTGTGTAGCAACAGCAAAGCCTAAGCCTTCGAAGCCACCACTCTGACTCAAAATGCGGCTGACAATACCGATCACCTCACCTTGCATATTAAACATCGGGCCACCTGAGTTGCCTTTGTTTATTGCCGCGTCGGTCTGCAGGAATACCGGGGTGATATTACGAGATACCTTTTCTGGGCCTTCTCTTCTGCCGCTAACATAGCCGACAGATAGGCTGTGACTGACACCGTAAGGGGCACCGATCACCATGATCCGCTCACCGATCCTGAGGGTTTTTGAATCGCCTATTTTTACCGGTTTAATCCCCTCTGGTACTTTGTCGAGCTTGAGCATCGCGAGATCTGCTTTGTGTTCGATCCAAAGGATTTTGGCGAAACTTATATCACCATTCGTGAAAATGACTTTCACCTCTGTGGCTGTATCGACCACGTGGGCTGCTGTCAGCACCTTGCCTGAATCGGAAATCAGCACACCTGAGCCGAGACCGTTACTACTTGTTCTGTTGCCGGTCTTTTCCGTTTGAATGGCTTTCACATGCAGTTCAACCACACTGTCGTTGACCTTGGCGAAAATATTGGCGACATCGTCTTCACCAGCATTGCTGGCACAGGCGGTAAGTAACATCACAATCGCCATGATGAGCAGAGAGGGCAGCGTGGTGTTTTTTCGTTGTAAAGCGAGTTCCATTAGTTGCCCAACCCTTTTCCGGCGAACTTCTTGTTAATCAACTCGATCTTGTAACCATCGGGATCTTCAACAAATGCAATTTCGGTTGTTCCGCCTTTTACCGGACCTGGCTCTCGGGTGATATTTCCGCCAGCGGTACGGATCTTTTCACAGGCTCCATAAATATCATCCACTTCAATGGCGATATGGCCAAATGCTGAGCCTAAGTCATATTGGTCGGTGCCCCAGTTATAAGTTAGCTCTAAGACTGCACCGCTACGTTCATCACCGTAACCAACAAAGGCGAGGGTGTATTTGTACTCTTCATTGTCAGATTGTCTAATTAGATCCATCTCCAGTACGCCAGTATAGAAATCGATAGAGCGTTGAAGATCACCGACACGAAGCATGGTATGAAGAATGCGCATCTGAAACTCCTGATATCAGCCGTTTCCAAGACAATACAGTTTGGTAATGAAAACGAATTGTTAACTTTAGGTAGCTAAGGATACTCGATATTGTGTTATCTCCCTACCTGAGTCTCGTGTTTATTTCTTGGCTTAAAGTGTGCTGGAAATGCGGGGTGATGATACGGTTCCTAATTATGTGAAGTGAGATTTATCTATACCATTCATTTGGTTGAGGGAAAGTGGTCAGCTGACGAGTGGACTGGCGCTGGGTTATCGGTAATTTCGGGCGTGTAGAGTCATGTGCGTATGAGTTTAACTATCGGGTAGGCTGTAACATTTTGGCGGTGAATTACAAAATTTTAACGACTAATCTTCTCCAGAGGCAGTTGCTAGCAGGTGATTAGCCGTTAGCTCGGCACTTAGATCTCTGTTTTCTCCTTGTATTCACAGAGGTCTTCTATGATACAGCTGCCGCAGCGTGGTTTACGGGCGATACAGGTGTAACGGCCGTGGAGGATCAGCCAATGGTGAACATCAACCTTAAACTCTTTTGGTACGACCTTCAGCAGCTTATTTTCTACCTCAACAACATTTTTACCTTTGGCAAAACCGGTGCGGTTACTGACCCGGAAAATGTGAGTGTCTACGGCAATAGTGGGCCAACCAAATGCTGTGTTGAGGACAACGTTGGCAGTTTTTCGACCAACCCCCGGCAAGGCTTCCAGTGCATCGCGGTCTTCAGGTACCTCGCCATTATGCAGTGATAACAGCATCTGGCAGGCTTTAAAGACATTTTCCGCTTTAGAATTATATAAGCCGATGGTTTTGATATAGGCCTTCAGACCATCAACACCAAGATCCACAATAGCTTGTGGTGTATTGGCCACAGGAAACAGCTTGTCGGTGGCTTTATTGACACTGACATCTGTGGCTTGTGCTGATAGCGTGACGGCCACCAGTAACTCAAACGGTGTGGAGAAATTTAATTCTGTTGTCGGCTCCGGGTTATCGTCGCGGAGGCGCACTAAAATTTGCTGGCGTTTATCTTTATTCATGACTGTGTTTGATTCGCTGTGACTCTGGCGCGCTCAGCTTTCATCACCGGCGTTTTCTGTTTTAGGCGTTTTTCGACATGGGCGTCGATAAGGTTCTTCAACGCGATCAATAAGCCCATACCGAGAAATGCGCCAGGTGCCAGGATCGCGAGTAGAAAGTGGCTATCGACTTGGAACACTTCAATGCGCAACGCATGGGCCCAACTACCGAGCAGCATCTCCATGCCGTCAAATAGGGTACCTTGACCAAGGAGCTCCCTTAGACCACCGAGGACGACCAATACCAAGGTGAAACCCACGCCCATCATCAAACCATCCAGAGCTGCCATCGGTACACTGTTTTTTGAGGCGTAAGCCTCGGCTCGGCCAATGATCACGCAGTTGGTAACAATGAGCGGGATAAAGATACCAAGTGATTGGTAAAGTCCGTATGTGTAGGCATTCATTAGCAGTTGAATGCAGGTGACATAGGCGGCAATAATCATCACAAAAACTGGGATCCGTATTTCGCTCGGTACCCAGTTCCTGACGACGGCAACAGAGATATTGGAGCCAACTAACACCAGCAACGTAGCTAGACCTAAGCCCAATCCATTAGTAACAGAGGCGGTTACGGCGAGTAACGGACATAAACCAAGTAACTGCACTAAACCAGGGTTGTTCTTCCACAACCCTTGCCAGATAACCTCTTTGACTTCACTCATGATGGCTCTCCGCAACGGGTTGCTTGGGTAAACAGGCGTTCACGATTGAGCTGATAGTAGAGCAGTGTATTTCTCACTGCTTTGACTACAGCTCTTGGCGTGATGGTGGCGCCTGTAAACTGGTCGAACTCGCCGCCATCCTTCTTCACCTTCCAGGCTGGATCCGTTTCATCAACCAGTTTTTGTTGGTCAAAACTCATCACCCATTTACTTTTACGCAACTCGATCTTATCGCCAAGCCCCGGTGTCTCTTTATGGCTAAGCACCCTGACGCCGGCAACTGTACCGTCACTAAGAATACCCACAATGATATCGATAGCGCCGTTGTAGCCATCTGGCGCAGTCGTTTCGATAGCAATGCCGACGGGTTCTTCATTGAAGCGGGCAATAAATGCTCGTTGTGCTGTTTTTCGGCCGAGAAATTGGTGATTAGTGACTTCGATGCACTCTTTATACAGGTCGTTATTGTAGCTGCCTGCAGGAAACAGGTGTTCCAGAGTGGTTATTAGTTGTTGTTGTTCCTGACGTTCGATTTGAGGCGCCGTAAAATGATTGGTTGCGGCGACAAGCGCAGTGGTGACCAGCGCAAACAATGCCAAGATCAGTCCGTTCTTACCGATCGGTAGGAGGTTCATTGCTTGTTCTCCATGCCGTGGCCGTATGTACGTGGCTGGGTATAGTAGTCAATCAAAGGTACGCACATATTCGCTAATAATACGGCAAACGCGAAGCCATCTGGGTAGCCACCGTGTGTTCTGATCAGATAAACCAATACGCCAATTAGGCCGCCATATATCAGTCGCCCTTTGACTGTTGTGCTGGCCGATACAGGGTCGGTTGCTATAAAGAATGCACCGAGCATGGCTGCGCCACTGAACAGATGAAAAATGGGGCTGGCAGTGGTGTCTGGGCTGAGCAGAAAGCTGATAAATGCAGCGCTAAATAGGCCAGCGAGAACGCCTACGGGAATATGCCAACGGATAACGCTTTGCTTTAGTAATAGGCACCCGCCAGCTAAGTAGGCGAGGTTAACCCATTCCCAGCCAACTCCTGCAAGCATGCCTTGGGGCTGCCGAGCGAAGCTTTCGCTACTGGTAAATCCTTGTGTCAGGTCGGTTTTAAAACTGTCGAGGGGGGTTGCCGCGGTAACACCGTCGATGCCCGCTAGGATCTGAGCCAGACTATAACCTTCGCTACTGAAACCGGTAAAAATCAGCATCGCGGCATCAATGAAACCATAACCATGTTCGCCGAAACTGGTGACCGGATGCCAGGTCGTCATCTCTAATGGGAAAGAGATTAACAACATCACATAAGCGGCCATCGCCGGATTGAACAGGTTGTAGCCTAAGCCGCCATAAAGCTGCTTCACCATAATGATGGCAAAGGCCGTGCCGATAACAACGATCCACCAAGGCGCCAGTGGTGGAATGCTGATCCCGATCAGCAGCCCTGTGAGCATTGCGCTGTGATCTGTCAATGCCGGTGCGGCTGGTCGATGTCTGAGCTTTAGCACCAAGTATTCACTGACTAACGCTGTGCCTATGGCCAACAGCACTTGCCAGATCACCCCGGCGCCAAAAAACCAATACTGTGCAGCTATTCCCGGGATCGTCGCCAGCATGACCCACCGCATCAATGTTGCTGTACGCATCTGTATGCGTTGATGGGGAGAGGCTGCTATTTTGAATGACATGGCTTACTTGTCTCCCGGCGAATCATCGGTTGCTTGTTCACTGCTTGCTGCTTGCTGATTTTTTTGTGCCTCTTGGCGTGCCAGCGCCTTTGCTTTTGCTTTCGCTACAGCGGCGGCAATAGCTGCTTGTTTTGAATCAGGTTCATCTTGTTTTACATCGGAGTTGCTTGGCTCATCAGCTGTGTATTGTGCCTGTTTTTTTGCTTCAGCCTTGGCTTTCGCCCTAGCCACAGCAGCAGCGACGGCGGCTTTCTTTGCTGCTTTGGCGGCATCGCTATCTTCAATTGTTGCTGCGGTGGCCGTATTTTGTGTACTGTCGGCTTCAGCTATTTGCGCAGCATCGTTGCTTTTTTTAGCCTCCGCTTTTGCTTTTGCCCGCGCCACTGCGGCGGCTACTGCAGCTTTTTTAGCGTCCATAGCCTCGTTCGCGGTGCGAGCGTTGTCGACTACCTCATTATTGCTAGCTACTTCCTTGTTGTCTTGTGCCTCTTTTCTGGCTTCAGCTTTGGCTTTTGCTCTGGCGACAGCGGCTGCGACGGTGGTTTTGGTGTTATCCGCAGAATGGGCTGCATCTGTTGTTGCGCTGCTGTCTTTCTGACTACTCTGCGCTACCTTCTCGGCGCGACGTTGAGCCGCCTGCGCTTTTCGTTGCTCTCGGGCATCGATGGCTTGCTGATTATCAGGGACTAGATTGCCTTGTGCATCGACGCTTGCTTTGGCGTCTGCTACTTCCGTTGTTTGCTTTGACTTTACTCTGGCAAGTGCCGCGGCGACGGCGTCTTGTGCACCCTGACGTCCTGCGACGGCGGCTTGTCGTTTGGCGACCGCTTCTCGGTGTTTGGCTTCCCTTGCGAGTTTTTCCTGTTCCAGTCGTTCATTTCTTGCTTCGAAACGTATTCTGGCTTTCTCTGATTTCAGCGCATCCGCGTCATGTTGCCGTAGTTCTGACTTTGCCTTGCGATAATAGTGAACTAAAGGGATCTCGGAAGGGCAAACATAAGCGCAGGCACCACACTCAATGCAGTCAAATAGCTTATATTCCCGCGCTTTCTCCAATTCATGATGACTGCTGTACCAGAACAATTGTTGCGGTAGCAATGACGCTGGACATGCATCTGCGCATTGACCGCAGCGTATACATGGCATCTCCTTGCCAGCCAAGGGCAGCTCATTTTCACTGGGTGCCAGGATGCAGTTACTGATTTTTACTAAGGGGATGTTGGCATGGGGGAGCGTAAAGCCCATCATTGGGCCGCCCATGATTATCCGTCGTCCATGCTTTGATTGGTAATTGGCTTGCTCTAACAGGTGGCGTACCGGCGTACCGAAATGTGCCCAATAATTGCCCGGTTGGCCGACCGCGTCGCCAGTCACGGTGACGACGCGCTCAAGTAGTGGTTCACCATCATAAATGGCCCGTTTGATGGCAAACGTAGTGCCAACGTTGTGCATTACTACACCCGCGTCGTAAGGCAATCCATCCGATGGTACTTCTCTACCTGTAAGCAGTTGTACTAATTGTTTCTCACCACCAGAGGGATATTTGGTGGGGATAGCTCGCACTTCTACATTTAGCGTTGATGTCGCTTCTGTGATGGCGGTAATAGCTTGTTGCTTGTCATCTTCGATACCCACTAGTACCAGCTTGGGTCTGAGGATATGAACCAATAGCTCAATACCTAACGCGATCTCTCGTGCATGCTCTCTCATTAGCATGTCATCACAGCTGATGTAGGGCTCACATTCCGCGCCATTGATGATTAGAAACTCAATCTCTTCGGGTGCGCCGCTTAGCTTTCTTGCGGCGGGAAAGCCCGCGCCGCCTAAGCCTGCAATACCAGCATCCGCTATATGCTGTATTAGGCGCTTAGCCGGTTGTTGTAACGGGTTGTCGATAGGTGTCTTTGTTACCCATGCCTCATCCCCGTCGGGGCGCATGACCAATGTTGGCTCTGGCAAGGCGGAAGGGTGTGCACTGGGGTAATCGGTGATCGCCTCAACTTTTCCTGAGGTGGGTGCATGGATAGGCAATGCGCCTTGCTCACCCGTGGTGAGTTGCTGACCTTTTTTAACGCTATCGCCAACCGCAACCAAGAGGCGGCCGCCACGACCGATATGCTGCTTTAACGGCAGGTAAAGGTGATCTGGTAGGGGAAAACGCTTGATAGGATGAGCCGTCGATACCTCTTTGCGTATGGGGGGATGAATACCGCCGGGGAAGTCCCAGAGTTTGCCTTCTTTAACGAGCTCAAAGGTTGTCTCCATACTTACTCCACCACTCGTACAGGAATGGCTTTCAGATCCCATTTCCAATTAGTTGTTGTCTGTTTTATTGGTCGCATCTCAATGCAATCGACAGGGCAGGGTTCTACGCACAGATCGCAGCCTGTGCACTCATCGGCAATAATTGTGTGCATCTGTTTGGCTGCGCCGAGGATCGCGTCGACTGGACAGGCTTGAATACACTTAGTGCAGCCGATACATTCAGCTTCGCGAATGAAAGCAACTTTTTTAACCTCTTCTTCACCATGAGCAGCATCGAGGGGCTTTGCTTCCTTACCTGTCAGATCTGCCAGTTTTTGAATGGTGGCTTCACCGCCCGGTGGGCACTTATTAATATCATCACCGTTGGCGATCGCTTCAGCGTAAGGGCGACAGCCAGGGTAACCACATTGCCCGCACTGGGTTTGTGGCAATATGGCATCAATCTGCTCGACAATAGGGTCTTGTTCAACTTTGAAGCGCACTGCAGCGAGTCCGAGCAACGCACCAAATATCAAAGCGATAATCACTAAGGCGGTCACGGCTATTAGGATCCCAGTCATCGTCAGTCTCCTAAAACTTAACTAAGCCGCTGAAGCCCATAAAGGCTAACGCCATTAATCCTGCAGTGATCATGGCGATTGAAGCGCCCCGAAATGGCAGAGGAACATCGGCTGCTGCCAATCGTTCACGCATTGCAGCGAATAACACTAGCACCAGGGAAAAGCCTAATGCCGCCCCGAAGCCGTAAACAATGGATTCAATAAAGCCATGGTTTTCATTGATATTAAGTAATGCGACACCGAGCACTGCGCAGTTAGTGGTGATTAAAGGCAAAAAGATACCTAGTAATCGATACAGTAGCGGGCTGGTTTTACGTACAACCATTTCGGTGAACTGCACGACTACAGCGATCACCAGAATAAAGCTCATGGTGCGCAGATACTCTATAGACAACGGAACCAGTAAATACTGGTTGATGAGATAGCTGCAAGTTGATGCGAGGGTCAGAACGAAAGTCGTGGCCAATGACATGCCAATAGCGGTTTCAAGCTTATTGGAAACCCCCATAAAGGGACACAAGCCAAGAAATTTGACTAGGACGAAATTGTTGACCAGTACTGTGCCGACCAATAGCAGCAGGTATTCACTCATGCAGGCGGTGTTACCTTGGCATCTTAATGATTGAAAGTGGGCGTATTATCCGCTTTTGACACGCGCTTAACAACCGCCCCATCGTGGGGTTTTATATTGCTCGTTTTTCAACCTTTGGATGCTAATTTACGCTTTGCCTAAGGTGGCTTTTACTCTAGGATCCGCCAGTCAATTAAGTTTAGGCTATTTTCATGAATCACAGATTACCCTCGTTCGCGTTGATCCTGGCGATGCTGCTTTGGGGGAGCTCGTTTATTGCGTTGAAGTATGCCATTAATGAGATGCATCCTGTATGGGTGATCTTTGGCCGAATGCTGTTAGCAACGTTCTGTTTTGCTTTGGTATTTAAAGTTGTGATGAAGTTTCGTTATCAAGCCGGTGATTGGAAACGCCTCGCCATCATGTCGCTGTGTGAACCTTGCCTCTACTTTGTACTGGAGGGAGAAGCGATGCGCCATACCTCTGCCGGGCAAGCTGGCATGATCACCGCCTTATTACCGCTATTGGTGGCAGTGATGGCTTGGTTTAGTGTCGGTGAACGGGTTAATCGAAATATGATCATCGGCTTTGCTACTGCTATTGCCGGCGTGCTCTGGTTGACTCTGGCGGGAACAGCGGATGCCCATGCGCCCAATGCATTATGGGGCAACTTTCTTGAATTTCTGGCAATGATATGTGCTGCTATCTATAGCATTAACTTGAAGCACCTTAGCAGTCGCTATCCAGCGTTGACGTTAACGGCTTTTCAAGCCTTCTGTGGGGCGATATTTTTTGCGCCAATGCTATTTTGGGTGCCAATACCAGAGAGTGTAAGCGGTCAAGCGTTGTTGGCTATCGTATATTTAGGCGTGGTGGTGACTTTAGGTGCGTATTTGCTATACAACTACGCGATATCTAAAGTTAAAGTGACCGCCGCAGCAGGCTATGTCAACTTGATCCCCGTGTTTAGCTTGCTGTTTGCTTATTTGCTTTTAGGCGAACGTTTAAATGGCCAACAAATGGTCGCGGCAGGCGTTATTATTTTGGGTGTGGTGATCAGTCAATGGCGCATTAAGGAGAGCGCTGATGCCGTTGGAAAAATCATTGAAGATGAAAACAATACTGCGATTGTTGCTGTAAAAGGCTAAGCTAAATCAGAAAGATAGACTTGGTATACCTGACTGAGCGGTAATTACAAATATGAAAGTAGGCATCATAGGTACGTCTTGGGGTCGAGTGCATGTTGGCACCTTTAGAGAGGCTGGACATGAGATCGCTGCCATTATGGGCGTCAGCCCTGAAGGCACGGCACGTGTGGCCAGCGAAGAGGGGATCCCGGTTGCTGCCACTGATGTTAACCAGTTAGATCATTGTGACATTATCGTTGTTGCATCTCCTACCGCGACGCATTTGGGGTATCTCAAACACTTCTCTGACCGCCCCGTGTTGTGTGAAAAGCCGCTATCTGGTGCGCGGATTGAGCCTGGAGCGTTGGCTGGGCTAGGACGCTTTCCCACTTTTGTAAATTATCCTTTTAGTTTTCTACAGACGGCATCTGTGATCAATGAACAGCTCGCTGGTAACGGGCTTGGCCCGTTGTCTCGCGCCATATTATCGGTTGGCAGTCGCTTTCCTATGGAGAAAACCCCGGTGGGTTGGTTCCTCGATATCGTTGCTCATCCGCTCTCCTATTTGATCCATAGCCTTGGTCCATTCACGCTGCTTCACCATCATATTGGTGAGGGGATAAGCAATGTCAGCGTATTGTTGGAAAATGAAGGGTTGATGTTAGATGCCCAGCAATACCGATTGCCAGAGACTGGGATCCAGATACATCTCACTTTGGTGGGTGAGCAGAAGCGTTTAGAGTTAAGTGGTGGCTTTCGTCCGGGGGATAACTGGCGATTTAATCCGGTACTCGTCGATGGTCAAGCGGTAAATGATGGCGAATGGAATGAGAGAGATATCTGGTATAGCGCAAATTGTCGAGTGGTTGAGCAGTTTGTCGATGTGATCAGTGGTCGTTTGAAGCACGTTGACGCGTTAGCGAATGGCTTGTTTGATCTGCCGAAAGCGGCGCAATTGGAGCGTTCATTAGACGGATTACTGGCGCAAGAGTAGCTGAAACCTCGCTACTCTTGCTTTTATTATCTTGGTTGCTTTGTTCTATTCGGCGTTAGAGATCGGAACTGCGCGATGAATATATTGCCCCTGAATACCGTCTACAAACATCCCTTCAAGTACGTATTTCTGCTCTTGTGATTCAACGCCGCTTGCAATCACTTTGACACTAAGCCGATGGGCAATATCGATAATCAGGCGCAAGAAATACTGAATATTTCGATCATGTTCTATCTCGTCCATATAGCTCTTATCGATTTTTACATAGTCAGGTTTCAGATCTTTAAAGAACTTAAATGAGGTCATACCTAAGCCAAATTGTTTTACTGTGACCTTGGCACCCGTGCGGTGAATGACATCGATAAAACGGCGGCTTGATTTTAGATCTCTTTGCAGGCCTTGCTCAGTCACTTCAAAGGTTAACCTTTGTGCCAGCTTACCGTGTTTGCCCAACATCCTTTCAATCCAAACCAAAAACGAGGAGTCGTGAGCAGAGGTTACAGAGACATTGATACCGTAATATTCGTCACCACCACGCTTTTTGATCAACGCCAAGATGGCGGCAATAACGGCTTTATCTAGCTCGGTTGAAAGCTGTAATCGTTCTGCCATTGAGTATGCTGAGCGGTAGGGCAGTTCGTCGCCATTGGTATTGGTGAAACGCGGGGTAATCGCAGAGTATATTTTGCCTTGCTTCAACGGCTGAATAGCTTGCGAGATCAGGGTGAAATCGGTCTTCTTGGTTAGCTGCTCCAGATTCTCTCGCCAACCTTGCTCGCCTAAAACCTCAGTACCTACTAGGTCGCTTTGGAAATGCCAAGCGTTGGCTTCTTTACTTTGGGCTAGGCCGGTGGCGGTATCACAAAGTGCCAATAGGTCGCCTACTGACATACCTTGAGCAAAACCAGCCATGCCGATAAAAGCGGTGTTATCTAATTCGTATTGTCGTTGGATCTCATTTAACCGTCCTTGCAACTGTTTGCCTAACTCGTCGCACTCTTTATGGGAGAAGTGGTGAAGGACGATGGCAAAGTCAGAACTGTTGAGTCGGTAGATCTTTGAACCTCGAAAATGACTGGCAACAGATTTTACGGCGTCAACCAGAATACTGATGAACTGATCGCCTGCAGTATAGCCCTTGGCAGCGTTTATTTTTCCTAGCTCTGTTGTGCGCACTACGGCCATGACACCAAACTGTTTTCCGCTTTCGTCTGCCAGCATTTCAGGGATGTCGAGCATAAATTGGCTACGATTAGGTAAGCCGGTCAGGTGATCAACATAGGCCGTTTTCCGTACCTGTGTCAGTTCCTCTTCTGTTTGATGTAGTCGTTCTACAACCCCTTTTTGGATCGCTTGTAGTCCCTCTCCGATAGATCTGAACTCGCTTGCAATGCCGGAGCCCATCTGGAAATCTTTTTCTGCATGACTGAGTTTGTCGCACAGTTTCTGTAGCTCCTTGACCGAGCTGCGCAGTGGTTTGTGCAAACTGCCTCTAAGCCAAACAATACTGACCACTAACATAATTAGCCACGCCATGGTCTCAAAAGCGATATTGCGGATAAAGCTTAGCTGCAGGTGGCTGAAATCAGGCATGATCACGACCGCGTTGCTACCTGCATTGGCTTGCATTTTCGATGCACCTAAGCCTAGTGCTGAGGCGATACTTGCTAGCGGGAACTGAAAACTGGGTTGCTTCTCATAGGATGCAATGACATTGCCATTGACGTCGATAACCGACAGCGTCAAGTAGCCAGACAGTTGGCTCAGCTGGGTATTGCGCTTTGCTTGTGTGTGTTCTTGCGATGTTTCAAGCAGTAACCTGGCGTTGGAATAGAGCTGTTCCTTCTGGAACTCAATTTGATTGATCACAGAAAGGTATTGCCCTGCCCACATCACGATGAGTAGCAGGAGCAAAATAAAGACATTAACAAAGAGCGCTTTACTTTGAATTTTCATACTGCCTCTAACTGTCTATCCCTGTTAAATCAGATATATGCAAATCTATCTTAGAAATTAACTATAGAGGAAATAGTAGTCCAACCCTAGGGCTAGTCAGTAATCTTTACAATGGGTTAAGAATATTTTTCGGGAAGGATGAACCAGCTCAACAAATAGATGCTTTATCTGCTGGCTTAAACATAAAAAAGCCCAGCATAATTGCTGGGCTCTTTTATGTGGCTCCCCTGGTCCGATTTGAACGGACGACACATGGATTAACAGTCCACCGCTCTAACCAACTGAGCTACAGGGGAATAAACTTGCTATGTAATGTGGCTCCCCTGGTCCGATTTGAACGGACGACACATGGATTAACAGTCCACCGCTCTAACCAACTGAGCTACAGGGGAGTAGATGTCCTTCTAAGAAGGAACGGCGCGCATCTTAATGTCTGGGATCTTTGCTGTCAACACCCTTTCTACGGAAGCTGAATCGGTTGCTCACTCCTTGTGCAACCTAAGCAAATTTTAGGGCTGGTAAACTGATGTCAGCTTATCTAGTATGCTTTTGATAACAAAAAATTAACTTATAACAATATTTTCCAGGGAGGCTGCCGTGCAGGGGCTAAATGATTTTCTATTGATGTTAGATGGATTCCTCGGCTCCGCCGCTTGGTTTCCATTCGTGCTACTTGGCGTGGGGCTGTTTTTCACCGTCTACTTGAAGTTTCCTCAGATCCGTTATTTTGGTCACGCGTGGAAAGTGGTTCGTGGCAAGTACGACATAAAGAGTGCGATGGGTGATACCACTCACTTTCAAGCGCTAACTACTGCGCTTTCCGGCACTGTGGGTACCGGCAATATCGGCGGTGTTGCTTTGGCGATCCATATTGGTGGTCCTGCGGCATTGTTCTGGATGTGGGCGACCGCTTTTTTCGGTATGACGACTAAGTTTGTTGAGGTGACGTTGTCACATAAATACCGGGTAAAAACCGCCGATGGCACCATGGCGGGTGGGCCTATGTATTACATGGATCGCCGTTTGAATATGAAATGGCTGGCGGTTATTTTTGCTATCGCTACCGTGATTAGCTCATTTGGTACCGGAAACCTGCCGCAAATTAACAATATTGCCAGCAGCATGGAGTCCACTTTTGGGCTTGAACCTTTGTTGACTGGTGGCGTACTGACGGTATTGCTCGCTTTGGTTATCTTGGGTGGGATCCATCGTATCGCGAAAGTGACCTCGAGAATTGTGCCTTTGATGGCGTTTATCTACGTCATCGGTGCTCTAGCAGTTATCTTTTATAACTATCAAAATATTCTTCCCTCTTTGGTTTCGGTGTTCTCTGATGCATTCTCTGGTTCCGCTGCTGCGGGTGGCTTTTTAGGGGCATCGTTTGCTTATGCATTCAATAAAGGGGTTGGGCGAGGTCTGTTTTCTAATGAAGCGGGTCAAGGCTCTGCACCAATCGCTCACGCCGCAGCTAAAGCTGATGAGCCAGTATCGGAAGGGATTGTGTCTATTCTGGAACCTTTTATCGATACCATCATTGTTTGTACTTTGACTGGCTTGGTGATCTTGTCGTCCGGCGTGTGGACGGAAAAACATCAAAATAGCTTCCAAACAGCGGATATGCGCTATTTGAGTGGCCAATACACAGACACCGCGGAAGCAGATAGGGTCGCTTTATCCAGTTTCCTTATCGGTAGTAATGAGGCCAAGGTTGAGCCCTATACCGGCAGTGTTACGGTTAAGGATGGTGTTGCCATCGCCCCTGAATATACGCTGATCAATGCGCATTCGGTGGCCGAAGATGTCATCTATTTAGTTGGCGGCCATCCCTACAGTGGCGAGATGAAGATCGAGAAAGGCAAATTGGTTAACTCAGAGCTGGAAGTGACTGGGCGTTCCCTGTTGCACTCTGCGGCGTTAACGACCAAAGCGTTTACGAAAGGTTTTTTTGGAGATTATGGGAAGTACATTGTCTCTATCGGTTTGCTGCTATTTGCGTTCTCAACTGCTATAGCATGGTCATATTATGGTGATAGGGCGGTGACCTATCTGCTCGGCGTTAAGGCTGTGATGCCGTATCGGGTTTTCTATTGTGCCGGCTTCTTATGGGCCGCGGTTGCTGATACTACCGTTGTCTGGAATTTGGCTGCGGTGGCTATCGTACTGATGACGCTACCAAACCTGTTCGGCATCATGATCCTCTGCAGAGAGATGAAAACCACCGTCGCTGACTATTGGACTGATTTTTATCAGCAGCGAAGTGAGCGAAAAGATTAACTCGGATGAACTAAAAGGCCCCAAGATGGGGCCTTTTAGTTTTAATCGAACGCCAATTATTTCATAATGCCTCTCTTTCGTTTTTGGCTTAGTAAGAGGAAGGTGTGATGGCGATTGTTCCATGTCCCTGTTGTAACAAACGGATCTCAGATCGAGCAGACGTTTGTCAGCATTGCGGTTACGCATTTGGTGATATGGATGATGAGAAGCGGGCGAGTCAGCAGAGGGTTTTTGCTATTAAACGCCAGCAGCGGATCATGACACAGCAGTTCCTGGCATTATTGCTGTTTGTTGGAGGTTTTGCCGTCACCTTTTTTGATGGTGAGTTGCAAACTGATTGGCAACGTACAGCGGGTCAAACGATGTCAGCCGCAGGCTTTATTTGGTATATCGCACTGCGTATCTGGTTGATTTTTAGTAAGAAACAATAGGTCTTTATTAAATGGATATTATCGAGCTGGTGAACAAACTCGATTTTGAAAGCTACCAGCGGCTGAAAACCGCAGTAGAACTTGGTAAGTGGCCCGATGGCAATTCGCTTTCTGATGAGCAAAAAGAGAACGCGATGCAGTTGGTGATCGCCTATCAGGCGACCAAATTAGACCAAACACAACATATGAACGTGGCTAAAGACGGATCCTTGGTACATCTATCCAAGAACGATTTAAAGCAGCAGTTCAAGGGACAGACAGTAGAGCCTATCGCAAGGTTTAGACACGATGATATTTAAAAATTTATTCCGCCCCGCCTGGCAACATAAAGACCCAGCTAAACGTCAATCCGCCATTGCTGAACTCGACAGCAGTAATCAACCCCATCGCACCATTCTCCGTGAGCTTGCGTTCAACGATGGTCACCGTCAGGTTAGACGCCTGGCGCTGGAAAAACTAAATGAATTATCACTGTGGTGGTTAGCAGCCGGTGAGGAGCGTGACGATGGTCTGAAGAAGGCGGCGTTGCAACATGTGACAGATATCATCACTGCAGCCTCTCCTCTAGATACTGCCCAAGTCTCCGCTTTTGTCAGTGATTGTAAGGATCGTAAATACCTCGAAGCTGTTTGGCGGCAACTGCCTGCCGACAGCTTGCGTCAGTCGGCTCTAGAACGTATTAACAAAGCCCGTTGCTACATTGATGCGGCAGATTCCGATCCGTCAACGGAGATTGCGCTTTGGGCTGCTGCCAAGATTGATGATGAAAAGCAGATGCGCCGCTTGGCAAAAAAGGCTGGCAACATTGAAGTACAAGCGTTTTTTGTATCCAAACTTGAAGCGCTACAGCGCGCTAAAGAGCGTCCAGCAGAGTTAAATGAGCAAGCCCGGCTGCTGTTAGCGCAGCTGCAAGGGGTCACGGAAAAATTGACCGAGCCACAGGCGGTGGAGCAACGTTCATTAGGCGATAAAGCCAATGAGCTTGAGATCCGTTGGCAATCATTAGCCAAAGAGCTGGAGCCACTGGAACTGCTTGCGCCGTGGCAAGCCAAACATGAAGGCATTGCTAAACGCCTTTATGCCCGGTTAGAGGAGCTAATGGCAATATGGCAACAGGCGGAAGCGCAAGAAAAAGCGGCAAACGAAAAGTTAGAAAATGCCGCTATGTTGCGTGGGGGCTTCGAAGCCTTACAGGTAGATATCAAAGCGATCCATAAGTTGATCGAACAGCAGCAAGCGTTTGATATTAAGCCGCTTACCGAAGTGTTATCAGCTCTCAAACAACAGTTAGGCGCTGAAGCATTAAATGAATCAGATTGGATGGCACTATCCAAGCTTGCAGCGGACGTGACTGAACAGCTTGTCAAGCTAGAGGACTTGCCTGCCCAGCTGGCTAAGGCAGAAGCGCTAGTTGCCCCGTTGCAACAGATTGATGCTGACAGCGAGACTTTCCTGACTGATCTAGCTGAGTGGCGCGGACAATGGCGAGCGGTTTCAGACTTACCTTTACCTGACGGTTTACGTGCGCAGGTCAACGAGCTGACCACGCCACTGGAAAAAGCTAAGAAAGCCCTCTTTAGGATGCGCAAAGAAGCAGAAGAAACCGTAGACAAGCTTCTGGGTAAAGCTGAGCGCCATCAACAAGCAGGGCGTTTAAAAGTGGCAGTGCGAGAGTTTCATCGTCTGGCAAAGCCTTATGCATTGCTATCTGATAAGGCTAAGCGTCGCTTTGATAAACGTTATCAGAAGTTAGCGGCGGTAGAGCAGGAGTTGTTGGAGTGGCATCAATTGGTCGCGGCACCCAAAGCCGATGCGCTACTGGAAGAGATTAAGGCGCTTGCTGAATCTCCCGCCGAGGATCCAAAAGTGCAGGCCGATGCCGTTAAAGATGCCCGTCGTCGTTGGCAATTGCTGGAAGTGGATCGTAACGAAGCAAGTTGGACACCGCTTGCGGAGCAGTTTGATACGCTAAGTGAAAAAGCGTTTGAGATCTGTCGTCAATTTTATGGTGAGCAGCAGCAGGAGCGGGAGAAGCACCTGCAAGAGCGTGAAGAGGTGATCAAAGCGGTTCAGGCGTTGTATGAACAGCACAAAGAGGCCCCGCTGGCACTCAATGATCTTGAATCAAAGTATCGTCAGCTGTCCAATAAGTGGCGTCAGTGCGGCGAGATTGATTTTGCCAAGCGGAAAGCGGTGCAAAATCGGTTTGTAAAAGCGTCGCGTAAAGTTACCGATGTATTGAAGCAGCTGTATAGCGTGAATGAAGCACAGAAACAGCAGCTACTTAAACAGGCAGAAGCGCTCGATCTTTCCGATGCTACGGGTTCCTCCGAGCAGTTCGATGGCTTGATGAAAAAGTGGCGTGATGCCGGTTATGCTGGTGCGAATGAAAAGTCACTTTGGCAGCGTTTCCAGTATGTGGGGCAGCAGCTCCGCGAGCAGCGCAATGCCTCACGTACCGAGCAACGAGAGCAGTGGCAGAGTAATGCTGACGCTTATAAAGTCGTGCTTAGTGAATTTGCGGCAGCGATCGCAGCCGCTGAAGATGACGCGGCGTTACGTCAGAGTATTGCTCAGGCGCAGCAAGCTGCCGACGCTATTGGTGAGACCGCTCATCGAGACCGTCGCGAGTTGGAAGCTGAAATGGATGATCTGCGCAGACAAGCCATGGAAGCGATTGCGGCCAGACAAAAACAGCAGGAACAGCGAAACTATCAAGTATTGATTGAAGCGGTGACGGCGAATAGTGATGAACTATTGCAGTCATTGCCTGAACGTTGGCAAAAAACTGTCAAACAGTGGCAAGAGAAGGGCGCAGAAAAGCCGGCTGATGCAGAGATACGTGAACGCTTGACTATCGAAGCAGAGCTACTGGCAGGGCTCGATTCGCCCAATAATAGTGATGCGCTGCGCCAGCAACTGCGTTTGACCCTGTTACAAGCACGTATGAATGGCAGTGGTGATAGCGAGCGTTCGGTAGAGAACCTGTTTTGGCAGTGGTTAGAAGCGGGCGCTGTGACGAAAGCGGATGAAGATGCTTTGAAGCGTTTTGAGCGTGCTTTAACAGCTTAGACCCACTGATGCTTTGGTTTGCAGAAGCACCTTCGGGTGCTTCTTTTGTTTCTGGCGCTTTATCTACCGACGATAGCAAAAGAGGAGAGAGCAGTGTTCTGTCGTTGCAATTGGCTCGCAATATTATTAGTCATAATGACTATGACTTTATCCGGTTGTTCGCAGCCCAAGTTACAGCCGCTACCCTATGGTGCGCGTATTTTGGCGTTTGGTGATAGTCTGACAGCAGGCTATGGCGTTGAGCGTATTTATAGCTATCCGTCAGTATTGGCGGAGCTTAGTGGCCGTGACGTGATAAATGCCGGGGTCTCGGGAGAGCTGACTAAACAAGGTATCGAGCGTTTACCTTTCCTATTGGATCAGACGATGCCGGAGCTATTGCTCTTGATTGAAGGCGGGAATGATATTCTTCAGAATCGCCCAGCTAACGAGACAAAACAGAACTTGGCAAAGATGATCGAGATGGCACAGGGCAGAGGTATCCCAGTGGTATTAGTCGGCATACCGGAAAAAAGCTTGTTCTCCAGCTCTGCCGCTTTATATCGAGAATTAGCAGTAGAGTACGATCTGGTGTTTGACGGTAATTTAATGGCGGCACTTCAACGCTCACCAAGCTTGAAATCTGATTATGTGCATTTCAATCAACAAGGTTATCAGCAAATGGCTGAAGGGATTTTTGCTCTGCTAAAAGAGAATGGCGCCTTTTAATTAGTAAAGGCGCCAGGTAGCGCGTAGTTTTACGGCCAGAAAGGTGTGCTGCGTCGCTAAAGGCGTTAGTGCTTACTTAGTTCGCCTCTTAAGCTTATCTGCATTTTTTCTCTTATCTGCGCAGGGGAAAGTGCTTGATTGAGTAGGTAGTGCAGTTTCGCCAGCGTGGCTTCTGTGGTCATGTCATAGCCACTGATCACACCAACATCTCGTAATGCTTGTCCTGTGGCATAACCATCCATATTGACACTGCCTTTCAGGCACTGGGTGCAGTTCACCAAAATGATCCCTTGATCCGATGCCTGCTTGAGCAGCTCGAGCATCTGCTTATGTTGCGGCGCATTCCCTACGCCATAGCTGTGTAACAGCATGGCTTTGACCGGTTGGCGTAAGATATTGGCGATCACGTCTGCAGAGATCCCTGGATATAGGCTGACCATACCGATCGGTTGCGATGTGACGGATTGAACGCGCAGAGGCCTACCTGATGGTCGTTTCACTTCGCCACTGACTAATTGGATCTGGATCCCCGCTTCAAGTAGCGGGGGAAAGTTTGGCGAACCGAAGGCATTAAAGCCATCGGCGTGGACTTTAGTTGTGCGGTTGCCACGAAATAGCGTGTGATTAAAGCACAGAGATACCTCTGGAATTGGGTAGTTGGCTGCCAGAAAAAGGGCATCCAGCAAGTTTTCTCTGCCATCAGAGCGTAATTGAGCCAGCGGGATCTGTGAGCCCGTGACTACCACGGGTTTATCTAAGTCTTGCAACATAAATGACAATGCCGAGGCGGTATATGCCATGGTGTCTGTGCCATGCAGGACAACAAAACCATCATATTTGTCATAGTTACGAGCGATATCGTCAGCAATATTTTGCCAATCGGTCGGCGTCATGTCAGATGAGTCAATCAGCGGCTGATAGGCATGGATCTCAAAATCTGGCATCTCCTCACGGCGGAACTCAGGCATTTTCTGCAACACGTCTTGTAGGAAGCCGGGTTCGGGAATATAGCCATGGGCAGAGTGGCGCATACCGATAGTGCCGCCTGTATAGGCGATATAAATTTTACGTCTTTTCATATTGCTAGCATACGTGAAAAGGTCGTATCTGCCATTGGCAAATACGACCTTTTTAACGTTTTTCAGATGAGAAAAATTGTTAAGAGTTTAATAGATTTCGCAGCCCAGACAACGAGCATAGGCACCCATTGGATCATTTAGCTCATTCAGTACCGACAGGTCACTAAACATGCGCTTTAACTCGATCATGATCTGGCTCTGGGGTTGGAAACCACTGAACTCTTGACCCTGTTCGTTAGCCATGACCATGGCACTGCCATTAAGCAGTTGATTGACCAAATGTTCTCTGAAACTCATGGGGCGCTGAACCTCATCAACATCATAAGCACTGAGACCAGCTAAATCAGCTGCTGCAGACACTGCATCTTGCAGTGTGCCCAAATTGTCTACTAAGCCGAGTTCGTATGCTTGTTTACCGCTCCAAACGCGGCCTTGAGCGATCTTGTCGACCTGCTCAGGGGTCATTTCACGTTCTTCAGCAACTAGCCCGATAAACTGGTGGTAACCGTGCTCGATGGTGCGCTGAATGATTTCGCTGACGCCTGGATCTAACGGACGGGTAATGCCTAACCCGGCAATATCCGTTGTGCCTACGCCGTCTGTGTGCACGCCGATATGATCAAGGGCGCGATCTATCGTGGTGATCATGCCGAAGATGCCAATGGAGCCAGTGATGGTGGTCGGTGCCGCCCATATCTCATCTGCACTGACAGATATCCAGTAACCACCGGAGGCTGCATAGGTACTCATTGATGCGACCACAGGTTTACCTGCTCGCTTCAGCTCTTCAACTTCATTTCGGATCAGCTCTGAGGCGAAAGCACTGCCGCCAGGGCTGTCCACGCGCAGTACAACCGCTTTAATTGCATCATCTAGCCGCGCTTGGCGAAGCAAACGCGCAGTGCTATCACCGCCAATGGTGCCCGCTGGTTGGTCACCATTTAAGATGGTGCCTTTAGCAATGACGATGCCGACGCGGTCTTTATGCTCATGGGGAGCCTGGTGTGGGCGAATAACGGCTAGATATTCTTGTAACCATACTTGGTTGAAGCTTTTGTGCTCAGGATCTTGGCCAACCACCTCAATGATCGGTTGACGCAGTTCTTCACGAGTTTTTAAGCCATCAACCAGCCCCGTGTTCAGTGCCATCTGTGCGAAGTCACCATCCACAGCTTTCAAGTTGCTTAATAGCGACTGGATGGAGAAATTCAGCTTCTCTTCGTCAAGGCCTCGTTGTGTCGCAATGTCCTGCTTGTACGCCGTCCACAGGTCATTCATCCAGGCCATGTTGGCTTCTTTTGCGGCTGGCGACATATCATCACGAATATAAGGCTCTATCGCTGATTTAAAGGTACCAACGCGGAACACATGGGGTGTTACTTTTAGTTTTTCCAACAACGATTTGAAGTAGGTGCGATAGCGCCCGAAGCCTTCCAGCATCACCATGCCTTGGGGATTGAGATAGACCTCATCCGCATGGGCGGCTAGATAATATTGATGCTGTGCGTAGTAGTCACCGATAGAAAACACTGGCTTGCCGGAAGCTTTGAACGCCTCAATGGCGGCACCGATCGCTTGCAACTTGTTGAGGCCGGTGGGCGCCATGTCACGGGTTTCGATGACTAATGCTTTGATGCGTTGGTCATGTTGAGCGTTTTCGATGGCGAAGATTATATCTTTGAGTAGCGTTTCTTTTGGCTTCTCTTTACCGCCTAATAACTGTTTAGTGAAGGCTTCTGCGGGATCAACTGATACTTTTTGCTCAACCACATTGCCTTGAATACTCAGTATTAAGGCGGCTTTTTCGGGCATGCTAGGCCCTTTGTCAGCAAATAGGGTGGTGAGGAACACCAGCAGGAAGACCACAAACAACAAGTTGGTTAATACCGAACGGGTGGTGGTCAGCGCTTTGCCAATAAAGCTGAAAAACTTCTTTAGATATTTCATCAAATCTTCTAATCCGATTAGGGCACACTGAAATGTTAAATCCTTGTGGGCAAGTAACGTAACGGAATTTGTAAATAATTGTAATTACCAGATGTAGCAAATTAGAACTATGCCACTTGCCGACAACTGGTATGACCATTAAGCTGGGTACAACAAAAACAATAAATGAAAGATGGCCCTACACCATGACAAACAAAAGCTATCCCAACTTACTGACTCCCCTCGACTTGGGTTTTACCTCTCTACGTAATCGAGTGTTGATGGGTTCAATGCACACCGGCTTGGAAGAGGAGCGGGGTGGTTTTGATAAATTGGCGGCTTTTTATGCCGCCCGTGCCAAAGGTGGGGTTGGCTTAATTGTGACGGGGGGGATCTCACCAAATTTTCGGGGCCGCCTAGCTCCCCATAGTTCACAGCTTAGCTTTGGCTTTCAGGTGGCTAAACATCGAAAAGTTACAGATGCAGTGCACCAGCATGACGGCAAGATCTGCTTGCAGATCTTGCATGCTGGGCGTTATGCCTATCACCCATTTTCTGCTGCACCCAGCGCCATCAAGGCGCCAATCAACCCATTTAAGCCAAAAGCGATGACTGACGGTATGGTCAAACGCACGATCAAGCAGTTTGCTAAAACAGCGACACTGGCGCAGAAAGCGGGCTATGACGGCGTTGAGGTGATGGGATCGGAAGGTTATCTGATCAATCAGTTTGTTTGCCCGCGTACCAACAAACGTAACGACCAGTGGGGCGGTTCGCTGGAAAACCGTATGCGCTTTCCGTTGGAGATCATCAAAGCGATCCGTGCTCAGGTTGGTAAAGAATTTATTATTGTATTTCGGTTGTCGATGCTGGAATTGGTCGATCAAGGGGTGAGTATGAAAGAGCTGCCTACGATGGCTAGGTGGCTGGAGCAAGTTGGCGTTACCATCATTAACACAGGGATCGGGTGGCATGAAGCACGGGTACCAACCATCGCAACCAGTGTTCCCCGCGCTGCATTTAGTTGGGTTACGGCCAAACTGAAAGATGAAGTCTCGATACCTTTAGTTACAACTAATAGAATTAATGATCCGCAAGTGGCTGAGGATATTCTCACCCGAGGCGATGCCGATATGGTGTCGATGGCGAGGCCTATGTTGGCTGATGCTGACTTTGTGAACAAGGCGGCTGCCGGCCAAGCGGAAGCGATTAATACCTGTATCGCTTGTAATCAAGCCTGTCTCGACCATGTATTCAAAGGCAAGCGTGCCAGTTGTTTAGTTAATCCTCTGGCATGTTATGAAACAGAATTGGTCATTAAACCTGCGATACAAGCCAAACGCGTCGCCGTGATCGGTGCCGGCCCTGCGGGCTTGTCGGCGGCTTGTTATGCGGCGGAGCGTGGTCATCAAGTGACGTTGTTTGACAAAGATAACGATATTGGCGGGCAGTTCAATTATGCCAAGCAGATCCCCGGCAAAGAGGAGTTTTACGAAACCCTACGTTACTTCCGTCATCGTTTGATGACCGCGGGGGTTGAGCAATGCTTAGGGGAAGCGCAAACCTGTGAGTCACTGTTATCGCAACAATTCGACGAAATTATCATCGCTACGGGGATTACGCCACGAACGCCACCGATCCCAGGTATCGATCACGATAAGGTGTTGGGTTATCTCGATGTATTGCGAGAGCATCAACCAGTAGGGGAAAAGGTCGCGATTATTGGTGCTGGTGGCATTGGCTTTGATGTAGCGGAGTATCTGGTTGAAGGGCATCCATCGACGACCACCGATTTACCTCGCTGGTTAGATACCTGGGGTATCGATCCGGCATTGGCTACGCCTGGTGGTTTAAAAGAAAAGCCTGATGTACAGCAGGTAAGTGAAAGTAAACAAGATAAATCGCACCGTCAGATATATCTGCTGCAACGAAAAAGCAGTAAAGTAGGCGCCGGCCTGGGCAAAACGACTGGCTGGATCCACAGGGCAGCACTGAAGCAACATGGCGTTAAGATGATGGCAGCCGTGCAATATCTGAGAATTGATGACGATGGTTTACATATTGAAGTTGAAGGTCAGCGGCAACTGCTGAATGTTGATCATGTTATTCTCTGCGCGGGACAAGAATCAAAGCGCGATCTTTATGACCAGTTGTTACAGCAAGGTGCGTCAGTGCATTTGATTGGTGGTGCGAAACTGGCGTCAGAACTTGATGCTAAACGTGCTATTCGTGACGGCGCTGAAGTCGCTGCTGCCCTTTAAATCGAAAGACGCATAATTCAATAAGCGCTTTAATGAATACTGTGCCGCGTTAACTCCGCGGCCAATAGCTATGGAATAAGAGAAACGGTAATGCGAAGACAGTTGATAATGTTTGTTATGGCAATTCTGCTGTCTGCCTGCACCACAACTCGTTATGTGGCTGTGCCCGTATCAGAACCAGACGCAGAGTTAGGTAAACGCCAAGCCTGGCTGACTGGTATTGAAAGCGGTGACACTTTGGTTTTACACACCCATGAGGGGAAAAGCTATTTCTTTACCCTCGACAAGGTCTTGCACTCAGACGACTCCGTTGGCTTTATCCCCAAAGATCGACCCTCAATGGTGGAGATCCACCAAATGGAAGGGCGAAAAAAGATGGAGCCGGTTATTTCGGCTGATGATGCAACACCCGTCGGAGACACCGAGTTCCAACTTCCGTGGTGGTCTCCGAGCGTTATTGCTGGTGCTGCGGCATTGCTGTTGTTGTTATAGCTCCTTGTATCAAATTTGAACTGCTCAACTCTGAATACGCTCTTTTTTGACGATATCAGTTGGTCAGATGGTGTCAAAAGAGCATGGGAACGGATTTAGTTGGACGATAGATTAGACGTATACCGTTGATCTATCTTCTGATGGGATCTGTACACGTCAACATGACGCCAAAAAAAATCGATATGTTTCAGATCCTATTTATCTCTTTTCATTGCTGTACTCTTAGTTTGCTCTGCAAGTTGCAACCATAGCTGTATTAATTGAGCAGTATCTTACCGATCGATTTATTCAAAGCACATTTTCAAACCGTTGAAGTTTCTCGTCAGAGCGCCAAAGTGACCTCTCTACTGTTCGATGTGGTGTTTTAGTCGCCTATGCGCCGAGCTCCACATATGCGGGGCTCGGCTGTTCAGTAGATAGTCATAGATGTTGCGGTAGGCGCTTTTTCCTACGCACTCCGCAACACTTGAACTAAGCGATTACTCCACGTGACATGTCGGTTCGCTAAAGTCGCCATTGTGGCTACCTTGCAGACCAAATGAGGTGCTTTGGCCCGGATTGATATTGCCGTTATAGGACACATTGCTTACCTTGATTGATTGCGCTTCGGCTGAGAATTCGCCGTTCCAACCATTAGCTAAGGCGACAGCGGTGGGGAATTCAAGTACCACACGCCATGCCGTCACTTTGTCACCGCTGTTGTTGCTGACCTTAATGTTGTTGAGAACGAAGCCTGAATGCCAGACATCAACCGATCCCAGCTCACAAGACACTTCACCGCTTTCAACGGCAGCCACTTCAATCATGGTACGGTCGCTGACCTGCAATGACTGCTGTTGATCATCCAGTGCGGTGACTACCAGCTCATAGCTGCCGGCCGTCGCTGGTGCGTTGATCTGACCACGCATACCATCAAAGCGCATGGTTTCGCCGCCCAATACTGCCTCAAAACCAGCCGCATCATTTAAAGACACTTCTATGTTAATGGGGGCATTGACTTCAACTTGAGTACCATCGGTAGGGGATTTTAGGCCAATCTCAGGGTTCAAAGGTGCTTCTTGAACCGCGGTCAAAGACACGGAATCCATTTCAGATAGTTCAGTTCCAGCGTTATCAACAGCCACTAGCTTAATGGTGAAGTTACCTTCATCAGCAGGCGCTTTCACACTGACGCTGCCCGTGGCTGGGCCTGTTTTTACGAACTTACCATCGACATAAACGTTTACTTTCTCGGCTTTGGTCAAGTTGTAACCAATATTGACGTTGGCTCCAGCCATTACCTGACTACCCGCTTGCGGCGATAAGATGGTGACCGACGTGGTTTGGTTCTGGTAATACTCATTCAAGCTAAGGCCTGTTTTACTGCTGCCCAAAGCGATCTGGTGATCTAAACCAATGAATTTACCTTGTTCATTTTTCCATAAGCTAGGCTCAAACAGGGCGTACTTTTCTTCATCCCATGTTGTCCAATCATGGTCCAACAAACCACCGGTGTCGCCAGAGTTCGGGTTGATACACCAGAAAGTATGGTGCAGGCGGTTTTCAATGATCAGGTCACGCATTGCAACCATCCATGTTTCATTGTCTCCACCATCCATGAAGCCGCCCCATTCACCAATCAATAGCGGGGCAATGTTTTCTTCATGAATGAACATCCAGTTGTCTTTCCAGACATCTTTATAGAGTGAATCTTTATTAAATCCGGCATAGAACCAAGGCTGCTTGTGAACCAATGGGCCGTAGTCATGGGGGGAATACATAAACTGACTTTGGCGGTCGCCTAAATCAACTGGGTAATCTTTCACGCCGCGCAGGTTTCCGCCCCACCAAGTGCTGTGGTAGCTATCATCGTTACGGCTAGTCCATGTTTTACCATCCACAGGGAAAGACTCAATACCCTCACACATCACCAACATATTTGGGTTGATGTCGAGAATACGGTTTGCTGCCGTTTCGCAGGCATATTTCCAGTTATTTTCGTCGCTGGAGTTATCCCATTTGGCAAATTCGCTGTCTGCCCAAGGTTTGCCATGGGGCTCATTCTCTAGATCAAACGCAATAATGGTGTCATCATTTTTATAACGCTCAGTTACCCACTCCCATGTGGAGTAGAACACCTCTGACGTCATTTCACCCTTATACCAAAGCGGTGCAAAGTGACCCATGTTGTCGGCTTCGGCACTATGAACATCGAGTAAGATTTTTAAACCGACTTTTTTCGACGCAACGACCATGGCATCGAAAACATCCAGTGAGGTCGCATTGGCAAGATCTGGATTAGTGTGGCTATTTACTTGCGCTTTAGATGCCTGACCATTCTGCCATTCATAAAGCAACTCTGTAGAGATAGGTACTCGCAGGATGTTAATCCCACGATCGGCAATGCTTTGCAGCGTATTCTCTAGATTGACAGACCAAAGGCCGTGAAATACACGCTCAGTGGTATTGAAACCAAACCAGTTGGCACCTGTCATCCAAACTGTATTGCCGTACATGTCTTTAACTTGATTACCTTCTACGTGCAGCCAATCGTCGTTGTTTGTCGACTGTGCTGCGATAGCACCAACACTCAATGAGGTAAACAGTGCGGCCGAAGTAAGCTGAGACAATAAATTCCGTTTAAATTTCTTCATCATATTTCTTCATTTTTGTTTGATATTGGCTGCCCTTGCGAGCAGCCGTTCGGTGGACGATCTATCAAAAATTTACTTATCTAGCTGGCAATCAGGGGCAGTAAAATTACCGCCGTGCTCACCTTGCAAGCCAAAGCTGGTACTTTGTCCGGGTTGGATTTTGCTGTTGTAAGACATATGGCTAACGTGAAGCACGCGGCCATTACTTGTCATCTCCATCACACCATTCCAACCATTAACAAAGGCAACAGATTCGTTGAACAACAGTTTCACTTTCCAACCATCAATAGCTTCGTTGCCGTTATTGGTGATGCTGATGTTGTTTAAAACAAATCCGCTGTGCCACTGATCTACGGAACCAATCTGGCAGCTGATATCTCCCGGTTGTACCGGATCAATTGGATCGACAGGATCAACCGGATCTACGGGATCAGCTTCTTCAACCACGGTCAGTCTTACACTGTCTTGTGCGGCAAGTTCTTCACCTTGTTCATCAGTGCTTACCACAGTGATTTCAATTTGCGTTGCTTGATCTGGTATCTGTACTTTGATCGAACCATTACCCACACGGCTATCAATCAAAATGCCGTCTACGTAAAGGTTGGCGCCATGGGCATTCTTTAAATTAATGCGTACATCAATTGACTCACCGGCTTTCACTTCACCGCCATCCGCGGGTGATGTGATTGCTACGGCAGGGATGATTGGCGCAGCCACCTGTACTGTCACGTCAGCTGCAGAAGACACTGCGCCATCGTTATCAACCACAGTAAAGCTGAACTTATCGTCACCGAAGAAACCGTCGTCAGGCGTATATTGCGCGATATCACCGTCGATACTGACTACACCTTGCTGCGGCTGCATCGCCACTTGGTACTTAGCGATGGAACCATCACTATCGCTGCCTATCAGCATGGCCTGTACCGGTGTTTCATAAGCGGTGACTAGTTGTGCCCCTTTGGCTACTGGCGCACAGTTGATACCCGTGCTGTCACCACAAGAGGCACTCGGCTCTTCACCCCAAACTAAGGTGTCACCATCGTAGAGCGCGATCTTCGGTGCGTTCTTGGTGCCTGAACCGTAGTTATCCCACGAAGGGTCATTGCTGTTATCCCAATCAGAACGATTGGTATTGGTGGGTAGAGACAAACGGAACTGCACCTCTTTTTTCGAGGCTGATTGGCCACCCGGATAAACGTCGACACCTTCTAAACTAACTTCGGCGTAGTACAGGTTGTCAGCTTTATCTCCCCAGGCGTGTAAACCGGAGATCCCCGAACCTTGAGAATATGCTGTTGATACAGATACGTCATTCGCGGTGTAGCCAGCGTCATAAACTTCGGTTAAATCAACCCAGTAACGAAACTTCAAGTTACTGGTTGTTCTTGCCGGCCAAGCAGTGTGGTTGTGCACCTTTGTACTTAGCTCGATATAACGTGGACCTTCAGAGTTAACCTTGGCTTCAACAAATAATTCGGTATCACGGACTTCCGCTACTGGGAACTGAGATGCCGGAATCGGTGTGCCACCCTCATCTAGCCACAAGCGTGCTAGCGCAGAGGTAAAGCCCGCGTTGTAATCTGTCGCTACTTCATTCTTAACATAATCGCCACGATCATCGGTCCATGAATCATCCAAACCAGGACCACCCACCAGCGCACCAACCAAGAGGTGACGGTTTTCCACTGGCTGACTAGAGCTGTCATTCCACGTACCGTGGGCAGTACGATGATGTGGCTTAGTTGGATAGTAATTGCCGTAACCGATCTGGTAAGAGATATTCAGCGGGTTATCACCCAAGATGTAATCTAACTGACCCTTGGCAAAGTTATAGTAGATATCTGCTTTGTCTTTTTTCAGGTCGCGAGACTTTAAGTAATCTGAGTACACGAGTGCGGCAAAAGAAGTATTAGCGGTGTAGCGCGCCGCGCCCCAAGTATCGAGGAATGCCATACCGCCCGGTGTATAACGTACTTTGCTGCCTTTATAACCCACGGTCCAATAATCCAACCAGCGCTCAGCGTCAGCCTGATATTCAGACTCATCGGTGAGTGATGCCATCAGTACGTACGAACCGTACGCCTTATCATCCCAGGCTTGTCCCCACTTGTATGACTTAGTATTGGTTTGAGACTCTGTCCCTAGATGCTTATATTCGTCTTTTGCTTTGACTAGAAACTCGCTATCACCGGTGGCGCGATAAAGCCAAAGTGCGCCCCATACTAATTCGTCCTGATAGCCGCTCCAGGAATTATAAAAAGCTTTAGCATCAGTGATCGAATCAGAGTATTTACCGCGATATTTATCGGCGAAACTGTAAAGTTGTTTTGCGTGGGTCAGTAACGTCGCGGCATAAGTGGGATCAGTTTGTTTAAACACGATTGAGATAGCTGCTAACGCCGCAGCGGTTTCGCCTGCCAAGTCTGAGCCGGGGTTCTGAGCATCGACCTTGTAGGAAGGGCGTTGCATACGCATCACTTCCGCAGCCCCCCACCATGAGTGGTCAACTGAGCCTTTACCTACTTGGCCGTAAAGCACGTTAGGAGCAACATGGGCTTTCACAAAGTAGTCAGCAACAAAGCGTAAGTTGTTTTCAATATGTGTTAATTGGCCGGTTTGCTCGTAAGCATCCCGGTAATCAACGACACCCCATGCCAGCATGGTCGCTGTAGCTGCCATTGGAAAACCAAATTTAACGTGGTCTCCGGCATCATACCAACCGCCTGTTAGGTCAACATTGTTGTCGTGACCATCCTGCATTGCAGAATCACCGCGCCATTCATTTCTGTTCCACGATGGGATAGCACCTGATTGCTGTGCTTCATAGAAATAAATAGATTTTTGTAGTGCTTCACCATAATTATGGGCAACGGCCATGGGGATCTGGCTAAATGCCAGTGTTGCGAGAAATAATTTAGATAATTTCATATCAAAATTTCTTATCCTTGAATTTAAAGTAGCGCTATAAAACTGCATCACGCATCCATTACGCAAATAGCTACAAAAGAAAACACTAATTAAATCCATTTAAAAAATTGTAACAACTGCGTAACCTTTATAATAAACATATTTAACTTAAGACATCAAAAAAGTAATTAACTCAAATGTCTATATCTATTTGTTTAGTTATTGCGAATGTTTTTAATTTAGAGTGGAGTGCGCGCAGTTTTTTATTGGGTGAGCATCTGTTTAATTAGCATTGGGTTTATTAATTTATATGCGTTCATTTAAATAAGGTTTAATTAATTGCTAATAAGCGGCGCCGGTATAATTAAGGATTTATATCTGCGTTGTTATTTACATTGTTATTTACTTCGTTATCTAATTTATTATGCGTGTATTAAAACTTTGTATTTAACATTTCTTTGCTCCGTATCATTAATTGGATGATTTTGTGCAATGATCCGACAAACTCAAGAGGGAAAGACAGGTTGGCGACGATGCTATCCCCGGTATCCCAGAAAAACCTGGCTAGGCGAGACGAGCATTGCTGACACAGGGCTAGAGCTAAGTCATCAGCCGAATAAGATTTGCGAATGCGCTGATGCGGCCGGGTGTCTTTGTGCTTGCAGGCTCCATTAGATGGCTGCTAAAGCAATACCTAAATTATTAGTGGCGAAGTAACGGAAGGCTTTAACCATATTCCATCAACATGGCATTGTGTTGTGAATAAGTAGAACTTTGGCGGCGCTGTAGATGACTTCTAAAGTTGGGGGTGTTGATACCTTAACTGATAGTTTGATTGTCGTCGCTTATAGAAAAATAGTCACTGTTAAAAGTCTGTTCATGTTCAACTGCATAGCAAGTGCAAATGAACCAAATTATTACTATTGCCATACCAACAGTGAAGCTGATTATAAGGTGTTTATTACCGGTATATTTGAAGCGGATGCGGGCTTAGGCAGTGAGTTGTAAGCTAACTTTGGCCAGCTAATGGGTACTGATTCTAATGCCGATCTCGTATCAATGTTGATTTCTAATATTAATACTTAAATATCGTGGTGCACTAGTGACATTAAGTGAGTCGGCGCTTAGTCTTTTTTATCTGCTCTTGCCCGTTGCTCGGCCATCTCCAACCACAGTTTAATTAGCTGTGCGGCCTGTTTTGGATGATTGCGAATATACTTTCTTATCTCCCGTACCGTGTCTTGTTCACTTTGTTTTAGTACGCCTAAGCGGCGAAGTTTATTTTCCGCTTCTGTGGGCTTTTTTATTGTGTTTGCTACGGAACCTGAACCACTACGTTTTCGCACGATTTTGCCGCTGGCCGGTGCTTTTTTTGATTTCTTTAGCCAGTTAAACATCAGGCAGCAGCGCTTCTTTTTGACGAGGAGAGGTGACTTAAATTTAGTTAACTGGTTTAGGGGCGTCCAGTTATGCTGGGCATGGTATTGAAGCCACTGCAACATGCAGGATCAAAAAAGGCTCCGCGAGGAGCCTTTTACGTTTGCCTTAACCGAATCGATTATGATTGACGACGCAGTACTAGACCACCAAAGCAAGCCAAAAGCATAAATGCAAAAGTAGCTGGCGTGGGTACTTCAACTGTTGGCGGGTTGAATAGGAACTGATGAAACTCCCGTCCGCCGGTATAGGACTTAGCTGCAACGCTACCGTCGAATACTGCGCCGCCACTCACATCCGCGCCAATAGCAAGGACTGAGCCGGACATAGCGATACTATTAAAATTGACTGAATCGGCTTCGTAGAAGTTCCAAAGGATGTTTTCTGCACCAAATTCGTAGGGGCGGAAGCCATCAACCAGATTAACGCCTCCTTCTACTAGAATATCTGCGCCAGAAACGTTGATAATGACGGTCTCAGCTAAGCCGTAGTCTAGTGATAGACTGGAGTTCTGGGCGAAGATATCTGCAGCGCTGACATCAAATACTGCCAGAGCGTCCGTACCATCGTATTCGAATGTTTTTGTTACGCTGTTGAAACTGGCATTTTCGCTTAATCCAGCATAGAACGAAGACTCTGAATTTAGCTCACTCACAATGCTGTCAATATTGAAGCTAGCATCATAATTAACAGTGCCACCGCCGTTCATATTGATATTGCCAACGTTCAGGTTGCCAGCATGACGCACATCACCGCGCTCTATGGTCAGATTTGTTGCCGTGATGTCTCCAACGACAGACAGGGCATCACCATCTTCGGTAATACGTGAGCCGAAGACTGCGCCGAAACCTTCGGCATTTAGATTACCGCCGACTAGCGTACGTCCTTCAACGTCACCGCCCTCGAAGTTGTAATCCTGCTGCAAAATAAGGTTGTACGTGCTCATTGGGCTAGCGCTAGCTACACCACAAACAACAAGAGAGCTGGAAAGACAAAAAGTCTTGAAAATAGCTTTGAAAGATTGAGAATTCATGCGCAAGTCCTTAGGCACATTCGATAGACTCGTACATGTTACCAAACTGTTATTCTGTGATACATAACTTTATTTTTTATGTTGTTTACTCACTATTCGTGACGTAACGCTTGTTTTGTAAAGTTATCTGACAGTTTCTGAGGCTGTATCGTGCTGAAAAAATAAAAGCCCTGTTAAATCAACAGGGCTTTCGCATTCAGTTCAAATCTTAACTAAACAGGTTGGGGGCTAACCAGCGGTCCGCAGTCTCTTTGTCCCAGCCTTTTCTCTGCATATAGTCATCCGCTTGATCTTGTTGGATCTGAGCCACAGCAAAATATTTGCTCTCAGGATGCGATATATACCAGCCTGATACGGCTGCGCCAGGCCACATGGCGAAGTTTTCTGTCAGTTTAATACCCGTGGCGTTTTCTGCGTCCAGTAGCTTCCACAGTGTCGCTTTCTCTGTGTGTTCGGGATTTGCCGGGTAACCGGGAGCAGGGCGAATACCTTGGTATTTCTCGCGGATCAAGTCGTCATTGCTAAGGACTTCATCCGGGGCGTAGCCCCAATAGACCTTGCGTACTTGCTGGTGGAGATATTCAGCAAAGGCTTCCGCCAGACGATCTGCGACGGCTTTGACCATGATCGCTTTATAGTCGTCATGCTGAGCTTCATAGAACTTGGCCAGCTCATCCTCACCGATACCAGCGGTGACTGCGAAGCCGCCGATATAGTCGGCTTTACCACTGGATTTCGGTGCTACAAAGTCAGAAACACAATAGTTGAACTGTCCTGAGCGCTTCTGTCCTTGCTGGCGCAAGTTATACAGGGTATGCACGACCTCAGTCCGTTCGTCGTTGCTGTAGACCTGAATGTCGTCACCGTCACTGTTCGCTGGGAACAGGCCCAGTACACCAGCGGCTTTAAGTGAGCCATCAGCGATCACTTGATCGATCAGCGCGTTGGCATCATCGAAGATCCGCTTGGCTTCCTGTCCCTGTTCATCTTCAGTAAAGATGCTCGGGTATTTGCCCTTCATCTGCCAGGTCATAAAGAACGGCGTCCAGTCGATATAGTCACGTAGTAGGCTGAGATCGACCTGTTCGAGAACCGTTACTCCCAATTGCTTGGGTACGGGCGGTGTGTAGTTTTCCCAGTCTGTGGTGAATTGGTTCGCACGTGCTGCCGCCAATGACACCGACTTGGTTTGACCCTGTTTGCGAGCATGTTGCAGGCGAACGGTGTCGTACTCTTCAGCCAGGCGTTGGCTAAAGGCTGGTTTATGCTCGGCACTTAATAACTGACTGGCTACACCAACGGCGCGCGATGCATTGGAGACATAGACGACAGGTTCATCGTAGTTTTGTTCTATTTTTACCGCGGTGTGAGCTTTAGAAGTTGTGGCACCACCGATCATCAGCGGTAGGTCAAAGCCCTGACGTTGCATCTCTTTTGCCATATGCACCATCTCATCGAGTGAGGGGGTGATCAGGCCGGAAAGACCAATAATATCGACGTTTTCATCTTTTGCTACTTGCAAGATTTTATCTGCAGGTACCATGACGCCAAGATCGATCACTTCGTAGTTGTTACACTGCAGTACCACGCCGACAATGTTTTTGCCGATGTCGTGAACATCGCCTTTTACGGTCGCCATTAAGATCTTGCCGTTGGTCTGGCCTTCATCTTTTTCTGCTTCGATATAGGGTTCTAGGTAGGCAACCGCACGTTTCATCACACGGGCGGATTTTACCACCTGTGGCAGGAACATCTTACCTTCACCAAACAGATCACCGACTACATTCATGCCATCCATCAATGGCCCTTCAATCACGTGCAGTGGACGTTCGGCTTGTTGGCGTGCCTCTTCTGTATCTTCTTCGATAAAGTCGGTTATACCTTTAACCAGCGCATGTTCAAGACGCTTGGCAACCTCCCAACCGCGCCACTCTGCAGCGACATCATCTTCTTTGGCGGCGCCGCTGTCACGATACTCATCGGCGATAGCTAATAGGTTTTCAGTACCATCAGGTGTGCGGTTCAGAACCACATCTTCTACGGCATCCCTCAGCTTTGGCGGGATCTCTTCGTAGATCTCCAACTGACCAGCGTTCACGATACCCATGTCCATACCATTTTTAATGGCGTGATACAGGAATACCGCGTGGATCGCTTCTCGTACCGGGTTGTTACCACGGAATGAGAACGAGACATTAGATACACCACCAGAGATCATCGCATGGGGTAGGTGTTGCTTGATGTCTGCAGTGGCTTCGATAAAGTCCACGGCGTAGTTGTTATGTTCATCAATACCGGTAGCGACGGCGAAGATATTGGGGTCGAAGATAATATCTTCTGGCGGGAAGCCAACTTTGTTAACCAGCACATTATAGGCGCGCTGACAGATCTCGAACTTGCGTTCGCGGGTATCCGCTTGACCCACCTCATCGAACGCCATCACGATCACTGCGGCGCCATATTTGCGCAGCAATACCGCTTGTTCGATGAACTTTTCTTCACCTTCCTTCATGGAGATGGAGTTAACAACGCCTTTGCCTTGGATGCATTTCAGGCCTGCTTCCAGCACTTCCCATTTTGAAGAGTCGATCATCACAGGTACGCGGGCGATATCGGGCTCGGCAGCGATTAACTTCAGAAAGCGCTCCATACACGCTTCAGCGTCGAGCATCCCTTCATCCATATTGATATCGATGATCTGAGCGCCGTTCTCCACTTGCTGCTTGGCCACATCGAGGGCGGTTTCATACTGCTCCTCTTTGATCAGGCGTTTAAACATGGCTGAGCCGGTAACGTTGGTGCGCTCACCGACATTTACAAACAGCGTGTCTTTATCTATTACCAACGGTTCTAGACCGGACAGCCGGCAGGCGATGTCCAGTTCGGGCAGTGGACGAGGCTCTACGCCAGCAACGGCGTCTGCCATGGCTCGGATATGTTCTGGCGTGGTGCCACAGCAGCCACCGACCAGGTTAACTAAGCCAGATTCTGCCCACTCTTTGATATGTTCGGCCATCTCTGCTGGGTCAAGATCATACTCACCGAAGGCATTTGGCAAACCAGCGTTGGGATGCACAGAGACAAAGGTCTCGGAGATCTGCGACAGATCACGCACGTATTGGCGCAGCTCTTTGGGGCCTAAGGCGCAGTTCAAGCCAAATGAGATCGGCTTAGCGTGGCGCAGAGAATGATAAAAGGCTTCAGTGGTTTGGCCTGACAAAGTACGGCCAGAGGCATCGGTGATGGTGCCGGAGATCATGATCGGCAATTCGTAACCGATCTGCTCAAACACCGTTTGTACGGCAAAAATCGCGGCTTTGGCGTTTAATGTATCGAACACCGTTTCGATTAAGATCAGGTCCGAACCACCATCAATCAAAGCGTTTGTCGCTTCAATATAAGCCTCAACGAGCTCATCAAAGCTGGTATTGCGGAAACCGGGGTCATTCACATCCGGTGAGATAGACGCGGTACGGTTAGTTGGGCCTAAAACACCAGCAACATAGCGAGGAATACCTGTTTCCGCGGCGACATCGTCTGCCGCTTGGCGTGCCAAGCGGGCGCTCTCGCGATTGATCTCCACCACCAGAGATTCCATGTCGTAGTCGGCCATGGCGATACTGGTAGCATTAAAACTGTTGGTTTCGAGGATATCGGCACCGGCCTCTAGGTATTGCCGATGGATGTTGTAGATGAGTTCGGGCTGGGTCAGTACCAGCAGATCGTTATTGCCTTTGACATCCGATGGCCAGTCAGCGAAACGTGTACCACGATAGTCAGCTTCTTCCAGCTTTTGATTCTGGATCATGGTGCCCATACCGCCGTCAATAACGGCAATACGTTGCTTGAGTGTGGTTTCCAGTGCCTGAATACGTTCTATTCTGTTCAAACTTCTGCTTCCTATAACGATTCGGCGTGGGCTTGGCTTAATGCAACCAAAGACGCTTCGTTTAGATTAAACGGGGTGAGCTGATAAACATGGTAGTTGAGCCAGTTGGTAAATAGCAGATTACCATGGCTGCGCCAGCGCACCTTGTATGGCTGGTTTGGATCGTTATCAGCGTAATAATTTTCCGGGACCTGCGGGTCTATCCCGGCATCAAGATCGCGGCGGTATTCATCATCAATGGTATTGGCATCATATTCTGGATGGCCAGTAACAAAAAACTGTCGGCCATCTTTCGAACCTAGCAGGTATAAACCGGCTTTTTCGGAGTCAACCAACACCTCCAGCTCAGGATGCTCATCAATCGCTTTTACTCTGACTTCGGCGTAGCGGCTGTGGGGCGCATAGAAAAATTCATCAAAGCCACGTAACAACGGGTGGTCTTTAGCCGCTTCACGCACCTGATGTTCATAAACACCAGATAATTTCTCCTCGCGCAGATGGCGTTGTAAACCATAGAAGTGGCTTAGTGCTGCGTGGGCTGCCCAGCAGAGGAAAATGGTGCTGACAACATGGCTTTTTGACCAATCCATGATGGTTTGCATCCGCTCCCAATAATGCACCTCTTCAAACGCTATCTGACCTAACGGTGCGCCAGTAATAATAAAGCCGTCGTAGCAGTTATCTTTAATCTCTTCAAAGCTGCGGTAGAAGGCATCCAAGTGCTCTTTTGGCGTGTTCTTCGACGGGCGATCATCGATGCGCAATAGTTCGACATCTATCTGCAGCGCGCTGTTTGAAAGTAAACGTAGCAGCTGAGTTTCGGTTTCGATCTTCTTCGGCATGAGATTAAGGATCAACACACGCAGTGGACGAATGTCCTGATGCTCCGCACGAGAGGCGGGCATGATGAAAATATTCTCCTGTTTGAGAATATTGGCTGCGGGGAGCTCGTCTGGAATTCGGATCGGCATGAGCTTTAACCTGTACGTCTAGCAACTGTTCAGTGACTAAAAAGGGCGTAAACCGCCCTAAATTAGAACGAGTCTAACTGAATCGGTTTTAGACGTCTAGAAGTCTTACCATCCATGCTGCTACAAATTGTTGAAATATTATCTTGGGTTTGCCTGTCTATCCTTAGTAGATAGCAAATTCAAATAGTTGAGGAAACCGAGCCATGGGCGTCAAGCAGCTTTATACACCAGTAGATAATGTCTGGAAGGGGATTTCACAAATTGATGGCCTTGCGCCCCTGTTACTCCGTCTCTATCTCGCGCCCGTGATGATCCAAGCAGGGTGGAATAAAATACAGGGCTTTGACGGCGTTGTTGAGTGGTTTGGGAACAGCGAATGGGGCTTGGGTTTGCCGTTTCCTTTATTGCTGGCCAGTCTGGCTATAGCTGCAGAGTTTATAGGTGGCATTTTGTTGATCCCCGGCATTTTGGTGCGCTGGGTGTCTATCCCTCTGATGGTGACCATGCTAGTGGCGGCGTTTAGCGTACATTGGCCTAATGGTTGGCTGGCGATCGCTGATCCCAACAGTTGGTTGGCAAGTGAACAGGTGGCGGAATCCGCGCAGAAATTGGCCATCGCGAAAGAGATTCTGCAGGAACATGGCAATTACGAGTGGTTAAGTTCGAGTGGCAGCTTTGTTGTGCTTAACAACGGTATCGAGTTTGCCATTACCTATTTTGTGATGTTGCTGTCTTTGTTCTTTACCGGCGGCGGTCGCTATACCAGTGTCGATTATTGGGTACATCGTTCGGTGATGAAATCGCAGAACTAATGGTTCGTATAGACAGGGGACAGCGGGTTACCGTCGGGTTGCTCGCTGTTTGAATAGAGGTCTCCATTGTTAGTGATAGCTAATGTTCACCTGCTGTTTGTCATGGAAAATGCACAGATTTGTTAACATTATGTAAGTATTTGCAGCGAAGTGTGGGGTATCTCGTATTAATCAGCTCAACACATTGAAAACCCTATTGCTCTCTCTAGTCTCGTTGAAAGCGATCTGGTACCTTGACCCCCTAGTTTAATGATTGGTGAATTGCCATGGATGTAATTAATCTTCTTCTTAACCGCTGTTCTCATCCGAAACTTAAAGCACCTGCACCCACAGGGCAGACTTTAGAGAACATTTTTCAGGCGGCATTGCGCGTTCCTGATCATGGTCGCTTAAAGCCGTGGCGCTTCGTTATCGTAGAGGGTGATGGTTTAGCGCGCTTAGGCCAGTTATTTGCTGATATTGCTACTGCAGCCGGCGCGCCCGAAGACAAAATCGCACGCGCGAAACAGATGCCTCTGCGTGCGCCGATGATTATTGTCGGTATTGCGTCACCAACACCCCATGCCAATGTGCCCCGTTCAGAGCAAGTCTTGTCTGCCGGTTGTGCAATGATGGCGATGCAACAAGCGGCGTTTGCGCAAGACTTTGGCGCCATGTGGCGCTCCGGTGAACTCTCTCATCACCCTGATGTGGCAAAGGCATTTTCTTTGGGCACCGATGAAGAGATTGTTGGTTTCCTTTACTTAGGCACGGTAGCGCAAGAGGCTCCGGCTGCGCCTTTATTGCATAGCGACGATTTCTTCACCTATTACTGATAGTGTTCGCTGCTTAGCTTCTTTCGTAGCAAAGCGTGACATAAAAAAGGCAGCCATTGGGCTGCCTTTTTTATTTTGCTTTATCTGCTGAACAGCGGGTTATTGCTCCGCTTTTGCCTGCCAAGCTTGCGCTTGCTGATCATCCCTTGGGAAGTCAAATTCGCTAATGGCCTGTGGCGGAATAGGTAGCAAGTCACCGCGGTAAACCATAGCGATAATCGCAGCTAACTCTGGTTTTAGCGTGGTCGCTACATCGGCACTTTCATAATCTGTGCTGGCCACTTTAATCAGTTGCTGTTCGGTGTGCGCTAACTGTTGCATGATAATACTGCATCCTGCTGTATCCATAATGCACAACATGGTTTGCTCGTTCAGACTGGCCAAATAGGACAGGCAAGCTGGCAGGTAATTATCAATGTCGCAGCCATTTTGAAAATCTTGCAGCGCTCTTTGCTCTTCAGGGGAGTTTAACGCCGCTTTATAGGTGCTCATTAACTGTTCGCGGATCGCTGGATCCTGACTATCACCCACTTGCTCCATCATTGTTTGGAATTTGGCAAAGGCGCGCCAATGGGCCATGGTTGCCAAAAGCTGTTCCGCCTGAGGATCGGTTTGTGCGTAGGGACGCAGTGTCGCAGTGATCAAGTTAATCCGTTGCTCGTTGTGCCCCCGATCTACCAGTTCAGCGTAAGCCGCGCCATGGTCTAGATAACCGGTAAGCAGCAGCAACTCATCATCGTACTCTTTCAGATGTTGATATTTAATCTCGCCTGCAGCAGGTGAGGCGATCAGTTGCCAATTGGGCATGGGGAGTTCGACTGCATTTTCAGCCATCAAGGGTAAGGCCGTGATGAAGCCGAGTGATGCAACGACGATACGAAACTGGGTAATAAAAGACATTGAGACTCTCATCGGGAAAATCAGGTTCGCTCAGTGTACCATCGACTATCAATTGGTATAACTGTCTGATTAGTCACATGGCGGAACATTTTTTTTCCATGTTGGCTTGCTACTATTTTGCTCGAGAGCCGTTTAACGAGTGGCGTCTTGGCCAATCAGCTTTTATCTTGCAGTAATGCGCGACTAAGCGCGGAACAGTTGCTGTTAATCACTGACAGGGGAAGATAATGATTAAAATAATTGGGTTACTTCTGGTGTTTTGTTGGACTTCGCTGGCCCAGGCCGCGCCATTAACATTGGAAGACCTAAGCAAAGTTCAACGGGTGGTTGAACAGGCGGCATCACCGGCGGGGAAAGAGATCGCTTATGTGCTGCAGGTACCGCGAACCGTCTATAAAGATGATGATGGCAAACCCTATTACCACCTTTATATGACCGATGAAGCGGGCGTAAAGCGTCCCTTTATTACCGGCAAAGTGGTGGTCAAACGGCTGAAATGGTCAGCGGATGGTAAAACCCTCTATTTTCTGGCCAAACGCGGCGAGCAAAAATTTGTTTCCCTCTGGTCTATCCCTGTCGACGGTGGCGAGGCCCAGCCGCTGTATGAGCACAGCCGCAATATCAGTGAGTATGATATTTCACCTGACGGGCAGACGATCCTGTTTGTCGGGCGAGAGAAGAAACCGGGCAGTGATAAAAAGCTGAAAACCAAAGGCTTTAAGGCGCAGGTCTATGAGGAAGAACGCGAATTAGCGCGCTTGTGGAAGCTGGACCTGAACCAGGAAAAGCTCGAAGCGAGCATGATTGAGCGTCAGGACAATGTGCTGTTTGCCAAGTTCAGCCCTGATGGTAGCCGTTGGTTACTCAAAGTGTCACCCAATTCATCGATCGACGATATCTACATGAAGAGCACCCTTAAGATCACTGATGATCAGGGCAAGCTGTTAGCGGCTATTGTGCACGAAGGCAAAATGGGTACGGCTGAGTGGTCTCCATCTGGCGAGCACCTGTTGTTTATTGGCTCTGAAAGCATTCATGATCCCGCCGATGGTCGTTTGTATCTCGCTGATGTGAAAGGCGGCAAGCCAGTAGAGTTGTTGCCTGACTATATGGGGCATGTCAAAGCAATTGGCTGGCTCACCGATAAGCAGGCGCTCTATGTTGGTCATGAAGGGGTGGAATCGACTCTGGGCATGGTCAATATCGATAGCCAACGTCAAAGTACGCTTATTCCTACTGGGAAAGCGATATTCCACCGTTTTTCTGTCAATGGTGATGGCCAGATCGCGCTGATTGGTGACACACCGGTTCATCCCAATGAGCTTTACCTGAAAGCCGATGTCGCTTCTGATGTGGCACGATTGACCCAGAGCAATCCGTGGCTGGAAGAGGCGGAACTGGCCGAGCAAAAAGCCTTTACCTATAACGCTCGTGATGGTTTGCCATTGGGCGGTGTGCTGGTGTTGCCGCTGAACTATCAGGAAGGTGAACGCTACCCATTGATCATGTTTGTTCACGGCGGCCCTGAAGCACATATCTCTAATGGCTGGGTGAACCGATATTCGAATCCTGCACAGGTCGCCGCAGCCAAAGGGTATGTCAGTTTCTTCCCTAACTATCGTGGCAGCACGGGCAAAGGGGTGAAATTCTCCATGCTTGGGCAGAACGATTACGCCGGTAAAGAGTTTGATGATCTGGTTGATGCCAAGAAAGCGTTGGTTGCAGCAGGCTTAGTCGACAACGATAAAGCGGGCATTACCGGTGGCAGTTATGGCGGCTATGCCTCGGCATGGGGTGCTACGGCACAATCTGAACATTTTGCTGCCAGCGTGATGTTTGTTGGTGTGTCGGATCTGATCTCCAAGTTTGGTACCACAGATATTCCAAACGAGATGTATCTGGTACATGCCCGCAGCTGGCCGTGGGAACATTGGCAAGACATGCTGGAGCGTAGCCCGGTATATCACGCGCAAAAACACCGTACACCGCTACTTATCATGCATGGTAAAGACGACCCTCGTGTCCATCCATCGCAGTCATTAGAGCTGTATCGGTATTTGAAAACCCTCAATAAAGCGCCTGTGCGGCTTGTCTGGTATCCGGGCGAAGGCCACGGCAATCGTAAAGCGGCTGCACAGTATGATTACAGCCTGCGCTTAATGCGTTGGATGGATTTCTATCTGCAAGGCGAGGGCGACGGTAAAGCGATCCCACCTCATGAGCTGCCCCATGCTGAAAGCCTAGATCAGGAGAATAGTAAGTGAGCCTAATGGCTAGCTTAAAGGCCGCCGCGAGCCTTGTGCTCGCGGCGATGCTGACCGGTTGCTGTTTAATCTCTGCATTTCCCGGTGGAGCAGGCGCCTGTGCGCGTGATGATTGGCAAGATCTCGTGGAAGATGGTCATTATGAGGAGGCGTTTTCCCAGCTTGATAGAGGCGCTATCGTGCATACCAACCTCTATAGCAACATGTTGGCCTACGACATTTTGAACGTGGTGGTGCATCGCGATGCGGTGAAACAGGATGAGCTGTTGTGCTCTCCCGTGCTAGCTAAGTATCCCAATTCGTTTTCCTGGACGATGCAGAGCTGTAAGTTACTACAAAGCTATCTGGCTAACGGCACGTTGGATCAGGAAATATTGCCAGTGTTAGAGCGCAGTTTTTCCAGAGACGATCAGTACGATTGGTGGTTGCCCGTATTAAAAAGCTTAGGTTGATGCCACTGGCATTGCTGTAAAAAAGGACAGATAAGATGCAGATCTGGGTGGACGCCGATGCGTGTCCCAAAGTGATTAAAGAGATCCTTTATCGTGCGGCAGAGCGGGTAGAGCTGCCGCTGATATTGGTGAGTAATCAATACCTGCCAACGCCGCCGTCGCGTTTTATTCGCTCAGTGCAGGTAGAAAGTGGTTTTGATGTGGCAGACAACTACATTGTTGCGCAGCTGGATGAAGGGGACTTGGTGATCACCGCAGACATCCCGCTAGCGGCCGAAGTGATTGAAGCCAAGGCTCATGCCATTAATCCCCGCGGCGAGCGCTACACCGTCAACAATATTCGTCAACGTCTGAATATGCGTGATTTCATGGATCAGATCCGCAGCAGTGGCGTACACACGGGTGGGCCACCGCCGATGAACCAGGCGGATCGACAACAGTTTGCTAACGCCTTAGACAGCCTACTGCGCCAGATCATGCCAAAGCAATAGTGCGAGTCAGTGCACCTACAAAATCGATAAAACAGTAATTACAAGGGAATACCGATGCCGTTTGTTCAGCCTTTGGCGCAAGATGCCAATCCCGAAGTGAAAGCCCTCGCCGAGTTTTTTAATGAAACACTGGGTTTTTGTCCCAACAGCGTACTGACCATGCAGCATCGGCCTGCCATTGCCAAAGCTTTCATTCAGCTGAACATGGCGGTGATGGAAAACCAAGGCCGCGTTACCAGTGCGCTCAAACGGCTTATCGCGTATGTCTCCAGTCATGCCACGGGTTGTCGTTATTGTCAGGCGCATACTATTCGTGCCGCAGAGCGTTATGGCGCAGACGATGCGCAGTTGCAACATATTTGGGAATACCGAACTCACCCCGCATTTAACGAGGCGGAACGCGCCGCGCTCGACTTAACCATCGCGGCATCAGCGGTACCTAATGCCGTTGATGAGGCCATTCAACAGCGTATGCACGAACACTGGGACGAAGGTGAGATCGTCGAGATCATGGGCGTTATTGCGCTGTTTGGTTATCTCAATCGTTGGAATGACAGTATGGCGACTACGCTGGAAGAGGGCGCAGTCATGTCCGGTGAACAACTGCTGGCGACCGACGGTTGGAGCAAAGGGAAGCATATTTGATGGCTACACCTGCGACAGGTAGTGCGGTGACGGTTCCAGCCACCTTGCTGTTTGAACAAGGCACCATGTTATCGACCTTGGCGCGTATCGCCTTCCGTGCCATGCGCCCCGATAGCTGGCCGGCGGAAAACCCGCCGCAGTGGCCGGTCGTCGAACGTATTTTGCCGCCCCCGAGTCAGCGTCTGGTTAACCATTACTGCCGCTGGTGTGGTGCCGATCCAGCCCGCTATGCTGACGACCTGCCGCCCCATCTGTTTACCCAATTTGCGCTGCCAGTGACGGCGGAACAGCTCAAACTGAGCCGTTACCCGTTGCATAAAGTGATCAATCGCGGTTGCAGTGTAAAAGTGTTTCACCAGATCCCTCGCCATGTCGCCATTATCGTCCGCTCCGAAGTGATAGAGGTGAACGATGATGGTCAGCGTGCCAGTTTAAGGTTTCGCTTGACCATTGGCAGTATGGAGCAGCCGAAAGCGGTGGAAGCGGAAATAGAAACGCTGTTTTTGTTAACTAAGCCCGACAAAAAGAAAAAGTCCTCTGTCACCGATAGTACGGCGGCGCCTAACTATCGCAGTGCCGGGCAGTGGCGTGCTGCCAGTAATGACGGCTGGCAATTCGGCCTGCTGACCGGTGATCTTAATCCTATCCACTGGTTAACCCCGCTGGCTGAGAAATCGCCGTTTAAAGGCAAAGTGCTCCATGGCTTCGGCAGCTTCGTGCGCAGTTACGAACAGCTGCAAAACCATCACCAGCAAGCTATCCGTGAAATGTCGGTGCGGTTTAATCGACCGGTACCGCTACCCAGCGACGCGCTGACTGTTGAATATATTGCAGCGCCAAGCGCAGCAGAGTGCCAGTTTCGGTTAACGGATAAAGAGGGAACAGCGCTGCTGAGCGGGCATTATTGTTTGCTTTAACGTTAGAGTTTTTATCGCCAGAGCTTAGCGCTTATTGAACAATGGAATGGTCTCTTGAAATCAGTTTTTAGGCGGTAGGTGATCAGATTAAGGTTGATGGTGAATGAAACTAAGGTATATATCTCGCGATTTTTCCTTGAGTCTATTCGTTTAAATCTGCCAGATTTTTAATGTACTCAATAGTAGTTTTTGCTTATCTACCCGATGAGAAGTTGCTGTCGTTGACAGGTATTCTGAGTTCAATATAGAGTTGCGCGATATAGGTAAAAAACCAAGGAAACCAATGAATAAACTATTTGCTTGCGCTGCCATTTCTGTGGCTTTGGTGGCCCTTTCAGGGTGTGTGAATACGACTGGTAGCGCGTATGTGCCCTCAACAAATAATGTGATTCGATTACAAAACTTATTAGGTGAAAATGGTCAAGAAATACGCCTCGATAAGTTTACAGAAAGCGATGCCATAGGCGAGCTGGTTTGCAGGCTTGGTGCGCCTATTGAGCCGACACCTGGTAAAACGAATGCGCAGTATATATTTGATGCATTGCAAACAGAGCTGTTTATGGCGAATGTTTATGACGCTAAAAGCGCTGTTAAGGTTTCAGGGGAATTGTCAGCAATTGGCTTCTCATCTGTTTCCCCTGCTACATGGAATATCAGTTTGAAAATGCGTTCTAACATGTCAGAAGGTTATGTAGTGCATACTCGTTATTCTTTTCAAACAAGCTATGACGGTAAAGAAGCCTGTCAGAATGTCGCGGATGCGTTTTCTCCAGCTGTTCAGCAGCTAATTAATGATGTGATTAGTCATCCTGGTTTTCCTGCTCTAGTTGGTCAAAATCAGGGTGATCAAAGTGCGGTACTGACGAAGAGTTAGTTTAAGGCGCTTGGTGGAAGCCAAAAAATCAGCCAACAAAAAGGGCGCCAATCGGCGCCCTTCGTTTTTTATTATTTTTAATGCTTAGTATTCAGCGTTACGCGGTGAGCGTGGGAAGGCGATCACGTCACGTACGTTACCCATGCCGGTGACATAAGCGACCAAGCGCTCAAAGCCTAAACCGAAGCCAGCGTGAGGTACGGTGCCGTAGCGGCGTAGATCGCGATACCAGCTGTAATCGGCGGGATCTTGGTCTTCCATCTCAGCGATACGGGCGTCGAGTACGTCAAGGCGCTCTTCACGCTGCGCGCCACCGATGATCTCACCGATACCCGGTGCCAATACGTCCATCGCCGCAACGGTCTTGCCGTCGTCATTTAGGCGCATGTAGAAGGCTTTAATATCTTTCGGGTAGTTCTTAACGATCACTGGTGCATCGAAGTGTTCTTCGGCCAGATAGCGTTCGTGCTCTGATGACATATCGATACCCCAAGAGACTGGGTATTCGAACTTCTTACCGCACTTCTCCAGGATCTCGATGGCGTCGGTGTAATCGATCTGTACGAAATCAGCGTCAGCCAACTTCTGTAAACGCTCAATCGTGCCTTTGCTGATGCGTTGGTCAAAGAAGGCTAAGTCGTCAGCGCGTTCAGCCAATACTGCTTTGAAGACGTACTTGAGCATATCTTCTGCCAGCTTGGCGGCGTCATCTAAGTCGGCAAAAGCCACTTCCGGTTCTACCATCCAGAATTCAGCTAAGTGACGGCTGGTGTTTGAGTTCTCTGCGCGGAACGTTGGGCCAAAGGTGTATACCTTAGACATGGCACAGGCGTAGGTTTCTGCGTTGAGCTGACCCGATACGGTCAAAAAGGCCTCTTTGCCGAAGAAGTCTTTGTCGTAATCAACCGTGCCTTTGTCAGTACGTGGCAGATTTTCCATGTCCAGCGTAGATACGCGGAACATCTCACCGGCACCTTCACAGTCAGAAGCGGTAATGATTGGTGTGGCGATCCAGTTGTAACCCTGCTCATGGAAAAAGCGATGGATCGCTTGTGATAAACAGCTACGTACACGGGTGACAGCACCCATCACGTTAGTGCGCGGACGCAGATGCGCATGCTCGCGCAGGTATTCGATGGTGTGGCGTTTGGCTGCCATCGGATAGGTGTCTGGATCTTCAACCCAGCCCATCACCTCAACGGCGGTGGCATTGAGCTCAAAATCCTGCCCCTTGGCGGGTGACTCAACCACTTCCCCGGTAATGGCAACACTGCAGCCGGTAGTGAGCTTGAGTACTTCGTTCTCGTAATTGTCCAAATTATTGGGCACGACCGCCTGCAAGGTATCGAAGCATGAGCCATCATGCAGTGCGATAAATGAGATACCGGCTTTGGAGTCACGGCGGGTGCGTACCCAACCTTTAACTACGACTTCCGAGCCTACGGAAAATTTGCCTTTGAGGACTTCAACGAGTGACGCGTGCGCCATTGAACAGGTACTCCAGATTAGTCAGCTTTAGTCTGCAATTATTTGCGAACGCTCTATGTTACCCAGCCGTGATCACAACACAAGCTTAATTAGCGTTGATCTGTTGATCAGGAATGGTTTTATCTGGCTGATGTGGCGCTAAATGGCATCACGGATCGGCTTGCCCCTACGTTCTCAGCGGCGTAACTTGGCTTTATTCGAGACCAAATGAAGAACCCTTATGGCTGCGACAGCGTGTTTATCCCGCGAACTACGACTCTGTATTCTGGATGCCGATCACCTCTATCCGCAACTGCTTCCCAGCTATCACAGCTATGGTGCGATGTTTAATGGGCTACTCAGTGGCGCGGCGGCGTCACTGGAGATAGCTGTGCAGATCAGTATTTTTGATGTGCGCAGCGAACAGTTCCCCAAATCTTTGGATGACTATGATGGTTTTCTGATTACCGGTAGCAAAGCCGATGCGTTCGCTGATGATGCTTGGATTGTGCGGTTAAGGGCGTTCGCGTCGCAGTTGGTCAGTGAGAAGCGGCCAACAGTGGGGATCTGTTTTGGCCATCAACTGCTGGCCTTGGTGATCGGTGGCCAGGTGGGGCGTGCAGACAAAGGCTGGGGAGTCGGGTTGATGACGTATCAATGCGCTGCCGCCGAGGCTTGGCCACAACCGTTACAACAAGGACTTGCCCGCTTAGCCACGCCACAATTGCAGTTGCTGGCTAGTCATCGCGATCAGGTTAAATACTTGCCTGCAGATGCGATCCCACTGGCGGGTAATGAGTTTTGTCCAATCGCCGCCTTTAGCGTGGGGGAGCACCTGTTATGCTTTCAGGGCCATCCGGAGTTCAGCGCCGACTATCTGCTGGCCTTAATGACGCTGCGCCGAGAGATGGTGGGTGAAGTCAATTTTTGTAAGGCGGTTGCCGCGCAGCATCAAGCACATCAGGGCGAGCTAGTCGGTCAATGGTTGCTGGCATTTTTGGCGGCTTCTTGGTCAAAATAGGCAGTGTTAGTGCCTTGGTTAGCAAAAAAATTTTAACTTTGCCGGATAGGTCATCGTATCTAAGGTCTAACACCATGTAAGATACCGCGATTTTAAAATTTAGGTGTTCGTAGTTTTTGTGCAGCAGAACCACAAAATGACCGAAGAAAGAAGAAAAGGCCCAGACATTTGGGCACGTATGGTGGGATGGGTGTCACTGGCCGGGTGGCTCACCTTCATTGGCGTATTGGTGTTAGTGCAATACGCCAAGCCAGAGATGAATAGCGGCCTGGTACGTTACCATCAGATCGATATACGCACTGAATGGTTGCCACGCCTCAGCGATCTGATCTTTATGCTGCTGTGGGCGTGTTGCGGGCTTAGCATTATCTCTATGCTGTTTAATAAACGGCGGATGCGCCGGAAGACCGATACCAACCTATTTAACCTTATCTTATTGGGTTTGCTCTCCATCGTTGGCGTGTTACTGATGTTTCCTGTGGTGGTTAACGGCAACTAACGGTGATCTTATCGTCGCGCAAAGCTGTTTAACGGGTGTGAACTTCATGGTCAGTCACTGATCTTATTCTGGCTCAATCAGGATTGCATGGTGTGGAAAAGTCTGCCGCAAAAGTACTGTTAATCTACGATGGTGAATGCCCCGTTTGTCGACGCTACGCGCAAGCAGTTCGAGTGTCGCAACAATTTGGCGGCCTGGAAACTCTCTCCGCCCGTGAACCCGACCCCCGTGTTGGCGAGATAATCGCGCAGGGCTATGATCTTGATGAAGGCATGGTGGTGCAGTTGGAAGGCGTTAATTACCACGGTGCCGATGCGCTTAACGTGATGGCGATGATCAGCACGCAAAAAGGCTGGTTTAACCGCTTCAACTTCTTTCTATTTAAATCCCCTAAACTCGCCAAGCTTTGCTACCCCATGATGCGCACAGGACGCAACCTGCTGTTGCGATTGTTAGGAGTGAAGAAGCTCGCTGATAGCTAAGCTAGTTATTAGTGCCAGTGATTGATATCGAACAAATGCTACTTCTTCGGTGTTGGTGATTAGACGCCTGCCGTCGGCATCATCAAACGGTTCATTGTCGTTGATCCTATATGAAGTGATTGAACTAGGGGTTCTCAAGTGATTTAATCAGCAACACATACAAATAAATGGATTTATTTATGTCTACTCAATTACCTACCCACCTACAGCAGATCCAAGCATATGCGACAAAAGCAGGACTATTTTCCTATGCTCCGTGGATGAAAACGGCCTATCAAGAGTTAGGTCAGAGCGAAGTCGCCGGACCAAAAGCAAACCCAAAGATCATTCAGTATTTTTCTGCAGCAAAATTTTGGGGAACTGATGATTCAGGCGGTAAAAATGCTTGGTGTGCTTCATTCGTTGCTTGGGTAATGCAAAAGCACGGGTATACGCCAGTGAAGAACGCATTTAGAGCCAAGTCTTGGAAGGATTTTGGTAAAACGATTAACGCACCAGTGCAAGGTGCGATCGCAATAAAAAGTAGAGCTGGAGGCGGGCATGTCGGTTTTGTTGTCGGGCAAAGCGCTACCGGCAACAACCTTTTCATTTTAGGTGGAAACCAAGGCAATAAAGTGAGTATCGCGAGATATCCCGCTAGCGTTTGGGAGACATTCGTTGTCCCAGCAACGTTTGATGAATCTTCAGGTCTGCTGCCCATCTATACGTCCCCTGCAGTAGCTGCAAGCACAGAGGCATAAGCAAAATGAAACATCGGTTGACGGCAAAAATATTCATCGTTGGTTTATTGTCATTAAGTCATTTGGCATGTGCAAATCAGGAGGAAAATCAACGAGATTTTTTAACCGAATCTATTTTGCTGACGCCGTTCAGCGCAGTTGTGTCACATAAAAATGTGACCCGACTGGCTTCAAACCCTAACGAGGGGGATCTATACATATTTAATGTAGAGGTTATTGAGCCTATCTCGGGGGAAGCCCATAAAGAGCTCAGCTATCGAATGTTCGTAGAGTCAGGTGAAGACGTTATCCTTAATGAAGCGCCAGTCATAATTAGTCTTTGTGAAAGTAATGGTGATTATTATTGGCCAGGCGTTGGTGCCGAGTTTCCCGCGACTACAGCGCTAGTCAAAGCCGCGCATCAGGCGGCCAAAGCCAAATTGAAGCCTGATGGCATTGATAATAGTGAAAGCCACTGTGATTAGGTATTAATGGCGTGTAGGAGGTTTTTTGACTCCGTTAGGATCTCGTTAGCAATGGGCCAGGGTTATTGGTTTACTGCGGCGTTATAGCTCCTCAAGGGCGAAACTATGCTTCTACTATTTCTAACTTTCTCCATGAGTTCTGTGCTGACAGCGATTGCTTTCGAGGCGCTTCTGCACTTCCAAAGTGGTAAGACAAGTCGCTGCGTTGTCAGGGGGTTCCGAGCGGCTACCTGGTGGATAACGATTTCGGTATTGGCTATGCCACTTATTGTGAGACGGTTCTACCTTGAAGAGGTGGAGGTAGAATTATTTAAGGGCATTTATATCTTATACGTAGTGGTTATTTTAGTTTACCTCTTTGGCAGGTATTTCAGAAAGCAGACTTACGTACCGCCTGAGGAGTAAATATAGGGTCAGGGTGATTGATTGTTAACCGCGATGAAAACTGGTTTATTTACGAGCTAGGGCAAGGACTCATTGCCATCAACTTTTACAGAAATGCCTCTGATGCGAATTTGGTGACGGACGGATGAACATGTGATTTTTCATCTGTCTATAAGGACAAAAAATGAAATGGATTGTATGTTGGGTTGGGATTTGCTTTAGTCTTATTGGGCTATTAAACATGATTTTTTATACCCACATAGAACCACTTTTTGGGATCCCTGAATCAATCGGCGTTTTGGTCGTCGGTTTACTTTTTGTCTATATCGGACGTGAATACCTCCCTGCATGGCTGTGCTATCTATTCTCTGGTGACGATAGCGGTAGCGAGTGATCGTATATAGTAGGGCTTCGCAGAGACATCCGTTTAACAGTGATGAAAAAGACACTCCATGTGGTGTTCCAAAAAACACTTTAATCGGGTGCCATACTCCTCATTCAGTTTTAGTAAAGCGGCTTCTTATTCAGCCATTTTGTGAGTAACATTACGCCCCTCATCTTGGATGCCCAATGTCAAAGGAAGACGGAATGATGCTAGAAGGGTACGTACCAGTTGCGCTCGCCACTATTTTGGTAATCGTTGCTGGTACTTATGATTACTCACTGCGAGATAAACCTATTTCGGTTGGCTCGCTCAAGCATGAGTTTGGCAGCTATTCTGGCTTCATTATCATGTGTTGTCCGCTTGCGGCGTTTTCTGACTTAGAAGCATTCTGGTCACTGTTGTTACTACTACTGATCCCCCAAAGTCTCGCTGCTGGCGTAATTGTTTGGCTTGGCAGGCACAGCGAAGCCAAATATGGCGGCCTTGGTGGCGCTATCTCTACTATCCTCAGCAGCTATATTTTGCCGTTGCTCGGTTACTATATTTTTGCCGTTGCTCGGTTACTATATTTTTGTCGATGAGAATGGTGATTCGCAGGGGGCTTCAGAGCTCAGCTCTGATATTCTATTGCCGAAAACCGATACCGTAGCTCCTGTTGAGATCGTGCAACAAGTATGGGGTAGTTGGCCATATGTTGTTTATGCCGTGATTTGCTTAGGTTGGCTGCTTAGTCCCGTGATAAGAAAACATGATAAAGCGGGGGCATTTAGTTTGTTTGTTTTCTTGGCAACGGTTGTACTTTTCAATCTTCTGCCATTTTTCACCCCTCATTTTTGGGTGGCGTTAGTTGTTGGAGCGTTCGTTGCGTTCATATTGATAGTCATTCGCTGGCAGCAAGAAGATGAACCTTCTACTGGTGGGATATATAGCGTTATGTTTGGACTATATTTTGGCGGATTCATTGTCGCGTCAACTGTTCGGGGCATACTTTGATTAGCGCAAAGGGTCTGGAGCACTGATTTTGAATAGCAATGAAAAAAGGCTGTCCTATGACTAGGTTAGAGGCTCATTTTTCACAGCCAGCCTAGCTGGAAAAGAAGCAGTTTAAGCGACGAGCGATGGCTACCCCACGGGATTGAAGGCGTTATGCCATGGCTAAATGATGGACGTTATGAATCACTATATTTCAGAAAACCTAGTTAAGATTCTCGACTTATTGTCGGGATGCTGGTCGATAAAACATTACCAATTAGTTCATCATGGCTGGGTATGCACAATCCAAAACTTGGATAACTGGCCAAAAGAAGCGCCTCTTCTCTTTTTTCTACATTCTGAACAAGGGTGTGTGAGAGTTTGCGAAAGCAATCAAGTGGATAGTAAGGTGTTTGCTGACAATCTTAGGGAGCCCGCAGAGATAGCGATGGTGATTAATCAGCATGTTTTATAACAAGCTACTGCAGATGGCGTCAGCTCGTTTTTGTACAAATAACGACGTCACATGCGCGGTAGCGCAAAGCGTTAAACAGGTAAGTGATGCTCTATAAGCCAACAATGTGGACGAACCAAAGAAAGCTGGTGTTTTTCTGCTGTTTGGCGTTGTTGCCCGTGGCTATCGCTGGTTTTTACTTGGCGCTGGATAGAACGTTTACCAGTTTCCTGTTGACGCTTTCAATCGCTGGTCTGCTGTTTAGTCTTGCTAGTGCTGACGCCGTCAGTATCCGTTTTAGCGATGGCATGGTTACGGTAGCTCGCAGCGGTATGGTCATGAATAACATCGAACTATCTTCAATTGTGCGTGTTGCCAAAGAGCAAAGAGGCCACATCAATGGTGTGTCTGTTGAGTGCACTGGTGACGTTATCCACTTTGTCCCGCTTTCTATGTTTAATGACGTTGAGCAAGATGAAATAGTTCAACGGCTAAGCAACGTATAGCCATCAAACTTGGTTGTGACGTTTTTGCTGCCATACCTTCACTCCCCACCACCATCCTAGGCCAATGAACAGTAGCGCGATACCTATCCAGGGCGGAATACTGGTTAGGGTTTGTTCGGTAAATTTTTCAACAATGCGGCCAATTTTAGCCAGCCGCTGATGGTTGTATGCGATAACGGCGGTGACGGTGGCAATGACCAAAGTGAAAGGCAACCACGCTGGCAAAAAGCGGGGCAAGCGTTGACGCGTCACCAGCCAGACAAACAAGCGATAGGCCAACAGTGCGACGACAATCCCGCCAATCATATCGGCCACCAGATGCTGTTTCACTAACACGGTTGAGGCGATGATCAAACAGGGGATCGGCAATATTTGCCAGAACCAGTTTTTGTGGTGACGGGCAAATATCAGAAATGCGAACAGGTTTAATGAGACATGCAGGCTGGGGAAGTTGTTAAAGAGGGTGTCGTTCTCCTGCTGGAAGCGGGTCAGTGTTGAGAAGCCATCCGTGCCCATGGCGATGCTCTTGTCCATGGCGACGGGGAACAGTTTAAATATTAGAAAACTGAAGGTGAGAATAAGAAAGAAACAGCAGGTTCCCCAATAAAATTCCTGTTTTCGTTTTAGGGTAAAACAGGGTGAAAAAACAAACAGATACCCGAGCATATAAAAGATGATAAAGACGGGCAGTTGTGGCAACCAAGCATCCAATGCGGTGGCTGCATCATAAATGGTGGTGTCTGCTCCGTGCCGTTTAGCCCAGGAATAGCCCATCTCGAAATAGATAAACATCAGCACCGCAACCACGCAACGCAACCAAAAACGGGGGGATTCATCACCAAGCAGTTTGGCGCTCAGAGTTACGGGCAAAGCATCTACCTTGGGCTGCGAATGATAGGGGGCGTTGTTGTCCATGCTACAAATACTGAGTCTCTTGAACTGATAGGTAAAACTAATTGATGGTCACGCTATGGGATTTTGCCCATGGTTTCAATTTGTTGTTGCACAGTTTTGCTATTTATCCGTTGACCCTTGCGTTACTCCAAGGTCTATAATTAGCCTTGTTATCATCATGGTGCCACCTACTTATGTCACTGCTACGCCTCTACAGCACGGCAAAATTGTCTGCGTACTTTGCGCTTGGCAGCTTGTTGTTTTGCATTTTGCTGGTGTGTAGTCATTTGGGTAGCATGGCGTTGCCAACCTCCGCGTTGGCGGCGCACACGTCACACGCCTCTATCAACGCTGGCCCTCAGCATCATTCCGAGCCGCTCGCCTTCGTAGGTGAGCATGCTGGACACAGTATGTCCGACACGGCGCAGAGCCATGCTGAACACGATTGTTGTGGTCAGAACGAAGCTGATCATAGTTTGGTTAAGTGGGTCACCAGCGTTCTGTTACTGCTGGCTGTGGCGGGGTTAGTGTGGGCAATGACGCGGTTGTTTAAGCGATTGTCTCCGTCGCTCTCACTATTTTCTCAATACCTCAAGCCTGACCCTCCTGGCGGGTATCCACCGCTCTATCTGCAGGTTCAACGCCTGCGTAATTAACTCTTTCACTCTAAATTCGGTCTATCAGCAGATAGCCCACCGCCTATTGCGATGTTTTTTGGAGTGAGTGATGAATATTAAGATCCTGTTAGCCATTTTTGGTTTTGTGTTAGTCGGTGCGGCTGCCACTGCCTATCTGTATGTCCCGCATACGTTCGATAGACTGTTTTCCCTCGATAGCCCTAGCCATGTAGAGCCGACATTGCCGGGTCTCGACGGTGACCATACGGGCCACGCCCAGATGCAGCATGATGGCCCTCTGGACCCTATTGCGATTGCGCCCTTGGGGAGTGCTAGCCCCGCGATTAAATATGTGTGTCCGATGCATCCACAGATTGTGCAGGATGAACAGGGGCACTGTCCGATCTGTGGTATGTCGCTGGAACCCGTGGAAGTGGGGGCGGCCGCTCAAGAGGTTTCGGTGAATGTGGCTGGTGGTATGCAGCAGGCGCTGGGGCTGCGGACAGAAGCTGTGACCGCCGATGATACCTTATGGCGCTATGTGCGGGCACTCGGCTCCGTAGAGTATGACCAGGATGCGATCCACCATATTCACCCGCGCATGACCGGCTGGGTGGAGTCGGTCAGTGTGGTCAGCGAAGGGGACTATGTTAAAAAAGGTCAGAAGCTGTTTGATATCTATTCGCCGGAACTGGTGAATGCGCAAGATGACTACCTGCTAGCGCGTAACGTGCTGAGCGAAAAAGGTCGAAATGGCGCCGACCTGTTGCGACGGGCTAGATTACGTCTTGAACTATTGGGGATCTCGGATAAGACGATTAAACAGTTAGAGAAGCGCGGCAAGAGTTTTTATCGTGTGCCGTTTTATGCGCCATACGAGGGGATGGTGAGCAAGCTCGAACTGCGTGAGGGGATGTTTGTAGAACCCGGCAGTACACTGATGGAGCTGGTGGATCTGTCACGGGTATGGGTGTTGGCAGATGTGTTCGAGAATGAGCAGAGCTGGCTGGAAGTGGGGCGGCCAGCGGAGGTCACGGCATCGGCACAAGGCTTATTCGATATTGAAGGGCATATTGATTACATCTATCCAGAATTAGACGCCACCACCCGCGCGATGCGGGTGCGCGTGGTGTTGGATAATCCTGAGCAGAAGTTGCGGCCGGGCACATTAGTCGATGTTGAGCTATTTGGTGGGCCGAAACGCCAGTTGTTAACCGTGCCAACCGAAGCGTTGATCATGACTGGGCGAGAGAATCGCGTGGTGGTGCAGCGAGATGACAATAGCTTTGCTTCGGTGACGGTAAAACTCGGCATGATCAGTCAGGGACGGGCCGAGGTTCTGGAGGGGCTTCAAGCAGGAGATCGTGTTGTTGTTTCCGGGCAATTCCTACTTGACTCCGAAGCCAGTATTCAGGGCAGTCTGCAGCGTTTGAGCGGCAGCAATGCTGGGCAAACAGCGGCCGACCCCCATGCTGGCCATGGTCACTAGGGGGCGCGAAGATGCTAGATAAAATCATTAGCGCATCGCTGCGCCAACGTACCATGGTATTGGTGGTGACAATCATTGTGGCGCTGTTTGGTTACCAATCGATGCGCACCACGCCGTTGGATGCACTGCCTGACCTGTCTGATGTGCAGGTGATCATTAAAACTTCCTATCCTGGGCAACCGCCAGAATTGGTTGAAGATCAAATCACCTATCCGCTTTCCTCCGCCATGTTGGCTGTGCCGGGAGCGCGAACGGTGCGTGGTTTTTCTATGTTTGGCGATTCCTATGTCTATGTGATTTTTGAAGATGGCACAGATATCTACTGGGCTCGAAGCCGTGTGCTGGAGTATCTCTCACAGATGCAGGGGCGCTTGCCTGCGGGGATTACACCGCAGTTAGGGCCGGATGCCTCTGGTGTTGGGTGGGTATACCAATATGCGCTGGTCGATCGCAGTGGCAGTCACGACTTGGCGCAGTTGCGGTCGTTACAGGATTGGTACCTGAAACTAGAACTGCAAAGCGTGGCTGGGGTGTCGGAGGTAGCGACCATTGGCGGGATGGAGCGAGCCTATCAGATCGTGGTCGATCCTCATAAGCTGGCGCTTTATCAATTGGATCTGCAATCGGTAAATGCTGCGCTGCAAAGTGCGAATGCGTCGGTGGGTGGCTCGGTGCTGGAGATGGCGGAAGCTGAATACATGGTGCGTTCTGACGGCTATCGGCAAACCCTTGATGACTTTGCCGAGATCCCTTTGGGGATCCTGTCCGACACCGGCAGTCCTGTGCTGATGAAAGATGTCGCTGATATTCGTATTGGCCCAGCAGCGCGGCGTGGTATCGCTGAGTTGGATGGCAAAGGCGAAGTGGTTGGCGGCATTGTGGTGATGCGTTATGGCGAAAATGCGCTGGATACCATTGCACGGGTAAAAGCGAAACTGGCGGAGCTGGCACCGGGTTTACCCCCTGGTGTGGAGGTAGTGGATACCTATGATCGGTCGCAGTTGATCCTTGATTCGGTGGATAACCTGAAAAGCAAAGTGTTCGAAGAGATGCTGGTGGTGGCCTTGGTATGCCTGCTGTTCCTGTTGCATGCTCGTTCGACGTTGGTGGCGGTGATCACCTTGCCGCTGTCGATACTTATCAGTTTCATCATCATGGGTTGGATGGGGGTAAATGCCAATATCATGAGCCTAGGGGGCATCGCCATCGCCATCGGTGCTGTGGTTGATGCTGCCATTGTGATGGTGGAAAACGCCCACAAACACCTGGAGCATTACCACACTAAGCATGGCAAGCCGCCTTCAGGTGAAGCCCACTGGCAATTGATCAGAGAGGCGTCTGTCGAAGTGGGACCCGCGCTGTTTTTCAGCCTGCTGATCATTACCCTCAGTTTTATTCCGGTGTTTGCATTGGAAGCGCAAGAGGGACGCTTGTTTCATCCCTTGGCGTTTACTAAAACCTTTGCTATGGCGGCCTCTGCTGTCTTGGCGATCACCCTGATCCCGGTTCTTATGGGTTATTTCGTTCGTGGCAAGATCCCGCCAGAGAGCAAGAATCCACTGAGTCGCCTGTTGATTGCTGGTTATCGACCCTTGCTTAAGGCGGTGCTGCGGTGCCCAAAAATCACCCTGTTTTTGGCGCTGCTGGCGCTTGCCAGCGCTTGGTATCCGCTCAATAAAATGGGGTCGGAATTTATGCCGGAGTTGGCTGAGGGCGATCTCTTGTATATGCCAACAACATTGCCATCGCTGAGTGCTGGGAAAGCGGCTGAGTTGCTGCAACAAACAGATAGGTTGATTAAAACCGTGCCTGAAGTGGCCAGAGTATTTGGCAAAGTGGGGCGGGCAGATACCGCCACCGATCCGGCACCGTTAACCATGTTGGAAACCACCATCATGCTTAAACCTCGCGACGAATGGCGTGAAGGAATCACTATCGAAGGGGTGATTGAGCAATTACAGCAAACAGTGAAGGTACCGGGGATCACCAATGCCTGGGTACAGCCAATTAAAACCCGTATCGATATGTTGTCGACGGGCGTTAGAACGCCGGTAGGGATCAAGATTTCCGGCGACAATGTGGCACAACTGGAGGAGATCGGTGAGCAAGTGGAAGCTTTGTTAGCAGCCATGCCCGGTACCCTGTCGGCATTTGCCCAGCGCAGCGGTGGTGGCCGCTATATCGATATTGAACCGGATCTGCATGCCGCAGCTCGTTACGGCATGACCCTGGCCGATATTCAGGATGTGGTAAAGATGGCGATCGGCGGTATGACGGTGGCTGAGTCGGTACAAGGGCAAGAGCGTTATCCGATTAATATCCGCTATCCACGCGCGCTTAGAGACAATATCGAAAACGTGCGGCGTTTGCCGGTGATGACCAAAACTGGGAAATATGTGCCGTTGATGAATCTGGCTGATATCTCTCTCAGCGATGGCCCGCCCATGCTTACCAGTGAGAATGGCCGCCTGATCAGTTGGGTTTTTGTTGATATTCAAGATATGTCGATCGGGGATTACATAAAGCACGCCCGAGAGCGACTTAATGAGCAGTTACTCCTACCCGCGCGATACAGCATTAGTTTCGCTGGTCAATATGAGTATATGCAGCGTGTTGAAGCGAGAATGACGCTGGTGATCCCGATGGCGTTGGCGGTGATTTTTCTGCTCCTGATGATGACGTTTAATTCGATGACTCAAGCGTCGGTGATCATGTTGAGCTTGCCTTTTGCGCTGGTGGGCAGTGCTTGGTTTTTGCACTACCTGGACTACAACTTGTCGGTGGCTGTTGCCGTGGGAATGATCGCTTTGGCAGGGGTGGCGGCGGAGTTTGGCGTTGTGATGCAGGTTTACTTGAACAACAGCATCAAAGCTCATCGTCAGCGAGGGGCGTTCAACTGTAAGCAAGATTTGGTAAACGCTTTGATGGAAGGCGCGGTGATGAGGATCAGGCCGAAGGCGATGACGGTGGCTACTATCTTTTTTGGCTTGTTGCCGATTATGTGGGGCGCTGGGGCAGGGAATGACGTAATGCAGAAGATCGCAGCGCCAATGATTGGCGGCATGATCACTGCGCCGCTGTTGTCACTTTTTGTTATTCCGGCTGTCTATTTGCTGTTATATGAAGGCAAGTTACCGAGAATGAAATGACCTTGGCGGTGCTGGTTTAGAAAGAGCCCAGATGAGTTGGGCTCTTTTATTGTCGTTGTTATGAGATACAAGCTGTAACTATGATGTTGCTGTGGGGGAACGGTTAATTTGCCGTCCGCACGCAGCCTTTTCCTGCGCTTTTTGCCGCATACACGCCTTGGTCAGCCAGTTTTATTAGCGCTTCGTAGCTGTCAGTTTTTGTTGTTCGTGATGCCACGCCAACACTGATGCTGCCATGCCAAGGTGAACTGCCTGTAGAAACTCGCAACTCAGACACAGTTTGACAGACGATTTCGGCGATATTCATTCCGCCCTGATGATCTGTATTAGGGCAGATAACGAAGAACTCATCACCACCGAGACGGCACACCAGGTCATCATTGCGAAATGATTGTTTCAGTGTGGTAGCCAGAGCTTTTAAAACCTTGTCACCAGCATCGTGGCCACAGGTGTCATTGATCGCTTTAAAGTGGTCAGCATCAATCATGATGCATACCAACGGAGTATCATGTTCTATGGCATGCTGCCAGCTTTGCGCGAGAAAGCCCATGGCGTGACGACGGTTAGGCAAGCCAGTCAAGGTATCTGTTAACGATAGCTCTTCTAGGTGCCGGTTGGCCTGATGGAGCTCTTCTGTTCGTTGCGCCACTTTCTCTTCCAGCGAGTCATTTAGCTGTTTTAACTCTCGGTTTCGCAACGATACCTGCTCAAATAGGCCGTCGAGTGCTTTTAGCAGCGGCGCGGTTTCACTATTTTTTTCTCTTTTAAGTTGCTCATAAGCTTGCTGGGGCGCTAAGCCCCCCTCTATGGCTTTCATCTGTCTGGCCATAAATTGGTCTTCGCCAAGTATGTGGTAGGCCAGCCAATGAATGAGAAACTGCAGCAGGCGCTCTGCTTCTTGGATGTTGTCTTGAGTGACTTCGGTGTAAATAGCGTTGACTTCGTTGAGAAACTGGCCATGAACCAAGTGATGGTGGGCTATGTATTCAGGAATAAGCTTTGCTTCCTGCATCAGCGACTCTTCAGATTGAAAGTGCTCAATGGCGTAGCTAGAAAGTTGATTGTATAGCTTGTCAACATCCTCAATATCGATGACATCATCAGTTAACAAATTGCCAAACTGGTTGATTGTTTCGACCAACTGGTAATGCTGCGTGTCTACTTCAGGAACGTGAGTGACAAAATGCTGGTCCCAGTGAAACGATTTCATCTTTAACTATCTCGTTTTCATTTCAATGCTGAAAAAGTTGAACTATTTCTTCAGCATATCTTTTAGGTTGGCGAATGGGTTGTGGGTCGCGCTTTTTTCTTGCAGATCTTCGCCGGCTTGCACGCGGGTACCGTAGGTGTCGGCTTCGGTGTACTTCTCGTGTTCATGATCGTGGCAGAACAAGCACAACAGCTCCCAATTTGAGCCATCGCTGGGGTTATTGGTGTGGTCGTGATCGACATGATGCACGGTCAATTCACGCAGGTTAGAGTATTGAAATTCACGTGCGCAGCGGCCACAGACCCACGGGAACAGCTTTAACGCTTTATCTCGGTAGCCTTGCTCTTGCTGAGCATAGTTTTTAGGGATGATTGCCACGATATTCTTCTCCGACCACGTTTTTGCTGAGTATACCTGTGTTGGGCGGGTATCGGATCAGCAGGCAAGCTGACCAGTTCACATTTCTAAGATTGGTTTTGCTGCTTGTGCGACAAAGGTGATGGCCGTGTTACTGAGTGCTACTTTGTGGCTGTTGCGGAAAGCTAAGCTTGCGCACTTGCTCTAGCTCGATGGTGACTCTCGCGATATCCCCGTGTTGCAAAAACTCGGCAAGTAGCGGAATCGCTAATACTTCAAAGTTATGCTTGGTATCCCGGTCAAAATACTGTGAAATCCCAGACGCACTTTTTAATAGCTCGGCGCCAGCCTGAATGAAGCGATCGTCACTGTGAATGCTGTTGCTATTGGGTGACAAGTAGCCTAGCTCGCCATTAAGTTTTGACTGTACTTCTGGCCTTGCCATGTAACGAATAAATGCCTCTGCATTCTGTCGTTGGTCAGTGTTCGCTGCGATCATAAATACTTCCATCGGCGCTTCTTCTGCTCTAGCGATGCTGGCTATCTTGGGGAAGGGCATAAAACCAATATTATCAATGATATGTTGCGGCCACTTTGGCGCGACAAAGTTACCTATGAGCGTAAATGCGGCCTGTTGATGATAGAGGAGGGGAACGACTTCGTCCCAGTCGAAATCACTCGTAGCAGGGTTATATAGATCGGCATCAATCAGTTGCTTCCAGTACTCAAAGACGGCAATAACTCGCTTATCCCGAAATGAGATCTTGCCGTTTAGTAGCTGTTGGTGAAAGGCCAAGCCATTCACTCGCAAATTGATATAGTCAAACCAAGCCGCCGCAGGCCACTGATGCTTGGTTCCGATAGCTAAAGGGGTGATACCGTCGCGCTTAATGCGGGCGCAGGTTTCGATGAACTGCTCCCAGGTTTCAGGGGGAGGGCCATAGCGTTCTAGCAACGACTTATTGTAATAGATCCCCCAGTGATAGTAGGAAATCGGCAACGCATAAACTTCGCCTTTGTCCTCCACGGCGTGTTTTACCTTGCTGAATTGGCTATCTAAACCCTCTGCGTTCCACAACTCGGTTAATGGATGAAGCACACCTTGGCGACTGAAGAAATAAAGCCTTTCGGATGCTTGCCAGTGGAGTATGTCTGGTGTGTCTTTCCCGGCGAACAGCCATTGAGTGAGCATGTATTTGTATGCCACGTCTTTTTTTAACACGGCCTTGACTGCTATTCCTGTTTCTTTGCTAAAGTCAGCAAATACTGTTTCATAAGCTGACCGCTGATTTGGTGTCAGTAGCACTGACACCGTCAAGGGATCTGCAATGGCAACACTCACGGTCAGTGATAGAAGAAGTAAGGTAAGTTTACGCATGTCGCTCCATTGTGCCCGCTCTCCCTGTTCTGTTTAGGTTATGACTTCTCACACATTGCAGGAATATCTGCATGTTTTAGCCAGTTTGATGGAACCTGTATTGCCATTATAGTTGCGCGAGCATACGGCGTACTCGGTGCCTCAGTTACATTCATAAGTTCGCAGCTAAGGGTCATCTTTTTCCCTGACACGTTTTCAACTTTGGCGACTAATTTGATCGCTTCGTCTATCGGTGTTGGCGCTAAATACTGAATGTTGAGCTCTCCGGTAACGTACCAGATCGGTTGTCCTTGGCCTATTTCTCTGCCAGCTAATGCATAAGCGTGAGCCATCGCTGTGCAGATGCAATGGCAGTCAATGAGGGTGGCAATGATGCCGCCATTAACAAAGCCTGTTGGGCCAGCACATTGATGTGGTTGGGGGAGGTAAACGCATTCGCTGCTGCCATCGTCACGCCAATAGCTTTTTAGCTTTAGCCCTTCGCTGTTTTGCGGACCGCAACCAAAACAGTGATTGTGCGGGATAAGATCCTGAAATGCTGGCTTCATCGAAAAACCACTTACTGAGTAATATCAGTTCAGCGTAGCAGGAGAATCCTGCCTCGTTGTTTTCACCAATAATAAAGAGTGTGAGGGACGTTGTTAGTTGCACGCCAAAGGAGTCTGCCTTACGATCCCTTTGGCTAACAAGCACTCAGTTAACGGCGGCCTTCGATCCGGAGAGCATTGGGCACAAAGGTGCGGTCATCTAAGGTGACAGAAAAATCGCAAACCTGTTCCTGTCTGTTACTTGTGTTAAAAACCTGCCTTGTATCTGGCATTCTCTGCAAACAGGGTATGGTCATCAACATGCACATCCACCAGCAATATTTCGTTGGGGGTAATAAATATTCCAAAGGTCTTACAGAGTTTGAGGCTATTTGTGTCGCGATAGATGGGCGATACGACCATGCGTTGTTGCTTTATTCGCTGCAGGGCGATCAGCGTAGGGAAGTAGGGGCGATGACTCCAGTTATAGCCAATACACTCGTTGCAGGTTTCAATACCTGATGCTGTGACTTCAAAATTTGCTGAGCGTTGAGTCCCCCCTGAATCACAAAGGTAGTAGCGCGCTACGCCCAGTGCGCGAAGGCGTTCGGCATCGATAGTGGTAGGGCGATTTGCCATCACACTACTGCGCAGGCGATAGACAGCATCTTTCACTTCAATGTTATGCATCATCGTATCCGACAGTCGGATCGTTTTGCGGGAAAGATATGTTTTACGCAGCGTCGACATCTGTTCGTGGCAGCTCTGCTTGGCTAGCAAACCCGGCGCGGCAGGTTGAAATAACCAGCCTTGCATATAGTGAGCACCACATTCTAAGCCAAAATGGAACTCATCCTCGGTTTCTACCCCTTCGCAAACGATGCGACTGCCAGCGCGTTGAGCCAGTGTGGTGACAGAGAGAGCAACGTCGGCATGGGCACCGCCTTTAGCGGCCTGTTTGAATAACTGCATATCTAATTTAATGATGTCAGGTTGCAGTTCGATGATGCGATCAACCTGTGATGCCCCAGCGCCAAAATCATCGATAGCGATCTTCATTCCTGCCTGATGGTAGGATTTTACCAACCGTTTTAACGCTTCAATATCTCCCCCTTGCTCTGTTATTTCAATAATCACACGGGATGGGTCAATACCTAGCTTTTCGACCATGGCGACGGTCATACTGGTGTGCTGGCTAGACAGATGTTGCAACCATTCGGGAGAGATATTGAGGGTGATAAATCCGGCGTCTGACTGCTGCGCAAACAGGGTTAACGCTTGTTGCCGAAGATAGCGGTCGATCGTTAGTTTATTGGGGAAGCTTACCGTTGGATCGCTAAATAGCGGCCCGGCACTGATCATCTTGCCATCTCTGTTTTTAGTGCGCGCTAATGCTTCGTAGCCCGCTATTTCACCGCTGGCGACATGGACAAAAGGTTGGTACCAAGGAAAAAAGTGCTCCGGATGGAGCTGATGCCATGGGTCAGCTTGATAAGCCGACGGGCTTAGGGAGTAATTAACGGCTGTGTTTGGCATAACGGCGGCTCCTGCTGATTTTTGCATCAACCATTCCTTGGTGAATTAGTGAAGTACAGGCAAGCCAATGCATAACGTATGCCACATGCCTTTAATATATACTTTGCAGTTATCATCAGATCCAGATCGATGTCCGCAGGAAAAGTGTGACAATAAGTCGATTAATAATTATCCAGAACTGAACCAGAATGAGCCAGTTGCACCACGCTCGCTCAGAAGGCTTCACTGATATATCCCTATTGGGATAGTGGTTTTTTTACCGATTTGAACACAAGAGGAGTTGTGCATGCCCCATCTAAGGTTTCGTGGCGTGAGTGAGCAAGCTATTCAGAATATGAGTCAAGCTTTGGTCGATGATCTTTCGCAGCTACTTGGCAGTGGCCGTGACCATTTCACATTGGAGTGCGTGTCGTCGAGTTTTATATTTGATGGTGACAAGGTTTCTCCTGAGCCAATGGTGGAGGTGCTTTGGTTTCCTCGACCACAGACGGTACAGGATCAGTTTGCCCATCTAGTTACGCAAGCGCTACGTGATCAGGGGGAAACGCAAGATATCGCGGTGTTTTTTCAAGTGCTATCAGCCGAAGCTTACTATGATAATGGCGAACATTATTGAGCTGTCTTAATCGCCGTTCTAGCTAAGAGAAAGGGTAAGACCAAACGCCGCTGCACCAGCGGCGTTTTATTTGCCTTATGTTTTATTTGCCTTACGTAGGGCGGTTTACTAATGGCTCAGCGCAGAATCATGGGATGACTTGACTGGCTTAGTTTGAGTCGTCTGTTTGTGCTCTTTGCAGCAACCCGCTAAATGCAGCCATTCATCGCCATCAGCTAAAATCACAAACTGTTCACCACGTAGGGTTTTGATCTCTGCGGCAACGGTGACCTGTTTTTGAAAAATCGCCAAATAGATAGCCAACGGGATCCCCATGACGGTGAGAGCCAATACCAAGCTCATCATTATTTGTCGGTGAGTGCGGCGCTCATCTCTGCTGATGAGGCTCAGATGGCAAATGTCTTCAGGAATACGAATACGACGGTGGCATAAAAATCCATCACTCACCTCGATGGCAGTGGATTCTTTTGGCATGTTTCGGTTCGACATGTGACTCGCCAGACCGGTAAAGTCACCAGATACAATGTTCATAGGCGTCCCAGCCCTGTTTTTTTTCTACCCCCAGTATGGTTCATCAGCCAAGTAGCGGCTAATAAAAAGTGTAAAAAACTGATGCTTTTTTAATCTAACGCATTAACAGTTTTTTATGGTGCGGTCTATCCCATCATTAGTCGCTGGCCGCTATCTCATACAGCTTGTAAATCGCACCTTACAACACAGCGTCCTGCTATCCGGCCCTGGTTACATGACACCTCGCGCTGATACCTTACATTTACGTAAAGGTAAACTTTTGCTGTTAAGTGAGTGGCGCACTCACCAAGCAACCGTGGAGGTGGAATGACCGAGGCAGGATATACAACGGCCGCGCGCACCAGTGAATTTGCGTTTGTCGCTCAAGAATCGTTAGCGATACCTATGTTCAGTGTGCTGGCGCAAGATGGTACTGCCTGTTGTGGGGCGGATCTCTCCGTGGTGGAGCAGACGGTGGCATTAAGGATCTATCAAGCCATGTTGTTCACCCGTGTATTAGATGAGCGCATGGTGGCGGCTCAGCGGCAGGGACGGATCAGTTTCTATCTCACGTCTACAGGTGAGGAAGCCGCTAGCGTTGCCAGCGCCGCCGCGTTATCTGATCAGGACATGTTGATGGCGCAGTATCGTGAGCAGGGGGCGTTGGCTTTGCGTGGGTTCAGCAGTGAGCAGTTCATGAATCAACTGTTCAGCAACGAATTGGATCTTGGGAAGGGGCGGCAGATGCCTGTGCATTATGGCTGCAAAGCGTTGCACTACATGACGGTATCATCGCCGCTGGCCACGCAGATCCCGCAAGCGGTTGGCTACGCGTATGGCCAAAAGCTGGCTGCTGGTGAACATGTCACTCTTTGCTACTTCGGTGAGGGAGCTGCTTCTGAGGGCGACTTTCATGCGGCGCTAAATTTTGCTGCCGTATTGCGAGCGCCAGTGATCTTCTTTTGTCGTAATAATGGCTATGCCATCTCGACGCCAGCGGAAGAACAATACGCCGGTGACGGCATCGCCGCTCGAGGTGTCGGTTATGGCCTGCAGACTATACGTGTTGATGGTAATGATGCCTTAGCGGTTTATCTTGCAACGCAAAAAGCCCGTGCCTACGCCATAGAACATTGCGCTCCGGTGTTAATCGAGGCGATGAGTTATCGCCTGGGCGCTCACTCCACTTCTGACGACCCGTCTGGGTATCGCTCGAAAGATGAAGAACAAAAGTGGCGTGAGTATGACCCGCTAGTTCGTCTGCGTGCCTGGCTATACCGCCAGCAATGGTGGAGCGAAGCAGAGGATAAGGCGTTAGATGAATCTCTGCGCGCTGAAATGTTAGCGGCGATGAAAGTGGCGGAGAAGATCCCAAAACCGAAACTGCGGGAACTAGTGACGGATGTTTACGATACCCCCAGTGTCGAATTGCGACGTCAGCAAGAGGATCTTGAGCAGCACCTGAAGCGTTATCCAGAGCATTATCCAAGAACAGCAGGGAGAGCATAACGATGCAGATGAACCTGCTGCAAGCAGTTAATAACGCCTTGGATCTGGCGATGGCGAGTCAGTCGAAAATGATCTGTTTTGGCGAGGATGTGGGCCACTTCGGTGGGGTATTTCGTGCCACCAGTGGTTTACAGGAGAAATATGGCCGGGAGCGTTGCTTTAACACGCCGCTGTGCGAGCAGGGGATCATTGGCTTTGCTAATGGTTTGGCGGCGCAAGGCAGCGTGGCTGTCGCCGAGATCCAGTTCGGCGATTACATTTTCCCTGCTTTTGATCAGATAGTGAATGAGTCGGCGAAGTTCCGCTATCGTTCCGGCAACGAGTTTAATGTTGGTGGCCTAACGATCCGTACCCCTTATGGTGGTGGTATTGCCGGTGGTTTGTATCACTCGCAATCACCGGAAGCCTATTTTACCCACACGCCGGGGTTGAAAGTGGTGGTGCCGCGAAACCCTTATCAGGCGAAAGGCCTGCTGCTGGCAGCGATCCGAGATCCCAACCCAGTGTTGTTTTTAGAGCCGAAACGGATCTATCGGGCATCGGTGGGGGAAGTGCCGGAAGGCGATTATGAGCTGCCGTTAGGTAAAGCCGAGTTGGTGCGGGAGGGCTCCGATGTGACCTTGCTGGCTTGGGGCGCGCAGATGGAAGCAATAGAAAAAGCCGCAGAATTGGCGCAAGCCGAAGGTATTAGTTGCGAAATTATCGACCTGCGCAGCTTGCAGCCGTGGGACGCAGATACTGTTTGCGACTCCGTCATAAAAACGGGTCGCTTGGTGGTGAATCATGAGGCTCCGCGGACCTCAGGTTTTGGCGCTGAGATTGTGGCGACCGTGCAGGAGCGCTGTTTTCTGCATCTGGAGTCGCCGATCACCCGTGTCACCGGTTTGGATACGCCTTTTCCTCTGGTTCATGAAGCTGAATATATGCCAGACCATTTAAAAACCTTTGAAGCGATTAAGCAGGCTGTCCGCTTCTAAATCTGACAACCAATAACAATAAGAATGAATGGATTTAAGGATTGAGGAAAGACGATGTTTAAAGAGTTTATGTTACCGGATCTGGGGGAAGGGATCGTTGAGTGTGAGCTGGTGGAATGGCTGGTGAAAGAGGGCGATTTGGTGGTCGAAGATCAGCCCATAGCCGATGTCATGACCGACAAGGCGCTGGTGCAGATCCCTGCGGTGCACCCCGGCAGCATCAGTAAGCTGTATTACAAAGTGGGTGAACTGGCTCGTGTTGGTGCCCCGCTATTTGCCATCGAAATAGAGCAAGCCGTTGTTGCTGATTCGGTTGCCAATGCAGTTGAAGCGATAGCGACCGAAGTGGCTGAAAAGGTAGTTGAGACACCAGAGGCAGGCGCGCTGATTGAGGTTTCTGATACTCAGAGCGGTAAAGCGGTTGCCAGCCCAGCGGTGAGGAGAATGGCAAGAGAGTTAGGGGTTAATATTGCAGAGGTGCCAGGCTCCGGAGAGAAAGGACGGGTATATAAAGAGGATCTGTTTGCATTTAGTGGTAACAGTTCAGTTTCGGCACTGCCGGGGCAAGTGGCGCGGGTCACTGGCCAAGGCGAGAGCAGCCACAAAGAGCCTCTGCGTGGGGTGCAGGCAGCGATGGCTAAGCAGATGAGTTTATCGGTCACCACCATTGCCCATTTCACTATGAGTGATCAGATTGATTTGACCGAACTCACTGCGATGAAGCGAGCGTTGGCGGCGGAGATTGAGCAGCCCAAGCTAACCCTGATGCCATTTATGATAAAGGCGTTGTCGGTGGCGCTGGCGGAATTCCCTATCCTAAATAGTCACTTACATGAAGAGCCGCAAGAAATAGAGTTCTTTCACCACCACCATATAGGGGTGGCCGTGGATACGCCGCAGGGCCTATTGGTGCCTGTGCTGCGTCATGTAGAAGACTCTTCCGTATTGTCTTTGGCTCATCAATTAAGTGAATTATTGGCCGATGCCAGAGCGGGTAAGCTATCGCGCGCTCAGCTCAGTGGCAGTACCTTTACGGTGTCGAATGTTGGTGCCATCGGAGGTACGACGGCAACACCTATCATCAATTATCCGGAGTCTGCGATCCTCGCTGTGGGACGCATTCAACGCCTGCCGAGGTTTGATGCCAATGATAAGGTGGTGGCGCGGCAGATCGCTGATATCAGTTGGTCAGCAGATCACCGGATTATCGATGGTGCAACCATGGCCAAGTTCAGTAACCGTTTCATTCAGTTACTACAGCAGCCCAGTAATTTGTTGATTAACTTGAGGTAATCTAAGCTGGAAAAGGGATCCCCTGCAGCAGTGAGCGGCGATGGCTGAATTCGCCCTTAAACATTTTTATATCGCTGAAGAGCAGTCTATCTATCTGCTCAGTCAAAATGATGCCCGTAAGCTCAAGCAGTGGGTGCAGCTGTGTATGCGGCAACTGGAGCAGCTTGGCTATCAGCAGATAAGCTTGATCGGTAAAGGTGCTTACGGCTTTGTTTTTGCTGGCACGAGCCGTGATGGCGCGCAGAAAGTGTTTAAATTCTCGCGTATCACCTTACCGGAAAGCGTGCAGGCTAGATTGGAAGATGAAGCCTACATGCAGCAGCAGGTCGTGCATCCTCAGGTGCCTCGCATGTTGGCGTTTGAGCGTGTCGGTAAGCAATCGATATTGATGATGCAGCGTGCGCCTGGTGAAGATTTGGAAAAGGTCTCGCTGCAGTTAGGACCTTTGCCAGCACGCTGGGTGCTGCAGATCGCTGCACAGCTGGTACAGATCTTAAACGCACTACGGCAGCTCCCCCGAACTCAGGTGCACGGTGATATCAAGCCCTCTAATATTGTGTTTGATCGTGATTCTGAAGCCATTAGCCTGATTGACTGGGGCTCATCGGTATTCGCCCAGTTAGAGTCTGATGGGCAGCAGGCGGTGACAGATGTGAAATCATTGATGTCTGGCGATGTTAATCATAGCAATGCTCGGTTGGGTGACGTTTATTTTATTGGCGCGGAGCAGCTCAACGGTGCGCTCTCCAGCCCACGTTTTGATGAACAGGGCGTGGCTTCGACCTTATATGCGCTGGCGTCGGGGCAGTCTTGTCGCTTTGGCCATCGTGCTATACCTGCGTCATCTTTAGGTTTACCGCAAGAGTTTGCCCGTACGCTCGATAACTTATTAGCCGATGACGAGGTACTTAAGCGTCAAGCGGGTGATTACCTTCTGCAGCATATGGAGCGTATGCGGCGCCACTATTTTGCTTCAGATACGTGGCTGATTGAGCCTCCATTAGTACCGGTATGGCTGCGTGAAAGCGATGAGGCCATCGACACTGTCGTATACAGCTCCCGTCGTTCGTTCTTGATGGCGGACGGTGATAATCGTGAATTGATGTACATGGATGATGTCCAGCTAGAGAAGTACTATAAAAACTACTTGGTTGGGATGGGAGAGATTGAAAAAGCTTTTATCGCAGCGGTTTCTCGGCTGGGACAATACCCGGTAGTGGGCGGGCTGGCTCTGCATTGGAATGAGGAGGGCGTCGCGATTGATGCCAGTTTGAACCTATATGATGAGAGCTATCAGCGGGCGTTCCATGCAGCCGTCAATACCATGGTTAAGTTAGCGCGGGCATTGTGTCATCAAGGCACGTTTAAAAGCTGTATGTTTAACGCCAGAAATACACTGCATATTGATCGCAATCACCCCAGCCACCCATTTGTGCCATTGCCAGGAACCAGCTTAGCTTTTGAGATCCAACCGGCCCCCCCAGTGAATGAACGCAATCGCCACTCCTATTTTGAGGATGGCCGCGATCCTGATGAACAGTTAACCCTGCCGGACGCCATTATTGAAGCGGTTGAGCAGCTTAATCAGATCCATCACACCGGCTGCATCATTTTTGAAAGCTTGGATACACATTTACGAATACATAGCTATTACATGCTACTTGAGCCGGAGAAAGCGGACGACTTTACTGACTTATTAGCAGCCATCATAGACGCAGTGCCTTTGATTAAAGGCACCGGTACTGCGGGTTATATGAAGTTGCCCTATAAAAACACCCGGCAGTTTGAGCGTCAGGAACAGCAAGCAGAGCGATTTTATCCAAAAGACCCTAAGCGAACGAAGTAGCGCGATTATTAGCCGACGGTACCTGTAATACATTGAACTTTGCCTTGGTACTGTTTTTTATAATGATTGATTAGCTCGATACATGCTTCTTTCATTACGCTGGATGACACACCATATATAACAAATCTGGCACTGCGTTCGTGTTCATTCCCTGGCTCCATACTTAGGTAAGTGGCAGAAAATTGTTCGTTATTGAACAGTTTGTTGTATTTTTCTGGAATTTGCTTTTTACATTTCATGGCCACTTCAACTGAGCCCGCTTCACCAGAGAGGATATCTCTCCAGATACCGCCGCTTCTCTCTTGGCATTCTTGTAGTGAGTGCATCAAACCGAATCCGACAAGGTTGGTACTTTCAAAGGGAAAGGAGATCCTTAACTCTACGTAGTAGGGGTCTGATACTTGGTTTTGCTGAACTTCTAATTTTTGATATCCAAAAAATCCTGCGCCAATCAGCGCGATGAGGATGAGGAGCTGTTTCATGTTTCGTTCCTTGTTTTGGCTCATTCCTGCCTAGTTCCATTTTGGTGTGCGAGCGAAATGGTACCAAATATGGTACTTATTTATAAGCGATGGGTGAAAGATGAAGATCAAACCTCTATGATGCCGCCCAAGTTTAGCTAAGCGGTTATCAGGTTCGTTTTGAGTAAACAGGCCATCAGAAAGAAGCATGCAATTCACCGATTGCATGACTATCGGAAGTCGTTAAGTTCGCGGCCTTTTCGCAGTCGAGGTTGCAGTGTGGTGCGTTGTGACTATTGTCGCCTCGCCGCCGATTTCTGCACCTGTGCTTCGCTGCCCGATACTGATTCTGATGCCAGTTTTGTGCTGTTGATGTACGACGATGAAGTGCTTAAACCGAGTAACACCGCCCGTTTGATCGCTGATCTTGTGCCTGACACTCACGCATTTTTGTGGCGCCGCACTGAAGTTGATCCGGCATTGATTGCTTTGCTGCAGCAACCGCAATGGCAACCGTTTGTCGTCTTTCCTGGCCATTATGCTGAACCTGAACGGCCAGTGCATGAACTGTTGCCGAGCTTGGCGAAGGGGAAGCGCCCGCTGTTTATTATGTTGGATGGTAGTTGGCGCGAAGCATGCAAAATGTTTCGTAAAAGCCCCTATCTGGATGGCTATCCATTGCTATCGTTCAGTCCCGAGCAAGCCTCCGGTTACCAGATCAGAAAAGCGGCGCACAGTAACCAGCTGGCGACCGCCGAAGTGGCTGCCAGAGTGCTTGCGGCGGCCGGTGAGCCCCATAATGCTCAGCTGATGCAGCTCTGGTTCGAGCTGTTCAGTTACCGTTATCAACAAGCTGTACATCAAATAAATCAGGGTAGGGAAGACGCACTTGAGCGCTTAGATGAATACATAAATAGTACGGAAAGCCTATAGTGTTTAGTGGCTTACGGTGTACTGCTATGATAATGCCATGATGCCTTATTAAATAAATCTACGTTGGGAAATTAGCCATGCAATCTGCTCACGCTGTCCATATCCTTGTCAAAACCCAAAAAGAAGCTGCCGATCTTAAGCAACAACTTGCCAAAGGGGGCGACTTTGCCAAGCTGGCGAAGAAGCACTCACTCTGTCCATCGGGCAAAAAGGGAGGCGATTTGGGCGAATTCCGCCGCGGTGAGATGGTCAAGGCATTTGATGATGTGGTGTTTAAGCGCGCTATTTTGGAAGTTCATGGTCCAATCAAAACCCCTTTTGGTTATCACTTGATCAAGACGCTCTACCGCTCGGGTCGTTAGTTTTCTTCTAAATAGGGCGTGACCAGCGCCCTGTTTTTCACCAATGCAACAAGCTATTTCTCGTTAGACTGTGCAAACTAAGCAATATATCAAGCACCTAGCATAAGCAACTAGGCTCAATATAGAGAAGCGTTGTATGACGGTTAGAAGCATTCTCTGGCGCGCGACAGCGTTGCTTTCCTTACTCTTGCTGCTCAATGGCTGTGAGCCATCAGATTCCCCTGAAAAAGCCGGTGCCTCGGCAGATCTGGCGATGGATGGTGATGATCTTTTACCCCTCAGTGAAGTTAAGCCGATTGATATCGCCGAGCTGGCCGATAATGCATTCAAGGAACTCTGGCCGCAGCTAACCGATGCACGTAGTGGTGATTTGGATGAACTGCTAACCCGTGGCGAAATCCGCATTTTGACCACGTTTTCGCTGGGTCAGTACTATATCGATAAAGGTACCCAGCGCGGTCTGACGTTTGAATCTATCCGTGAGATGGAAGCTTTTTTCAAAAAGAAGCTGGGCAAGAAAAAGACCCAACTACTTAAATTTACCATTATCCCGGTACGTCGTGATCAGTTGATCCCGTTCTTGATGGAGGGTTATGGCGACATCGCTTTTGCCAATCTGACCATTACCGAGCACAGGGAACAGGTCGTCGATTTTTCTCTGCCGTTCTCTTCCCGTGTCAGAGAGATGTTTGTCACACATAGCGGTGAACCGCCGTTAACTTCCCTTGATGAGCTGTCAGGTCGGGAGATCCATGTCCGTTTTAGTTCCAGTTACTACGAAAGTCTGGTGGCGTTAAACCGTGATTTTGAGCAGCGCCGAATGCCCTTAATCCGTATTGTTCCGGTTGACCCCCGGCTGGAAGATGAAGATGTATTGGAGTTGGTTAACGACGGCATTCTGCCTGCAACGGTGGCCGACGAGCATAAACTCGATCTGTGGCGTCGGGTATTTAAAGGCCTGCAGGTACATGACGATATCCCGGTACGTGAGGGGGGGAAAGTGGCACTCGCATTCAGACAAGATAGTCCGAAGCTGAAAGCGGTGTTGGATGAGTTTGCCCATAGCCATCGGGTCGGGACACTGATCGCTAATACTTTGTTGAAGCGCTATTTCGGTAATACTAACTGGGTAAAAACCGCAGAAGAGCGAGATCCTTTTCGCGGGATCCACGGGCTAACAAAGTATTTTAAGACCTACGGTGAGCAATACGAGATCGACTGGTTGCTATTGGCTGCTTTCGCCTATCAAGAGAGCCATTTCAATACCAAGGCGCGCAGTGGGGCTGGTGCCGTCGGGGTGATGCAGATCTTGCCTAGAACCGCCAAAGCGATTGGCTTTCCTGACATCAGCGGTACTCAAAACAACATCCATGCCGGCACCAAGTACCTTGCTAGATTAAGAGATCACTACTTCGATGATGAAAACATTGAGCCATTTGAGAAACTACTGTTTACAATGGCGGGATATAACGCAGGGCCAACACGTATTAATCGCTTGCGCCGAGAGGCTGAGCAGCGCGGCTTAAATCCGAATCGCTGGTTTAACAACGTTGAGCTGGTGGTAGCTGCCAAAGTGGGCAGAGAGCCGGTCCGCTATGTCGGTAATATCTATCGTTATTACGTGGCCTATAAACGTTCGGTATATGATCTGAATGCACGTATGCAAGCGATCCAGGCCGTGCAGGAATAGTTAAATTTTCTTTATTGAGTAAAACATGAGTGATGAATTAGGCCGTTATAACCGCCTTAAAGTGATTAAACGCGTTGATTTTGGCGTGTACTTAGAAACCCGCACCTTGGGCGAAGTTTTGCTGCCTGCGAAATATCTGGAGCGAGATATAAAAGTAGGTGATCAGGTCAATGTCTTTATCTACCTCGACTCCGAAGATGCACCTGTGGCAACTACCGAGAAGCCCAAAGCTCAGGTGGATGAATTTGCTTTTTTGAAAGTTGTAGACGCCGGTCGTCATGGTGCGTTTTTGGATTGGGGGCTGCAAAAAGATCTGTTGGTGCCTTTCTCTGAACAGCGCGAAACCATGGAAGTGGGCAAGAGCTATCTGGTGCGGATCTTTATCGACGATATTACCCACCGTATTGCCGCCAGTAGCAAGGTTGATCGTTTCCTCGACCGCTGGCCAGCCCAATATGAACATGGTCAGGAAGTCACATTGACCATCGCCAATCAAACGGAATTAGGCTACAAAGCGATTGTGAATCATAACCACTGGGGCGTGATTTACGCCAATGAGGTGTTTCGCCGCTTGCATTATGGCAGCACGATTAAGGGCTTTGTCCGCAAAGTTCGAGAAGATGGCAAGATTGACTTGATGCTACAAAAGTCGAGTCAGTCGCAGGTGAGTGGCCTTGAAGGCGACGTATTGGAACGGTTAAAGAACGCGGGTGGTTATCTGGCCGCCAGTGACAAGAGTTCGCCGGAGACCATTAAACGTATGTTTGGTGTCAGCAAGCGGGTGTTTAAGCAAACCATCGGCTCTCTCTATAAGCAGAAAAAAATCACGATAGAAGAGCAGGGCATACGCTTGGTCGAGTGATCGACCAAGCAATACCAGCCTATCGCTTTATTTCCCCAGCCAAGTCGTTCATGCCGGAGTCTCCATGGCACTAAAAGCCACGATCTACAAAGCCAACCTAGAGGTGGCGGATATGGGTCGTCACCATTACCAAAACTACCCACTCACCATAGCGCAGCATCCGTCAGAAACCGCCCGAAGAACCATGGTGCGATTGCTGGCGTTTGCGCTGAATGCCAGTGACGAACTGCAGTTTACCCGTGGTCTTTGCGTGGACGATGAGCCTGAACTGTGGCTAAAAAGCCTTTCGGATGAGATCGAGTTGTGGATTGAACTGGGGCTGCCTGACGAAAAGCGGCTGAAAAAGGCCTGCCGCCGCGCTAAGAAAGTGATTCTGTATGCCTACGGCAGTGCTTTTTCGGTGTGGTGGCCAGAAAACAAAAACAAGCTGGGGATGCTGAAAAACCTCGAAGTACATTACCTACCTGAAGAGGCCAGTCAGGCGCTGGGCGAACTGCTGCAACGTAGCATGCAATTACAGTGCAGCATTGATGATGGCCAAGTGTGGATGAGCACCAATGAAAACAGCGCCATGATTGAGCCGGAGCAGCATCAGTAGGCTGAACTTGCTGCTACTAAATTAGCTGAAAATTGTTCTTTTTTTTTGCCGTTGTTTCAATTAGTGATCGTGCAACAATCTCTCACTTTCGCTATCAACAAGGAAGTTAATAAGGCGTAGTCGGTATGGCGACTCCTCATATTGTTTATAGTGATCAACTAGATATCTCACTCGGTGGATTAGAGAAGCTGCATCCGTTTGACGGACGCAAGTTTTCCAAAGCTTGGGAGCAGATCACTAGTATATTAGGGGAGAAATTGGATGGCTTCTCTCACTTGGTGACGTCACCGGTTACCGACACATCCTTAGGTACTTTCCATACGGATTTCTATCTATCTTTGGTTGCTGACAAGCGTTATATCGCACAAGTGGTGGAGATCCCTATTGTCAGGTGGTTGCCATCCAGTTGGGTGATGGACGGGATCGTAAAACCAATGCGATATGCCACTCAGGCGACTATTTTGGCGACGGAGTTAGCTTTAGATAATGGTTTTGCCGTTTCTCTCGCTGGTGGCTTTCATCACGCGTCCAAGAGCAAAGGAGAAGGCTTCTGTGCTTTTTCGGATATACCGGTCGCGGTCAATTTAATGACTAAGCAAAGCTTGCTCCATGCTGAAAGCCGAATTGCAATAGTTGATCTCGACGCTCATCAAGGTAATGGCTTTGAACGTGCTTTTTATGAGGATGAGCGTGTTCGATTTTTTGATATGTATAACAGTGATATCTATCCAAGAGATAGATATGCAGAGGGTCGAATCGACTATCCAGTAAAACTCGCCTCCAAGACCGCGGATGCGGAATATCTGTCTCAGCTCAAAGAGCACTTAGCAATATTTATTGAACGCTTCGGACCTTTTGATCTGATCTATTACAACGCTGGTACCGACATTTTGGCTGGCGATAAATTAGGTCAATTGTCGGTATCGTTTGACGGTATTCTTGAGCGTGACGCTTTTGTTCTCGATATTTGCCAAAAGGCGTCAAAGTCTACAGTGATGGTGACCAGTGGCGGTTATAGTGCGGACAGCTATAAGCTAATCGCTCAATCGGTAATTAATCAGTTTGAGTTGTAGTGCTTCGGGCATTTTCAGCTTAAGTGGTTGTGATTTGCTAACTGGGCAAAACTTCGGGGGTTTTGCTTATAAGTTATCGGGGGTATGCTCCTGATAACTCTTCCGCTGATAGTTAATCTGATGAAACTCGTGTTATCTTTTCTTCTGCTTACCACAATATCTTTTTCGGCTTTGGCCGAGGTTGACTTGGTTCAGGTTGTGAAATCTGAGCGAAAAATGTATCTGTTTGATGGCTCTCGGCTCATCAGGGAGTTTGATGTGGCTCTCGGAGCCAACCCAAAAGGGCACAAACAACAAGAGGGTGATGAACGCACTCCCGAAGGTCGCTACCAGTTGGATTACATCAAAGAAGACTCCTCTTTTTATCGCGCCATGCATGTTAGCTACCCAAATGAGCTGGATAAACAGACGGCCAAGGAGAGGGGCGTGTCACCGGGCGGTTTGATCATGGTTCATGGCCAGCGGAATCGACTCGGCTGGTTATCTTTGCTGTCGCAACGTTTTAATTGGACCAATGGCTGCATTGCGATAACGAATGATGAAATGGATGAATTTCTAACGCTGGTACCCGTCGGTACAGTCATTGATATTTCATGGGAGCGCCTTCCTTGATAGTGTTTTCTTATCGGGAAATAGGGTGGCTTTAGTTTCAAATAACAGGCGTTGAATAAGTTCTACGACTTCAAGGGTGGTGCGTAATATGGTTTTAAAGACGGATCCCAAGGTCAATGAGGGAGTTAAGGATTTTAGCGTTGAATTAGTGAAAATCTTGTTTAGCCGCAACCGTTCCATAACTGAAAAGTATCACATGGTTCTTTTGCATATCGCCGAGAATAAGGTTTGGGCCTGCTATCTGGTGGCGCTAATATGCGTGCTGCTACTGTTAATCAGCTCTTTATTTTGAAAGCTACGAAAGCTGATTTAGGCGTTAAAAGGAGCGTTGGCAAACATCTCGTCGATCAGCTCAGCCATCGGAATACTGCTATCGTTCGCCCGCACATAGGTGCGTAATCCCATCAACTGGATCTGAATATAGCGCGCCAACTGTTCGGGATCTGCAGACTCACTGATCTCATTGTGTGCCTTCGCCGCTTTTATCACTTCTGCGAACTCGGCTTCTACATCACGCAGTAAACGCTTTGCTTCTGCCAGCAGATCTGCGTTGGCATCAGTCAGTTCGGCGATGGTTTTTGCTAGCATACACATGCCACTGGGTGCGACTTGCTGGCTTTCAATCACGGCTATTTTAATGAACGCTTTCAGCGCGTTAATAGGTGAGGGGGCGGATTTACATGCTTGCAGTTGCTGCAAGCTCATCGCAGCGTAATGCTGTAGCGCTTCTTTAAACAACCCTTCTTTGCTGCCGAAGCAGGCATAAATACTGCCAGGGCGCATATCAATGACATCCTGCAGATTACGCATTGATGTTGCGTGGAAGCCTTTTTCCCAATAAAGGTTGGTGGCTTTTTCTACCACGGCTGCTCTGTCGTATTTAATGGTTTTTGCCATAGCGTCTAGTCTTTAATTAGAACATACGTTCAATTTTATCTTGAACGACCGTTCAAAGCTAGCTATAGTGACCTCCAATAAGTCAACGTCACCCCCCGAATTGGAGCAGCAATATGAGTCATTTTAAGATTCACGATATCGAGTCAGCGCCAGAAGCCAGTAAGCCTTTGTTGGATAAATCACTTAAAGCGTTTGGTATGGTGCCTAACCTCCATGGTGTATTGGCCGAAGCGCCAGGCCTGTTACAGGCATATCAGCAACTGCATGAGCTGTTTGCGAATTCGTCGTTTGATGCTGAAGAGCTGACGGTAGTCTGGCAAACCATCAATGTAGAGCACGGGTGTACCTACTGTGTGCCTGCGCACACCGGGATTGCACATGGGATGAAAGTCGACCCTGCATTGACGGAAGCACTGCGTAACCGTGATGCGATGCCAACGGCGAAACTACAGGTGTTACATGATACGACACTGAGTGTGGTGCGTAACCGTGGCCATCTATCTGAAGAAGAGATGACAGCGTTTTTTGCTGCAGGCTATGGTCAACGTCAACTGCTTGAAATTGTATTGGGCTTATCGCAGAAGGTGATTAGCAATTACACCAATCATTTGGCAAAAACTCCCGTTGATAAAGTGTTTGAAAAATTTGCTTGGTAGCGTGCCGGCACAGGAAGGCTGCTGGATAGCCTTCCTGTGACGACTCAGCTTTACCGAGACAAGTCTTAGTTTCTCTCTGGCTAAAAATCTGTTTGCCATATTTCATCATAATTGTTCCGCACATTGCCTTTTTGTTACCCCGGCTCTGCCTTTTTGACGGCGTTAAATAAGCATCGAAAGCACTTACACAACTGATGCAAATTTATGGAGCCATTATCATGAAAAACACTACTTTGATCGCCGCTGCCCTGACTGCTGCTTTAACTTCTGCAACAGCCATGGCACAAGACGCTGAACCACAGTACACCGAAGCTAAACAAGCGGGCACTATATTTACCACCACAGTGACGGGTCTTGCCGCTGGCGGTCCTATTGGTGCGTTTGCGGGCCTGTTGGCGGGTGCCTGGGTTAACTACAACATCGAAGAGGCCGATAATGCCGTGGTGTTGAGTAATGATCTAGAAACCGCACAAGCGCAGTTAAGCCAAACAGAATCTCTCCTCGCACAGCAGCGTCAGCAGTTGGTTGCGTTACAAGCTAACTTGGCACAAAGCGAAACACTGACAGCACAATACGCGCAGCAGATGCTTGATCAGTTACAACTGACGATGCTGTTTAAGACCAATAAAAGTGATTTGACTGACTCCGCTAAGAATCGCTTGTCGCTGCTAGCGCAATACCTGACTCGTAACCCTGAGATGCAGATCCGACTTGATGGCTATGCCGATCCCCGTGGTAATGCAGACTATAACTTGCAGCTTTCTCAAGCACGTATTGATGCTGTTGCTCAACAACTGTATGACGCAGGTGTAGCGCCAGAACGCATCACCAGTCAAAGTCACGGTGCGACACTGTCATCGGCAACCAAAGGCGACTATGACGCTTATGCTTTAGAGCGCATGGTAAGCATTGAGTTGACCAAGGGTGACAATGTTAGCGTGGCAAAAATGAACTACCGCAAGTAGCCCCCAGTTCCCCCCGCAGTCGCCTTTCTGGTGGAGCAGGCAGCCAATCTTTTTTGGTTGCCGGTGGCCAACAGCCTCCCAACTGTTGGCCACTTTTGCGGAAGCAACACTGCTTCCGCTTTTTTATTTCATCGGCAAGAACAACGCGTTTTTAACACGGTTAACGTTAAGGGATGGATCCATGTTTATTGCACATCTACCGGCCGGATATCTGTTGGCCAAGTTTTTTATCAGCAAAGCAGAAGTGAAACGCCGACTTGATAGCACTGTGTGTTCCAACAGTGGTGAACGCGCTGATAAGCTGCTGAGTTACTCGTCTTGGCGCCGATTGTTTTTCGCGGCAGCATTAATTGGCGCTATCGCTCCAGACCTTGATCTTGTTTGGTTCTATTTAGTCGATAATGGCAGTGTGCATCACCATGCTTATTGGACACATTACCCTTTGTTTTGGGGCGCTGCCTTGTGCCTTTGTGGTTTGTGGTGTCGATACTCTTCTACACCATTTGCAAGGGTGCTTGGCATTTTTGCCCTTTGCGGATTTATGCACTTAATATTGGACAGCGTGGCGGGGGATATCCGCTGGTTGGCGCCGATGAGTGATATGGGTTTTTCTCTGGTAACTATTCCTGCTAATTATCGCGTTTGGTGGTTTAATTTTTTGTTTCATTGGACGTTTTTGTTAGAGGTTGCCATTACAGCTATCGCGTTGGGCTGTTTTTTATTGTCCAGATTGAGCGCCTTTCAGGCGGCAGCTGAACGGCACCAGCAACGCGCTCATCGCAACGCTCTGGTTCCTTTGCCTACTGAGCAGGGGGGGGATCGCTAATGCGATTTAGGGTGAATTCATTGGTCATCAACAAGCTGCTGTTTGTGTCGTTTCTCTGTTTCATCTGCTGGATCATCTATTTGGCGAATACTGGCGGCCATAGCCTGTTTTTCACTCTGGTTCGAAGCTTCCCATACGGAGATAAAGTGGGGCATTTTGGCTTGTTTGGTATGCTTACTTTGCTGGCGAATATGGCAACAAAAAACGCGATGTTTACCCTTGCCAACATGCGATGCCTTTGGGCATCTGCTGTCATCGTTGTTTTAGTGACCTTGGAGGAGTTAAGCCAACACTTTTTATCTCATCGAAACCTGGATCTTTATGATTGGCTGGCGGATATGGCGGGGATCAGCTGTTTCTCGTTGTTGAATCTCTATGTGGCAAATAAGTTTCGCTGTGGAAAAGATGTCAACTCGACAAAGTTGAATAGGGAGTAGTCTTAAAATCGGAGAATCTTTAGTACAAAAAGGCCGTTAAAACCTATAGTTATTCGTACCTTTTCTGAAATCAAAGAATAGCGCCCGGTAGGCGATTATTATCGCCGCCCCTGATGGCCTTTTGCTGAGGACCTCCATTATTAACAGCATTTCGCAGACATGGCACACCTGGTGGGCTAATGAGCGCTTTAATTACAGCCTGCGCACACTGATCTCCTTGCTTGGGGTCGTCATCCCTTGTTGGTATTTTCAGGCGATGGATGCGGTGACGCCCATGGTGCTTGGGGTGATCGCTGCCGCGTTGTCGGAAACCGAAGATAGCTTTGGAGGCAAGTTACGTCAGACCACCATGATGCTGTTCTGCTTTGCTCTGGCGTCGTTTTCTATCGAGTACTTATTTGATCGGCCCTGGTTGTTCGCAGCAGGGCTCTGCATCTCCAGTTTTGGTTTTATTATGTTGGGGGCGATTGGTGGGCGCTATGCCAGTATCGGTTTTGCGTCACTGTTGCTGGCGGTCTATACCATGCTGGGAGCGCACCTTACGCAGGATCTGCTTAGCCAACCAGTATTGTTATTGTTGGCCGCAGGTTGGCACCGAGGACTGTCTTTAATTTGGCATGCGTTATGGCCTAACCAATCGGTGCAGCAGGGGTTGGCACGTGTCTATCGTAAGCTGAGAGTGTACTTGCAGTTGAAAGCTCGGCTGTTTGAACCTGTCAGCGGTTTCTCTTCCCATCAACGACGGTTGGATTTAGCGCGCTTTAATAGTGAGCTGGTGACCGAGCTTAACCAGACCAAGGATAACTTGCTTAATCGGGTGAGGCAGGGGAGATCAGGGCAAGCAGCTTACCGTTTTCTCAAACTCTATTTTGTTGCTCAAGATATTCATGAACGGGCGGCGTCTTCTCATTATCGCTACGATGAACTTGGTGAGACGTTTCGGCATTCCGATATTTTGTTTCGCTTTCAACTGTTAATAAATCGCCAAGCAGGTGCGTGCCGTAAGTTGGCGAAGGCGATCCTGAATCGTAAGCGTTACGAACATGATGTTGAAGTGACACAAGCACTCGATGATGCCAAGCAATCACTTAATTACCTGCGCAGTCAGATGAACCCAGAATGGCGCGTTCAGCTGGCATCATTAAAGTTCTTATTAAGAAACCTGTCGACGATTGAACATCAGTTAGCCAACTCGAACAACCCTGATGTTGAGACTGATAACGATATTAGCCTCAAGGATTATGAAGCACACACTCTCGGTGAGATGTGGCGTCGGTTGTGGGGCGCGATGACGCCAAAAGCGCAGGTGTTTCGTCATGCGGTACGCTTGTCGCTGGCGCTCACACTGGGCTATGGCATAGTTCAGGGGTTAGGTTTAGAGCGCGGTTACTGGATCTTGCTAACCGTGCTGTTTGTTTGCCACCCGAACTTCAGTGCCACCCGTAAGCGGGTGAGTGAGCGAATGGCCGGCACCGTGGCTGGCTTGCTGATCGGTGTCCCCTTGCTTTACTTGTTTCCTGGACAAGAGGGGCAGCTGGTATTGATGTTGATATTTGGTGTTGCTTTCTTTGCGACTCGAACCCTGCATTATGGTGTGGCGACCACCTGTATAACCCTGTTGGTATTACTCTGTTTCAGCCAGTTGGGAGAGGGCTTTGCGGTCATATTGCCGCGTCTGGGAGACACTTTGGTGGGCTGTCTGATCGCAGCGTTGGCGGTTCGCTATATTCTGCCTGATTGGCAGTCGAGGCACCTGCTTGGAAAAATGGCAGCGGCAGTGGATGCCAACCGTGGTTATCTTAGTCAGGTGATCGCGCAATATCGGATCGGCAAACGGGACAACCTTGCTTATCGTAGCGCCCGCCGTGCAGCGCATAACCGTGATTCCGAGTTGTCGGCAGCTATTAGCAGTATGTTGAAAGAGCCGGGACGTTTCCGTAAAGCGGAGAACGAGAGCTTTCGCATGTTGGTACTAAATCATGCCTTGCTCGGCTATATTTCGGCGTTGGGCGCGCACCGTAATCGTTTGGGTGATCACCAAGTACATCTGCTGGTAAATCAGGCTCATGATTCTATTTATGACCGTCTCGAGATTGTCAGCCAGATTTTAAGTCATACGGTCCAACTGCCTATCCAAGAGGTGGAAAGTGGTCTGGAGCTTAGATTAGGACGGTTACGAGATAGTGGCGATGATGTCACCAGCATGGTGTTACAGCAGTTATTTATGATCCATCGAATGCTGGATGAGATGACCCAGCTGGCGATGGAGATTGCAGGGTGTGATCAGCGTACCCCAACGGTAGATACGGCTGAGGTTAACGTTTCTTAAACTGACTGATTTTTTTACATGTCAGTCATGGTTATGTTTTATTGTTAAGTTTAAAAATTTGATTTATATCAATTTTTTATTTTTGGTCTGTTTTTTGCCTTTAACTAACACGGTTATTGTTTGGCTCAATGTTAGCCAAAAGCGTTGTTTTGATAGGCAAAGGAAAGGACTGAAATATGAATATGCTGAAAAGATATGCAAAAGCAGGATTGGCCGCGGCTGCCATTTTTTTCTCAGGCTCTAGCGTTGCTAGTGTGATCACGCCAGACGCGGGTTGGTACGGCTTCTGTTTCGGTGATGTGGGCAGTTCAGCCTATGAAGGCTGTCAAAATCAGGGTGTTGGTACTGTTGGTAACATCATTGAATTGACGCTAACTGATGCAGCTTGGTTGAAAGTGACTGATGGCTTCAATATCGGCGATATGTTCGATGTTTATGTTGATTCCGCTTTAGCATTCACTACATCATTGCCTGGTCAAGGCTCCGAGCTTGTTGATCCTGATGCTCTGTTTGCCAGTGGCTATTACAGTGCAGGTAGTATGCTTTTGGAAGCCGGTAGTTATGCTATTGAGATCTTCGCGGCGGCATCACCTTTTGGCGGCGGCGGTGCCTATGTTGAAGTTGAGTCAGCTGTTGCTGTGCCAGCGCCAGCGACCCTTGCTATTCTTGGTTTAGCCCTTGGCGGTCTTGGTTTTGCGAGACGCAGCAAGTCATAGTTAGTTCTTGCAAAAAAAAAGCCCTGCGCATTCGCAGGGCTTTTTTTGTCTATTTCTTTTGGCGCGGCAATTCGATGATCCTTAGCGCTGACTGTCGTTTTAATCTGTGCTGGAGGCGACAGACTGGTTACGTCCCTTAGCTTTGGCGATATACATCGCTTTGTCGGCATTGCTTAACAGACTTTCCAGTGATTCTTTCCCATCAAAATCCGCATAACCTAAGGATGCGGTAATGGTTTCATTTAATAGTTCGATATGAATAGACTCGATAGCGTGCCTGACCCTTTCTACTAATCCTTGAGCTTGCCGCTTATCGACTTTCGGCAAAAGGATAATAAACTCTTCTCCTCCATAGCGAGCGACATGATCAACAACTCGGGCGCTGGCAATCAGTTGACTGGCTATGGCTTTAAGGACTTTGTCGCCCATGCTATGACCATATTTGTCATTGATGGCTTTGAAGTGATCGACGTCGAGCAGTACGACAGTGAATGTTTCATGGTAGCGTACAGCACGCTCCCATTCCTGCTGAAGTAACTCCAGAATATGCCGGCGATTGGCAATGCCAGTTAATTCATCTGTGCGTGCTGCCAGAGCTTGCAGCTTTCTTGCTCGACGGTTAATGACGAGCTGCCAGGTTAAAATAGTAGCGATAATAAGCAGGGCGAGGATAAGTAATCTGAACTGCTCTCTATGGGCGGCTGCTTGCTCCAACTTCGCTTCTTTAACTTCATTTTGAGCTTGAAGCAGTTGGTTCTGTTGAACTTGGATCTGTGCGTTAAATTTGGCTTCCATGGCGGCGACTTCACGGTTCAGATCTTTATCAAAAATCATTTCGTTTAGTTCGAAACGCTTTTTCAAATGTAAGTAGGCGTCGCGGTAGGCTTGCTCGTTGTAGGCTAGTTCAGCCAGTAATTCATAACTGACCTCTTGTCCTGATAGGGTATTGTTCCGTGTATAGATCTCTGCGGCTTGTTGGGCGAAAGGGATCGCCTCTTTTGTTCTCTCCATGCCGTGAAGGTATTGCGCTTTATTTAATAAGGACTTTGCGATCCCTTCTGTATCGTCATATTCAAGAAACACCTCATGTGCTGACGTCGCGGCTTGCAGGGCGGCTTCAAAGTCCCCTTGCTTAGATTCAATTTTGGCGATCTGCATATCTGCGTAAGCGACGCCGAGCTTGTCATCTCCTTTAACTGACAAGGCACGAGCTTTGTTGGCGAATGTCAGCGCTTGCTCTAAGCGATCCATGTTGACGAGGGTGTTGGCAATATTATAAACGGCGATGGACTGCCCAATGATGTCACCTTGCTGGCTCAGTTCTTCATCAACCAGATGGTAGTATTGCAGCGCTCGATCGTATTGCTTCATATAGCCATAGGTGTTACCCATGGCGTTCATCAGTTGCAGGCGAAAGTGCTTATCGTCTTCGCCACTTTGTTCAAACAGCTCAAAGGCGCGGGCGACATCTTCAATACTTTTTGCGTATTTCCCCTGATAACTGAAAAGTTGCCCTCGGGAGGAGTAAACCCACGCACTTTGCAGCTTTAAATCGTGTTGTTCGGCAATCGATATGAGTTTGTTGTAGATAGATAGCGCCTGCTCGATCTTTCCTCGTCTTTCTAATGATCGTGCGTAGCAGCTTTCGATCTGTACGTGATAGCTTTCGTTACCAGGCTTTTGGATATCCAGTTCAGCGCTTTGGTAGATAGCTGTCACACGGTCGTAATTACTCATTACCATGAAGGCAATGCACTGTTTGGCCAGCACTTGTAGACGAGTTTCGTCATCTAAAGGCCGTGCCAGATAGGCGTCAGCTTGTTGTATCGCTAATTGCGGATCGGTTTCGACAAGCAGTTTCAGCTGCTCAATATCTGGTTTTGCATCCGTTGCGTAGGTCGCACTGCTGACCACGGCAATCAGTAGCGTTAGCATGGTGAGCAGGTATCGAAGCATGGGTGAACCTAATGTTGGCCTACATGATGCAAATAGATTTGGGTTGTACGGAAACGTCGCGGGAGATCAAACTTTATCCATTGCGTTCCGCTTATCGTCCACTATTTTCATGCTGTATTTTACACTTTCTGTGCTGATTGTCTGTTCCGCAGAGAACAGACAATCAGATAAGTCGCGCATTAACTTTCGGCTATGCCAATGCTTCAGTGTAGGTCAGTGGGGCAAAGAGATAGTAAATCTGACGCCGCTGTTATCAGACAAGTTCTCCGCATTTGCTTTACCCTGATGATGTTCCACTATCAGCCGAACAATATGTAAGCCTAAACCTAAGTGAGTGCTGTCGTCTGCGGCTTTTTTGTCTCGCATGCTCACCATATTGTCGAATAACTGATGTTGCATCTTTTTGGGTAGCAGAGGCCCTTTGTTCTCGACGCAGATAAGAATTGATTTTTCAGTGCGTTGAAGCGTAATGAGTATCTCACTCTCTATCGGTGCAAAGCCGACCGCATTGTCGACGATCTTATCCATCATCTGGACGATAAGCTCGGGGGATATCAGTGCCACTAAGGGGGGGGTATCTGTTTGCAGATTGATCTTATGGTTCTGATAAATATCGTTATATGCTGCTGTTAACTCTGTGAACATGATCGCCAGATCTAATTTTTCCATCTCAGCGTCACCGTGGCTAATGCTTTCTTCTAAACGGCTGGCTTCACTCATTGCCGTTAATAAGTGGCTAAGCCGGTTAGCGCCCTGTTTAGCGCGCAGTTGGTACATCTGACGATCGCTTTCATCTGTGCTCTTTGTCGCCCGTTCATCGGCTTGCAGTGTCAGGTTGTCCAACGAGGAGTGCACTACCGCCAATGGTGTTCTTAACTCATGGGAAAGTTTTCTCGATAAGGTTTGTAAATAGTCAGTGTATTGCTGGACGCGCTCTAACAGTTCGCCATAACTGCGGCTGAGATCACCGATCTCATCGTTGGCACGACTGATCTGGAAGCCCCGCGTTTTCGAGTCGCCGTTGAATTGACCATTGCTGTCGAAAACCTGCTGGGTGGCTTGATTGAGCTTTCTAATTCGCCAGCTGAGCCAACTGGCATAGCCAAACAGGCCGCTGGCACCGATGAGCAGCGCTAGACTGCTAGCTAAGAAGAGCCGCCCGAACGCTCGATCTGTCAGCGATAGATAGCTTTCGCTGCTTTGCTCTAATACCAGGACGCCCGCGGTCACTCCTTTTGGTGAGGGGATTGGCAGCGCGACGCTCAGCAGACTGCGATCTTGTTGGCTGGACTGTTGATACCAGCCTTTGGTTATATGGCCATCTTGGGCTTGAGAGAGATCACTGGTTTGCCATTGGCCAAATAGGGATGATTCGTTCTTTGGTGGCATTGGAGGGCGTTGTAGTATGGCTCGATACAGTGCCCGCAGTGCGCCGTGGCTTGGCGCAGAACCACTCGCCTGATAGCCACTGAGATCGATTTCTCCAGCTGTCGCCCGTTGCCATCCTTGGTTATCAACAACACGCATCTCTAATCCTGCGTGGGTAAATAGCTCTAATGCCTGGGTTAGTCTAATGTTTGTGGTGATCAGTCGTGGCGGGAGTGACTGAGCGCTGAACTCATAATGACTTAGATGCTGTTGCGCTGATGCTAATGGTGATGCATTTACCAAATAGAGCCCTAATCTGCCGTTGACGAGTGATAGCGGCATAGATAGCTCGATATTGTAACCTTTGCTGGTATCTAACCAATATCCGGCAATCTCTCTTTGGTAGCGAGTGCGGTTGCCTTGTTGGTAGCGCGCAATCATCTCGCCGGGAGCGCTGGCTGCGAGCAGATAGTCACGGCCATGACCGTTGCGGATCACCAGGTGATCACCGTTATTTGCTGTACCGCGGGTAGGATCAAAATACAGCCGTTGACGATCTTCAACTTCTAACAGCATATAAAGACGATCTTTGCGGGTAAATAGTCTCAGATTGGCGGCAAAATCATCATGTTGCAGGCGTCTGACGGGCATGCTCTGCCATTCGTCAGGGTAGCCATCCATGATGATCCGCCAAGGTCGTTCAGGTGCAAACAGGGAAGGATGGTCAGTTTGTTTCTTAACGGGATCAGCGTCGCTCTCTAAAACTGTGCTTTCGTGTTGATAGGTTGGCGTATCTAATTGCCAGTCTTGTTGCGCTAATAGTGCCACCACGGCCTGACCTGTGGCTTCTAATGCCTGCAGCTGGCCGGCTCTCAATGCGGACTCGGTCTCTTTCACGTATTGGCAGCCTGCCCACGGGAGGGCCAACATAAACAGACTGGCCACCAGCAATTGGCGTTTTAACTTCATGACGCCGTGCGCCAGCGGTAGCCCATGCCATATGCGGTTTCTATGGCATCAAAGGAGGGGTCAATCTGCTGGAATTTCTTGCGGATCCGTTTGATATGGGAGGTGATGGTATTGTTATCGAGTACCACATTAGCGGCATCCATTAGCTGCTGACGATTGCGAACATGGCCGGGATGCTTTGCCAATGCATGGGTGATCCAGAACTCGGTCAGCGTCAGGTCGATCATTTGGGTTTGCCACAATACGGTCATCCGTTCGCTGTCGATATTTAGATCGCCACGAACTAATTGAGCGTCGGGTTGAGTCGGCTTCTGTAAGGCATCGATGCGGCGAAACAGGGCAACGATACGAGCGAGCATATGCGGCAAGCTGATATCTTTGGTCAGGTAGTCATCAGCACCTAAACGCAGGCCGGAGATCACGTCCAGCTCGCTGTCGCGGGCAGTGAGAAAGACAATGGGGAGTGCGGGTGCCAAGCTGCGCAGATCACGGCAAAGATCAAAGCCGCCTTCCACCTCTTCTCCTAGTCCCACATCGATGATCGCGAGATCTGGTAGACGTTGACGAAAGGCGTCTAATGCTGACAGTCGGTCGCTATATATTTTGACTTGATAGCCCATGCGTTCCAGCGCATCCCGATAGTTTTCTGCTATCGCAATTTCATCTTCTACGATAGCGATTTGGCGACCCATGCAACGACTCCCATGCTTGTTGATTGGCTCTATTAAACCAGAATTCCGTGTGAACCCAAGAGGTTGCCACAATTCGTCATAATGTTTCACTAGTTTGCCACCAGAACTGCCGGGAACTGCCCCTTATTACTGCCTAAATAGCATCAGGATCAAATTACGGAGTACGCAGATGCTGAGGTCAAACCTTCCCCCCCATCAGGTCATTCTTGATCGGCCATTGCCTTTAAAACGGCGCCACCCTCAAGTCAGTGGTCAGTTGTTCCATCGCGAGGTGGTTTCTACACCTTACAAGACAGCGAAGCGAGTTCTGGGATTTGTTGTCCTTGCGGGGGCCGCCGTGGTGTTGCTGTTGACGCTTGGCCGCGCCGAAGCAGCATCGATGGCAGGGCGCACGTCGACACCTGTTGGGCAGTCGGCGATATCAATTGAAGGAGATATGGATGGCCAAGCCGGGGCCTCGGCAGGCAGTGGCGATAGCTTGCCCGTAGTGTCAGCGCCCCGTTTGAATGAAGATGATATCAAGGCACCGCAGCTGATGTTGCAGCAACCGGGAAGATTTACCCAAGCGGTGATGTTGAGTTCGGAACTGGATCTGGATGTCAGCGGCATGATAGTCAAGGCGACGTTAAAGCAGCGCTTTAAAAATACCACTGACGATTGGCTGGAGGGGATCTATCTATTGCCCTTGCCTGAGAACTCTGCAGTGAACCGGATGACTATGCAGGTAGGGGATCGCATTATTGAAGGTGAGATAAAAGAGAAGCAGCAAGCTAAACAACTCTTTGAGCAGGCGCGTAAAAGTGGCAAACGCGCCAGTTTATTGGTGCAAAGGCGACCTAATATGTTTAGCAACAAGGTGACGAACATTGCCCCGGGTGAAGAGGTGGTTGTCACTATCAGCTTTTTGCAGCAGCTCGATTATCGTGATGGTGAGTTTCAGTTGCGTTTTCCTATGACCATTACCCCCCGATACTCCCCTGGGGTGCCTTTGGCTGATATCCCGGCGGAGGAGACCAACGCCAGTGTAGATCTGAGTGGTGATTTTAGTTGGGCGTTGCCGACGACGCAGGTGCCTGATGCTGTGCAGATATCTCCTTATATGTTTTCCCGCCAAGAACAGCAGGAGAAGCTGCTTAATCCGATCCAGATCCGAGCAAATATTGATCCCGGCATGCCGCTTGCTGCTTTGACTAGTGATTCCCACCAGTTAATAGTCAGTGAGCGCGAGGGGCAATATCGTGTGGGTCTGACATCGCCACAAGTCAGCATGGATCGTGACTTCTTACTGCGTTGGCAACCAAAACTCGGCAGTGAGCCGAAAGCAGCCTTGTTTACCCAAGAGGTGGATGGTGATAGCTACGGGCTATTGATGTTGATGCCTCCCGCTAATGTGAAGTCTGCCGACGGCCAAGGAGGCCCTCAGAGTGGGCAGGCGATGGCGAAAGAGATGATTTTTGTTATCGATACTTCCGGTTCCATGGCGGGTGAGCCGATCAGGCAAGCGAAACAGAGCTTAATGACAGCACTGACCTGGTTGCGGCCACAGGACAGCTTTAACCTTATCCAATTTAACTCCAGTACCAGTATGCTGTTCCCACAAGCGATGCCAGCGAATGATGCGGCATTGCAACATGCTCGTCAGTATGTGCAGCGCTTGGATGCTGGTGGTGGTACCGAGATGATGTCTGCGCTGCAAGCCGCATTGAATAATCAAAGTCAGGGAGATGAACAGGGTAGGAATGCCGTTCGTCAGGTGGTGTTTATTACTGACGGCTCAGTAGGCAATGAGCAGGCACTGTTCCAACATATTCACCAAAACCTTAGTCATAGCCGGTTATTTACCGTAGGTATTGGTGCCGCGCCCAATAGTTTTTTTATGCGTAAGGCCGCCGAATTCGGTCGTGGCAGTTACACCTATATCAGTAATGTTCAGCAGGTACAGGGACCAATGTCATCGCTGTTCAAACGTTTATCCTCACCGGTTGCCGACGGTATTCAACTGCAGTGGCAACAGGGTATTGATGCCGATGTTTATCCTCGCCGTATTCCAACTCTCTATCTGAACGAGCCGTTACTTATCAGTTTCAAAGCGAACAAGTTAGATGGGCAACTAGTAATTTCTGGTCATACCGCGAAAGCCCCTTGGCGCAGAGAGTTAAATTTGGCACGCAAGGGCGGCAGCGACGGTGTATCGACCCTATGGGCGCGTTCCAAAATAGAAGCTTTGATGGATGAGAAAGTCGCAGGAGCAGACAAAGATGAGATACGCGAGCAGGTGCTATCTGTCGCGCTCACTCATCAATTAGTGTCCTCCTATACCAGCTTTATTGCTGTTGAGAAAACGCCCGTAAGGCCCATGGATCAGCTGTTGACTAAGGCGCCTGTTCCAAATGTACAACCACAGGGGCAGGCAGCGCAGAGTTTTGCCGTGCCTAAAACCGCCACCGGCGCCGATTTTAAATTGTGGATTGGTCTACTGGTTTTTCTCTGTTCACTATTTGTGTTGATGCGTTTGAACCAGCAGCAGGAGCGCTCAGATAACCTGGAGGCTATCTGATGAGCATATTGACTAAGAGCTTTAAACTCGGGGTGTGTTGCATCGCATTGGCTGGGCTACTGATGGTCAGCGATGCTGTTTGGATCAAAGCTAAGGCGCAGTTAGCTCAGTGGCTTATCGCCAGTGCGTGGGATGAACCAGAGGCTAAATCTGATGATGATATTTCAAAACGTCCCTGGCCATGGGCTGATACTTGGCCTATGGCCAGATTACAGATCCCACAACTGGGTATCGAGCAGTTTGTGATGGCGGGACTGGATGGCGAATCTCTGGCATTCGGGCCGGGAATGGCCGTGAACACTCAGCTTGAACAGGGGATGATGATTGCTGGACATAAAGATACCCACTTTGATTACTTGCAACGCTTGCGTCCCGGAGATCGTGTGCGGGTTCAGTTACATGGAGAGCGTTTGCTGGAATTTGAGGTGAGTGGGGTGGGGGTATTAGATCTTGGGCAGGGAAATAATCAATTGGTCGTGGCACCTTCTGAGCTAGCTTTGGTGACCTGCTATCCATTTGGTGTCCAGGTAAGTGATCCGCAATTACGCTATCTGGTGACAGCTAGAAGGTTAGAGTATGTAGAGCCGCTGGCGGTGGCAGGAGTGTTAGATAGCCTGGATCGCAGCTTTGTTAACGACTCGCGCGAAGATCATCCGTTGCATCAGTGGTTGCAAAGTAGAGCCGTTAAAATGTAGCTCACTTGCGGGTGGGCACTTCAATGGTAAATTGAGTGCCCCCTTGCTTTCTGCTGCTGACGGTGATGACGCCATGGAGTCGCAAACTCACCAAATTGTACACCAGATAGAGGCCTAAGCCAGTGTGGCCAGTACTGCGCTGCGTGGTATAGAAGGGTTCAAAGACTCTGGGGAGCGCCGCTTTATCCATGCCTAAGCCAAAGTCCTGATACTTAATCACCAGATTCTTGTCTGTATGACTAACAGATATGTTCACCTTTCCATGCTTATGGCCCGGATAGGCGTGATGTGCACTGTTATATAACAGGTGGATCAGTGCCGAGGATAACGCGTCTACATCGCACTCTAATATCAGTGCTTTGTCGCATTGAACATCGAGTTCCAGCTCCAGTTCTAAATCATCCTTGATCCGGAAATAACTCGATTGAATGACCTCCCAAATGGTCAGTGATTGCCAGCGACTATCCTCTTTTTCAAACGAGTTGGATTTAAAAATATCCACCAGGCTGGAAGCTCGCTCTAAGCTGCGTAAAATGCTTTCTGCAGCGTCATGTGCGCGAGTGAGCGATTGATTTAGGCGCTTTTTCGATAATTGTGCTTGTAGCAGTTGGTTGGTGAGTGATTGCGTCTCTTCCACTAACATAGAGGCCATGGTGATACCTGCCCCTAACGGTGTATTTAGTTCATGACCAATACCAGCGACCAGACGGCCTAAACTCGCTACCTTTTCTGCTTTATCTAATTTCAGGTGGGCATTTTTTAGTGCTTCGAGTGAGCACTCCAGCTCATGTTGTCGCTCAATCGATTCGAATAGCATCTTTTGCCGATTGATCGCCTGGGATAACTGGATCCCTAGGGCTTCGCCGAACTCGCAAACCAAAACATTCACTTCGGCAACCAGATAGCCAAACACCATGTGTTCAAAAGCAAGTGGGTGAACTAACCAGATGGTGTCGTTGCGACTGGGTGTTCGCCATCTTTGGCCGATATGCTCGGGGAGAAGTTGATCAGTGACGATAGATTTTTGATGCTCAGCCAGCGGGATGACTTCGCCATCAACCACTTGGTGCTGCAGCTTGGCTTCACTGCTATCATCGTCATCAAATAAACAGAGATAGAGCTGGTGAATACCTGCTGAGTCTAGGTTTTGTGCTGCTTGGTCAAAAAGCAGTTTCAGATTGGTATGTTGATATAGTTGCTGATCGAAGGTGAGGCGCTGCGCATGCATGTCCCTGACCAAGATCTGCGCCCGCCGCTGCTTGAGGTATATGGATTCTTTAACTTTGTGGTGCGCGATTTTGGCACCGCAGCTTTCGCGAACAATTGCTTTGCTAGGAATATCTTTGGTGTCGTCTAACTGCTTGCCCGATATCTTCGCTAGCAAGCCTTTGGCGGCCGCTTGACCCATGGCGTAGGCCGGATAGCTGACCGTGGTCAGAGCAGGCTCCATCGCTTCAGCGTATTCGAAATTGTCAAAACCTGTCACCGCCATATCCGTAGGGACGGCTAATCCGCAATCTGTCAGCCCCTCAATGAAACCGTGCGCGCTCAGGTCATTGGCACACACCATCACTTCAGGTAGCGGTTTTCCGCTCTCCACTAGTCCCTTAGCGATGGTTCTTCCGGTACTGCGAACGAAATCACCTTGCAGGATCCACTCGGGATTAAAGGGCACATTGTGCTTTTCCAGCGTATCGCAGAAAGCGTTAAAACGAGCGTTTGCTTCTTCATTGGCCACGGGGCCACGGAGAAAGCCCAATTTGTTGTAGCCTTGTTTGCTAATTAAATGTTTGACCACATCACATATCCCTTCCCGGTTGTCAGCTAACACGGATGGGACGCTGTCGAGTGCGCTGCCTATATTGATGACAGGAAGGTGTTTAAACTGGCCGACTAACTGCTCCGTGGCGTCATTTCCGGCTGAGTAGCCAATGCCACCACCATAGAAAATCACACCATCAGTGGTATGGTCGGGCAAAAATTCGTAGATCCAATTACGAATATTGTTTGCGTCGTTAGGTCCAGGGAGATAACCACCGACAACGGTCAACAGTTCGTAGCCATGAGAGCATAGGTAGTCTCTGGCACCGGCAAGCAGTTCCTGTTCTACTTTGAATACCATGGTTGGAAGAACCATGGTGATAGTTTTGTTTAATTCAGCCAAGTCGCAATTCTCGCATCACAGAGTCAACACTCCGTTTCGACTTTTTGCTACGTTATCTCTTAACAACAATGTAGTTGTTACCCCTGAAATTACGAGCTAGCCATCAGCAGAACCGGTGAGACCGGCTGGATGATATCGAGCGGTTATAAGTGGCTTATGCCGTTATTTTGCTGAGTTAACGTTACCAAATGCACTTTAACTTACCAGTGGTTCTCTGGTAGTTAGTGAGCTTGTTAACACAAAGCTTCATTTTAACGGCGACAGATGTGATTACTCACCCGTTTTTATCTGATCCAATAACCGTGCTTTGGCGTAAAAGTGAATATGGCAACAAATTGTTGACCACGTTGAGCTGAGTAACTTGTAGGGGCGAAGGGACAATGAAGCAAATAGAAAAAATCCCGGTAGGGGTCAGTGCTTGTGTCGTTGGGCAAAAAGTACGCTTCGACGGCGGTCATAAACAGTCTGGTTTTGTAGTCCGAGATCTTGACCCCTATTTCGATTATCGTCCAGCTTGCCCTGAGATGGCAGCGGGGATGGGAACGCCTAGACAGACGGTGCGTTTAGTCGAGGATGGCGATTGGCTCAAGGTTCGCGGCAGTCGGGATCGCAGTTTTGATGTGACAGATGCGCTGCACAATGCTTCAGAAAAATTGTCCGAAGGACTGGCTGATTTGCGTGGTTACATCTTCTGTGCCAAATCACCTAGCTGCGGCATGGAGCGGGTGAAAGTGTATCACCCGAATGGGCACACCTTGCGTCATGATGGTGTGGGAGTTTTTGCTGAGAAGATATTAAAGAAATACCCGTATCTACCCTGTGAAGAGACTGGACGGCTGAACGATGTGTTAATCCGGGAAAGTTTTTTGACGCGGGTTTTTACCTTAGATTTGTGGAAGCGAAATGTCGAAGCCAACTTGACTAAAAAGTCGTTGCTCGACTTCCACGCTAAGCACAAGCTGATGCTGATGGCGCATTCGCCAGAACATTATCGAGCCATTGGCCCGCTGCTGGCTGATTTGAGCAGTGCCAATCTGGAGCAGGTGGCGTACAACTATATTGTGCAGCTGATGCAGGGCTTGGCTGTGCCGGCAAGTCGGAAAAAACACACCAATGTATTGATGCATATTCAGGGCTATTTCAAACGGGCTTTGGAAGTGGGTGACAAGGCAGAACTGACACAGATGATACATAGGTATCGAGAGGGGTTATTGCCGCTGAGTACACCCCGAGAGCTACTAAAACACTATTTACGCAAGCATCGCGATGATTATCTTCAGGGGCAGCGTTACTTTCAACCCTATCCAGAGCATTTGACTGTGAGGACTGTATTCTAGTTTACCGCTTTCTTACTAAACCCTTTGTGTTAGACAAATCCCTATTTTGCAGGCCTATGGCCTGCTTTTTTTTATATTCTGAGTTGGCTGTTTTTGCCATCTCATTCATGCCACTATAGCGCGGTAATAATTATTAAAGGTTCGACTATTTAGAGCATTAGGAGTGTTAAGTGGAAAAGTTTGAGAATGTAGCCGTCACCGTTAAAGCCAATGTTTACTTCAATGGTCAAGTGACCAGCAGAGCTGTCACATTTGCCGATGGTTCGACCAAAACTTTGGGTATTATGCAGCCAGGTGAATATGAGTTTGGTACGGCCGAAGCGGAACTGATGGAAATCACTGCCGGTAAGCTTCAGGTACTACTTCCTAATGAAACTGAATGGCGTGCAGTGGTTGGCGGTGAATCATTTAATGTGCCTGCCAATGTGAAGTTTAAGGTTAAAGTGGAAGAGTTGGCTGATTACGTCTGTTCCTACTTGGCCGATTAAACAGCGCTTATTTGTTGTATCCATAAACCCGACAAAGTCCTTTTTGTCGGGTTTTTTATTTTGCACATAGGGGGATGGACGTGCAGCTTGATAACCGAACGACACTGCTATTCGATTGGGGTGATACCCTGATGGAAGATACCCCTGGCGTGCCCGGCAAAATGTGTGAGTGGCCGCAAGTAAAGGCGATGCCTGGGGCTGAAAAAATGCTGCAGACACTGTCGCAGTCTTTCCAGATCTGTATCGCCACCGGTGCTGAACAATCAACCGAGGCGGATATTCGCAAAGCCTTTCGAAGGGTGGATCTAGACCAATATATTGATCACTACTTTTGTCGTCAGAACACCAGCTTGAGTAAGCCTGATCCTGCGTTTTACCAATTTATTCTGAATGAACTTGGACTGGCGGCTAGTGATGTGGTGATGATTGGCGATCATTGGGATAAAGATATATTGCCAGCAGCTGGTTTGGGGATGGCGGCTGTCTGGATAAACGTGCAAGGGCAAGCCGTTGATAGGACTGAGCTGGCAGGGGAGCGAGATCGGCTAATGATTAATGTTAAGCAATGCCAAAGCCTGAATGAACTCGCTCAATTATTAGCTATCTAGAAAAATAGAAAACGCGACAATGGCCGCGTTTTACTTAACGAGTGATAGAGCAAGATAAAGGTTAAGGAAGCACTTTCTTAAACGGTTTTACGATAACGTTCTGGTACACCCCTGCATCGATATAGGGGTCGGCATCTGCCCAGGTTTGTGCATCGGCAAGGGAAGGGAATTCGGCGATCACTGTTGAGCCAGTAAAGCCAGCTTCACCCGGATCTTCACTATCGATGGCAGGCATCGGCCCAGCCACCAACAAGCGCCCTTGCTCTTTTAATGCTTGCAAGCGGGCGAGGTGGGCTGCACGCGCTTGCTGGCGTAAAGGCAGACTGTTATCAACATCCTGTGAAAAAATCACGTACCACATTATTCATTTCCTTCATTTTGTTCTACGGGTTGTTCTTTGGGCAGGTGCTTAAATAGGTAGATCCCAGTGACGAGTGTGGCACACAAGGTTAAACCGAGTAGGCCGAAAACTTTAAAGTTCACCCAAACTTCTTGCGACATATAAAACGCCACGTAGATATTGGCTAGGCCGCAACCGAGGAAGAAGAACGCCCAACCTAGGTTTATCTTTCCCCATACCGCATCAGGCAAGACTAACTCTTTCCCCAGCATCTGCTTAATCAGTGGCTTTTTAAACGGATATTGGCTGATTAACAGAGCGGCAAAGAACAGTACATTGACCACGGTGACTTTCCACTTTATGAAGACATCGTCGTGGAGAATAAGCGTGAGCCCGCCAAATACGGTTACCAGCACAAAAGTGATCAGATGCATCTTCTCGACTTTACGATGGCGAAACCAGCCATAAGCCAACTGCAGGCCGGTGGTAATGATCAATGATCCTGTCGCCCAGTAGATATCCTTGAGCTTATAAAAAGCAAAAAAGACGATCAGTGGGAGGAAGTCGATAAATTGTTTCATGCAAATAGGGCCTTTGCTGGCTCAGCAGCGTTATTCAGTTCAATGCAAAAATGGCGTTTGATGACCATGTAGTCTGGCGCTAACGGCGCATGGTGGCAATGTTTAGCAAAACTAAGCGTAACCGTTTGTGTGTAACGGTTACGCTTCACTGCTGGATCCAATCGAACTATTTAACGGTTGCAGCTTTCATTGCCGAGATAAAGCTCGTCATTTCGGCGAGCAGTCGATCGGTATCATCGACGTTATTTTCAATTACTTTCACCACAGCTGATCCGGAAATTGCACCAGCAGCACCTGCAGCGATAGCTTCTTGGACTTGAGCGGGCTCACTGATACCGAAGCCTAGCAGTGCAGGAGGCGCATTAAAGCGGTTGAGTGACTCTAGCAGTGCTGCCACTGGCATCTCTGCTTTGGTTTCTGCGCCAGTGACACCGGCACGTGACAGTAGGTAGGTGTAGCCTTTACCGTAACGGGCGACATTGGCCAAGGTGTCGTCGTCAGCATTGGGGGGAGCAATAAAGATTGCGTCGATACCAAATTTTTCCGCCGCTTCACGGAACGGGACGCTCTCGTGGCTAGGTACATCTGCAATGAGTACTGAGTCAACGCCTGCTTCGGCGCAGCGCTGATAAAATTGCTCGATGCCATTGGTATACACGAGGTTGGCATAGACCAATAATCCGATAGGTACCTGCGGGTACTTTTCACGAATAATGGCCAACATCTCAAAACAGACCAATGGATTAACGCCGCTAGCGAGTGCGCGCACCGTGGCTCCCTGGATCGTTGGGCCATCGGCAATCGGATCAGAGAAGGGGATCCCCAATTCTAAGGCGTCAGCGCCGGCAGCGATCAAGGTGTCGATAATCGACAAGCTTGTTTCACGATCGGGATCACCTATGGTGACGAAAGGAACGAATGCGCCTTGGTTTTTAGCTGCCAGTTGCTCAAACAGCTGTTGATATCGATTGCTCATGAGATATCTCCTTTTTTCGCCAGAATGTCAGCGACGGTGAAGATATCCTTGTCGCCACGGCCTGATAGGTTCACGATCAGTAGTTGCTCTTTCTCTGGGTTTTCTTTCGCCATTTTTAATGCGTACGCCAGTGCATGGGCTGATTCCAATGCCGGAATAATCCCTTCGTGACGGGCTAATAGCTGAAACGCTTCAAGAGCCTCGTCATCAGATGCCCAAACGTAGGTGCCACGTCCCGTCGCTTTCAAGTGAGCGTGCTGCGGGCCAACAGAGGGGAAATCAAGTCCGGCTGAGATGGAGTAAGACTCCTCTACTTGGCCGAACTGGTCTTGCATCAGAATGGAACGCATACCGAAGAATATCCCCGGCTTACCATGCTCCAGCGGTGCACCGTGTTCTTCGGTGTCGATACCTTTGCCTGCTGGTTCAACGCCTATCAATGCCACCTCTTTCTCATCGATAAAGTCGGCAAACATGCCGATGGCATTGGATCCGCCGCCAACACAGGCGATTACTGCATCTGGCAGGCGCCCCTCTTTTTCTTGAATTTGGCGCTTTGCCTCTTCGCCGATCATACGCTGAAACTCACGTACAACAGTGGGGAAGGGGTGAGGCCCTGCCGCAGTGCCGAGTAGGTAGTGGGCAGTCTTATAGCTGCCTGCCCAGTCGCGTAGCGCTTCGTTACAAGCATCCTTGAGGGTGGATGCGCCTGATGTCACAGGGATCACTTCTGCGCCCATCAGCTTCATACGAAACACATTGGGCTCCTGCCGTTCAATGTCTTTGGCACCCATATAGATACGGCATTTAAGGCCCATGAGGGCGCAGGCTAGAGCGGTTGCAACGCCGTGTTGTCCGGCACCTGTTTCGGCTATGATCTCATGTTTGCCCATATGCTTGGCGAGCAGTGCTTGTCCCAACACCTGATTGGTTTTATGGGCGCCGCCGTGCAACAGATCTTCCCGCTTCAGGTAGAGGGTAGTTTTGGTACCTGCAGTCAGGTTGCGGCACTTGGTCAAAGGCGTTGGACGGCCTGCGTAGTCTTTTAATAGATCTGAAAACTCTTTTTGAAACGCAGGATCTTTTTGTGATGCAATAAATTCCTGCTCAAACTGCTTCAGTGCAGGCACTAGCAATTCTGGGACAAACATGCCGCCAAAATCACCAAAATAGGGGTTTAATTCGCTCATCTTCTATCCTAATAATCTCTTAATACTTGTCTTAACTGGGCGAGTTTGACAGCACTTTTTTCACCTGGAGCGGTTTCTACGCCGGAGTTGAAATCCAGTCCAAAGGTGCCAATTGCCAGTGCTTTTTCAGCGTTTTCTGGAGCGAGTCCGCCAGCTAGAAAAAGCTCACTAACGTTGTCATAACCATTTAAAAGCTCCCAGTTGAAGCGTCGCCCGACACCACCAAAGCTCTCTTTGTGGTAGGTGTCGACCAAGTGACGGTCGACCGGCCAACTGCCGAAATCCGGTAACGCTTCGGCAATGCGATGCGCTTTCCAGATTTCACAGCCCTCCGGCAGTAGTGGTCGTAATAGCTCAACAATTGATGAATCTTCATCGCCATGGAGTTGTACGGCGCTGAGTGGTAATTCGTTGGCCAATGCAGCCATCTTTTCTGGTGATTCATTGACAAACACGCCGACAAATTTGAGACCATCGACGGTCGTTATTTCTGCAGCTTGTTGCTCACTGACGGCTCTTGGTGAACCTGAGAAAAATATCAACCCGCCGTAGGTCGCGCCGTTTTCTTTCACCAACTCGGCTTGGGTTTTATGAGTCAGGCCACACACTTTATGGTGACCAAAAATCAGGTTGCGACAGGCCATATCAACGTCTGGTTGTGACATCAGTGAACTGCCCACAAGAAAGCCATCAACATAGGTCGCTAGCTCACGCACTTCACTGTTCTGGTAGATACCTGATTCGGAGATAACAATTCGGTCATCGGGTACCTGAGGAGCAAAGAACTTGGTTTTATCGAGTGAGATGCTCAAATCGCGCAGGTTTCGATTGTTTATACCGATCACCTTACTGCCGAGAGCGATGGCGCGGTTCATCTCCTCTTGATTTGATACTTCGGTCAGAACATCAACCTGCAGAGAATCAGCGACCTGATGAAGTGACTTATACTCTTCATCATCCAGTACCGATAGCATCAGCAAAACAGCGTCAGAGCCATGTAAGCGGCCAAGGTAGATTTGGTAGGGATCGACGATAAAGTCTTTATGCAGCACGGGCTGAGTGACTTGATCGCGCACCTGTTTTAAATAGGCCAATTTACCTTGGAAATATTTCTCATCGGTCAACACAGAGATAGCAGCAGCATATTTGGTGTAAACAGAGGCGATGTAATCGAGCTCAAATTCTGGACGGATTAGTCCTTTTGAAGGCGATGCTTTTTTGCACTCAAGAATAAAGCCTGCGTTTGGCTCAGATAGTGCGTCATAAAAAGAACGATCTGAGGGGATCAGTTGATCGATAAATGTGTCTAGCGGGCGCTGTAGTTTAAGCTCGACTAGCAGCTCGCGCTTATCTTTGACGATGCGATCAAGCACGGTCTCGGTCATTACTGATCTCCATTTTGTTCATTGCTGACGGTCGCCAGCCCTTCGGCAATAGCGAGTGGCTTAGCACTGTCCATCGCTTCAATTGCCAGCAGTGCACCTTGTTTAAGGCTGCTGGCCAGTCCGCTGACGTAGAGCAGGGCACCGACATTGGCGGCCACGGCACTGCGTTGCGCTTCTGTGCCTTGGCCAGCGAGGATGGCGCGGGTAATGACGGCATTTTGTTCTGGCTCGCCGCCTTTCAGGGCATCCAACGGATGTTGTTTCAGGCCAAAATCTTCCGCCGTTACACTGTATTCTTTGATGCCGTCGCTGGTGACTTCTGCCACATCGGTTGGACCATGCAGCGCGATTTCATCAAGGCCACTGCCATGGACAACCAGAGCATGTTTAACCCCTAAATATTGCAACGCTTCTGCGATCGGCTTGACGAGCGCCGGACTATAAACGCCGAGTACCATATATTCAGGCTGTGCCGGATTGATCAGAGGCCCAAGGACATTAAATAGAGTGCGGGTGGCCAGTGCTTTGCGGACAGGCATCGCATGTCGAATACCACCATGGTATTGCGGCGCAAAAATAAAGCAGCAGCCGACATTATCGAGGCACTTTCTTGCTATGTCAGGGCTCATTGTAAGGTTGACCCCTAATCGCTCCAGTAGATCGGCAGATCCCGACTTGGATGATACCGAGCGATTACCGTGTTTGCAGACTTTCAGGCCGCAGGCCGCAGCGACAAACACGCTGGTGGTTGAAATGTTGATGGTGTGATGACCGTCGCCGCCAGTGCCAACGATGTCAGCAACAGGGTAGTCAGGCTTCGGAAAGCTTGCCGCTGCTGTACGGAGAGCATCCGCAGCACCGGCTATCTCTTGCGGCGTTTCACCTTTGATCTTCAATGCGGTCAGTAGCGACGAGATAACCACTGGGTCCATTTCGCCACGAATGATTTCGCTAAACAGTGCAGCGGTTTGCTCGCGGCTCAGATCCTGTTGTTGATAGAGAGATTCCAGCATGATGTTCTCCTTATACCTGTGCCGTTGCCCAAGTCAGGCTTTGAGCTAATAGTCGTGCACCGTCTGTGGTGAGGATCGATTCGGGATGAAATTGAAAACCTAACACCTTGCATTTGGCATCCATCACCGCCATTGGCAGAGACTGGTAATCAGCAATAACCTGCAGGTTTTCTACTCGCGTCGCTGCTAGTGAGTGATAACGTGCCACCGGCAGAGGTTGCTGCAAGCCGTTAAACATCGCTTCTCCGATATGGCTGATCGCCGACGATTTACCGTGCAAAATATCTCCTGCAGAGCCTACTTCACCGCCATAAAACTGGACGATCGCTTGATGGCCGAGGCAGATCCCCAAAATAGGGAACTGGCCTTGGCAAAGGCCGATAAGTTCGAGCATACATCCCGCAGATGAAGGATTGCCCGGTCCAGGAGAGAGCACCAAGATGATCTGCTCACCCTTGTCTGCATGTTGCTGCATCTTTTGGTGGATAAGCGTCGCCGCTAAATTATTGCGGTAGATGACCACTGGATGATCTAATGCGCGAAATTGGTCCACCAAGTTGTAGGTAAATGAGTCGAAGTTATCCAGCAGAAAGATTGTGGCTTTCTTTTCCGTTGCAGGGCTTAGGTTATTCATGTGCCGCTCCTTCCGCTTGCTTGGCTGCCTGATTTAGCTGCTTGTTGGCGCTGACAATTGCGGAAATTACCGCTTGTGCTTTATTGCGAGTTTCGTCTGCTTCCGCTTGCGGTTGAGAGTCAAACACCACGCCCGCACCGGCTTGAATGGTGGCTTTACCATTTTTGACAAATGCACTGCGAATGACGATGCAGGTGTTCATGTCGCCGACGCCATTAATGTATCCGACTGCGCCGCCGTAACTGCCACGGCGTTTTCCTTCAGTATCTCGGATAAGTTGGGCTGCTCTGATTTTTGGTGCGCCAACCAGGGTGCCCATGTTCATGCAGGCCTGATAAGCGTGTAGCGCATCCATATCTTCCCGAAGCTCACCAACCACGCGGCTGACTAGATGCATGACGTGACTGTAACGATCGACTTTAAGTAGTTCGGCGACATGGCGGCTGGCGGGCTTGGCAATACGGGCAATATCGTTACGTGCCAGATCGACCAGCATAATGTGTTCAGCCAGCTCTTTTTTGTCGAGGCGGAGCTCCAATTCCATGCGGCTGTCGAGATCGGCATCGATGGAGCCGTCTGGATTGAAGCCGCGGCGACGAGTACCGGCGATAGGATAGACCTCGACTTGACGATCTTGTTGCTCATATTTGAGCGCGCTCTCTGGTGAGGCACCGAACAACACAAACTCTTCGTCGTTAACATAGAACATATACGGGCTGGGGTTGCTTGCTTTTAGCTCGCGATAGGCAAATAGGCTGTCTGGGCAAGCGATATGAAAGCTGCGTGATGGTACCACCTGGAAGATATCACCGCAGTGAATGTTGTCTTTAAGCGTTTCTACCTGCTGGCAGAACTGTTCGTCACTGGTGTCTGTGGTGACGTCAATGGCGGCGCTTTCTGCCACCTTGCTACTGAGTTGGCTGGGGTTAAACTTGGTTAGCTGCTCTTTTAACGACTCAATGCGGCGGGTTTTCAGATAAAACTGTTCACTGGCGCCGTCACCACCAAATACGCAACCTGTGATCTCGCTTTGTTGGGTTTGGTGGTCGATAACAATCAGTGTTTCAGAGAGATAGAACAGGTAATCCGGGCAGTTGTTTTCACCGTCAGCGACATCAGGTAAGGGTTCGAAGCTGGCTATCAGATCATAAGCAAATGTACCGGCCAGGAAGATCGCATCATCGTTACTATTGCGCGTTTTGAGATGATTAACTGCCGCGCGAAGTGCTTCTAAAGGTGACAGGGCTTTTAAACGTTCCTCTTCGTCAAGGATCTCTCCGACTTCAGGGAAGTTCAGCACGGCACCATTATCTGTTTCAATGACGGCGACACTGTCAGGTAGCGCACTTAAAATTGTCGACAGTGCGTTGCGACCGTTGTCGCTTAATAGAGTCAAGGTAACTTGGCGTCCACTGCAACTGATTTTAAGGGCGGCGTCTAATAGCAGCAGGGACTTTAGATCCGCTTTACTATCTATTTCTGCTGATTCCAGCAGGACAGTGTTCTTTAATTCACCGTGATGGGTAAGTAATTCATATAAGGCCAATGGATCCGCGACGTAAGGCGCGGTGGTGGTGAGCGCTTCAACCTCACCTGATGCTAGATGGCTCATGCTTTTTCCCTGCTGACTCTCTGTTTTTGGCTATCAATTTACGATGTTTGCGTGACCGATTATCGTAAAATGACCCCACACTATACTGCGCAAAAATGACGCTGCAATCTCTACCTGTCTGGACGGGCCATTGATTCATGGTTGTTCCCGAACGGCAGACATAAAAAAACCCGCTCAATTGGCGGGTTTTAATGTTTCTGAAGACAATACAAAGCCGAAACACTACCCGCTATGGGAAGTGCCACCACCACACGTTGCTGATGTTAAGGCTTAAAATCATTAGGTATTACTCCTGAAACAGTGCGCTCAAGCATGCAATGTGAAATCAGCAGTGTCAACCCCCTATCAGGGTATGAGACAATATCGCTATAAAAATCACACTTTCAGCTACGTGAGCCTGTCTTTGATACACGATTTTCATTGCCACAGCACCGCCTCCGACGGCAGTTTGTCTCCGGCGCAGCTTGCCCATCGAGCGGTTGCCCATCGAGTGAGCCAAATTGCGTTAACGGATCATGATTCTGTTGCGGGGCTAGATGAGATGCAGCGCGAGATCGAATCTCAAGGTTTAGCACTGACGCTCACCAGTGGGGTGGAGATCAGTTGTGCTTGGGAAGGGATGGAGATCCATATTGTTGGCTTGAACTTTGATGTTAATCATCCAGCCATCAAGACCCTGTTGGCTGAGCAGAAAGAGCGCCGGTTAAAGCGGGCGCAAGGGATCGCAGACAAGCTTGCTCGTTGTGGCATCGATGACGCCTATGACAAGGCGGCGACGCTGGCGCAAGGTGGCTCTATCACGCGGGCTCATTTTGCCAAGGCGATGGTTAACGATGGCGTGGTGAAGTCGATGGATACGGCGTTTAAGAAATATCTGCGCAAAGGTAAACGCGCTTACGTCAATCCTGGATGGTGCTCCATCGAGGAAGCGATTTCCGCATTACATCAAGCTGGCGGGGTGGCGGTGGTGGCACATCCAACCAAGTATCGCATGTCGTGGAAATGGATCCGTCAGCTATTAACTTGTTTTGCTGAGTGGGGCGGCGATGCCGTTGAAGTGGCCATGACACAACAAACACCTAACGAAAAGCGCAATCTTGCTGATTTAGCGATAGAATTTGGGTTGTCAGCTTCTCAGGGATCAGATTTTCACCATCCTGGGAGCTGGGTTGAGTTAGGGAAAAACCTCTGGTTACCGGATGGCGTTAGTGGTGTCTGGGAACGTTGGACAACGCCGCGAGGCGAATAGGAAATATAAATATGAGTCAGTTCTTTTATATCCACCCTGATAATCCGCAGAGTCGGTTGGTCAATCAGGCTGTGGCGATCATTAAGCAGGGCGGTGTTATTGCCTATCCGACCGATTCAGGTTACGCCCTGGGATGCCACATCGGTGATAAGGCGGCGATGGAGCGGATCTGCCGGATCCGTAATATTGATAAAGCCCACAACTTCACCTTGATATGTCGTGATCTGTCAGAGTTGTCGTTGTATGCGCGAGTGGATAACTCCGCCTATCGCCTACTAAAAAATAACACGCCGGGGGCTTACACCTTTATTCTGAAAGGGACTAAAGAGGTACCTAAGCGCTTACTCAATGCAAAGCGAAAAACTATCGGTTTGCGGGTGCCGGACCACATCATCACCCAGGCTTTGTTGGCGGCGCTGGATGAGCCGATTATGTCGACCTCGTTGATCTTACCTGGAAACGATATGGCTGAATCTGATCCAGAGGAGATCCGTGATCGTTTGGAAAATCAGCTGGATCTGGTCATTCATGGTGGATACTTAGGCGAAATGCCGACGACTGTGGTTGATCTCTCTGAAGATACTGTCGAGCTATTGCGTGAAGGAGCGGGTGATCCCACACCGTTTCGCTAATGGCTGAATCGACAACCACCATTCACGAACCTGCGGTACCTGTGCAGCAGACTTTACCACTCGCCAAAGTGCGTGGCGAAGTGATGTCAGAGGCACCGCTCGATCTCTATATACCTCCTGAGGCGCTAGAGGTATTTCTCGATGCGTTTGAGGGACCGTTAGATCTGCTGCTCTATCTTATTAAGCGCAAGAAGCTTGATATTCTAGATTTGAATTTAACAGAGATCACCGCGCAATATATTGAATATATAGAATTAATGCAGGATATGAAGCTGGAGTTGGCAGCCGACTATCTAGTGATGGCAGCGTTTTTGACCGAGGTGAAGTCACGCTTGTTGTTACCTGTTCGCGCCAGTGATGAAGAGGATGAGGAAGATCCTCGGGCGGCGTTGATCCGCCGCTTGCAGGAGTATGAGCGTTTTAAGGTTGCGGCACAGGAATTAGATACCTTGCCTAGAGATGAACGGGATTATTATCAGGCAGCGGCAGAGGCGCATGAGTTAGCTCAGCCGATGAAGATTGAGCCTCAGGTGTCGATGGCTGAGCTGTTCGTGGCATTTACCGACGTGATGAAGCGTGCCAGTGCATTTGAGCACCATCAGGTACAGCGCGAGGCTTTAAGTACCCGAGAACGGATGAGCATGATTTTGGAAAAAGTGAGTCGCCAGCATTTTACGCCGTTTGATCAGCTGTTTGAGATCGAAGAGGGCCGTGCAGGTGTCGTTGTCACTTTTCTAGCCATTCTGGAGCTGGTAAAAGAATCGATGTTGGATCTGGTGCAAAATGCTGCTTTTCAACCTATCCATGTAAGAGCTGCAGGGGGCGTTGATAGTGCGGAAGATTAATGACGAACAGCTGAAACAGTTGATTGAAGCAGCGCTGTTCGTGGCTGATAAGCCTTTAACAGCAAAAGCGCTGCTTGAAGGTGTGTTGTGTGAATTTACCGTGTCAGGTAAACGGGTAAAAGCAGTGATTGACGCGCTGGTGCTGGACTATGCGCCACGGGGGATCAATTTAGTTGAGGTCGCCAGTGGCTGGCGCTTCCAGTCTGCAGAAGTTATTAGCCCCTGGTTAGGACACCTATGGCCGGAAAAAACACCACGGTACTCGCGGGCGCTAATGGAAACCCTTGCGCTGATTGCTTATCGCCAGCCAATCACACGCTCCGAGATTGAAGCGGTGCGTGGTGTGACGGTCAGCAGCAACATCATACGGACATTGTCGGAACGGCAATGGATTAAAGTGGTAGGACACAAAGAAGTACCGGGGCGCCCGGCGCTTTATGCTACCAGCAGGCAGTTTTTAGACTATTTTGGGTTGAAATCACTTGAACAGTTGCCAGCCCTTGAGGAGAATCCGCTCTCCGACGAGCCGGTTGATGCGCAAATGCTCGAGCAGGTTGAAAAAACGTCGAATCCACAAGAGGTATTAGAGGCATGAGTGAGAAATTGCAGAAAGTCCTGGCGCGGGCCGGTTTGGGGTCTCGTCGTGAGGTAGAGCAGTGGATCGCTGCAGGCCGAGTGAGTGTTGACGGCGATGTCGTTGAGCTAGGCACTCGTGTAGAAGAGGATGCCAAGATACGTGTGGACGGCAAACTGATCAGAACCACACCGGCAGAAGAAACCACGTGTCGTGTGATCATGTACCACAAACCGGAAGGTGAGGTGTGTACCCGCAATGATCCGGAATCACGCCGCACTGTGTTTGATAACTTGCCAAAGATTGGGGCTGGTCGCTGGATCGCTGTTGGCCGTTTGGATCTGAATACCAGTGGATTGATGTTGTTCACCAATGATGGGGAACTGGCTAATCGCTTAATGCATCCGAGCTTTAAAGTGGAGCGTGAGTACGCTTCTCGCGTGTTTGGTGATGTGTCTGACGATAAACTAAAGGCGTTGCGCAAAGGCGTGATGCTGGAAGATGGCAAGGCCAAATTTGATAAGATCCAAGTGAAGGGTGGCGAAGGCATTAACCAGTGGTTTTATGTCACCTTAAGCGAGGGGAGAAATCGAGAGGTGCGCCGTCTTTGGGAAAGTCAGGAACTTAAAGTGAGTCGCCTGATCCGTGTTCGTTACGGTGCATTGACCTTGCCAAGAGAGTTACCACAAAGTACCTGGCGCGAGTTGTCGTTAGAAGAGGTGAACTATCTGCGGGAAGAGGTGCAATTGCCGAAAGAAGATCGCAGTAAGCCCTCAGTGAAATCAAGGATTGGTGAACAGGAGCGTCTGCGTCGGGTGCGTCGCAGTGTCTCTAAACATCGTTCACAAGCGCATCGCCGAGTACGCCGTCGCTAACCCGCTGTTGAACGGGAAGAATCAAAAAAAAGGCGCTATCTAAGCGCCTTTTTTGTGATTTATTATCAGGTTATTTGGGTTGAGCATCAACGGATTGGCCACGAATATCTTGGCTATCGGGGCCCATCAAATAGAGATAAGTCGGCATGATCTCTGCTGGTGTTTTGAGTTTGCTGGCATCTTCCCCCGGATAAGCGGTTGAGCGCATACTTGTGCGGGTTGCACCGGGGTTGATTGCGTTAACGCGAACGTTGGTGTTGCTCAATTCATCAGCCAAAATCTGCATCATCCCTTCAGTGGCAAACTTGGATACTGCATAACTACCCCAATAGGCGCGTCCCTTTTTGCCCACCCCAGAGCTAGTGAATATCAGTGCTGCGTCATCGGCCTTTCTTAATAAGGGTAGCAGTGGTTTGGTCATCATCATCTGGGCAGTCACATTCACCTTCATCACGGTTTCCCAGCTGGCTAGGTCGATCTGCTCAAATGGACTGAGAACCCCTAACATACCTGCGTTGAGCAAGACGCCATCCAAGCGGCCAAACTGCTCTTCTATAGTGCTCGCCATATCGATGTAGTGCTGTTCTGTCGCGCCCTGCATGTCGAGGGGGACGATAGCCGGCTCCGGGCCATTGGCGGCAACGATAAGATCATAGGTTTGTTCTAATTTGCTGACTGTCTTTCCTAGCAGGATCACGACAGCACCATGGCTGGCGTAGGTGAGGGCAGCTTGGCGACCAATACCATCGCCAGCGCCTGTTACTAGAATAACGCGGTCTTTGAGTAGGTCATTTGCTGCTTGATAATCCAACATCTTTGTTTTCCGTTTTGTCTGCTTCGGGTCGGCAAGGGGCGCATTTTACCTTCCCCTGTGTGCTATCGCGACCTTTTTACGAAATTGGGATCTCAGTAACATTAAACAGGTGTTTGATGTAGCGATATTGTAACTCTTACGTTACCTTACAAACTGGTAGGAGCAGATCGCCCCAAGTGCTGATCTGTCGAAACCAAGCTCAGTATACCGAGCCATAACTATAAGAAAGGACCTTGGGGAAAAGCATGAGAAAACTAATAATAACCCTGGCCGTTGCATCCGCGTTGGCTGTAACCGGTTGCGACGATGAGTCACTGGATGATGCGCGCAACGATGCGGCGGGCACTCCAGTCATTAATGCTTCAAAAATATCTTATGATCCTGCGAATGGTGTTTTGCCGGTACCAAACGATCTGCTTTATACCGACACCACTGACGGTACATTAAACATTCCTGTTACCGATCCATCTGATTTGAGTAACCCGCAGGTTGCTATTAATGCCTTGGACGGTTGGAGTACAAACCAGCCGTTTGTCATCAATGTGATCACTGATGGCGATGTGACCTTAGACCCTGCCTCGGCTGCCGCGCCTGGTGTGGTGAGAATATACGAAACTGTGTTTGGCGGCCCGTTAGCGCCTCCTGAGTGTGCGGAAGTACCGACAGGTGCAGCTTGTATGGTGATAGCAGAGCTTGCATTTGGTACTGATTTTATTACCTCATCGTCAGGTAACCAGCTACTTATTATGCCGCTCGCACCGCTGAAGGCGAAAACCGGTTACTTGATTACCACGACTTCTCTGCTGATGGACTCAGAGTCCCGTCCTGTGCAAGCCTCGTCGACTTATACCCTGGTAAAACAGGATATTAATACTTTACCGTTAGGCACGCCTTCGCAGTTACTGCTGCAAGGAGCGGTCAATAGCTATGAAAATGCGATCGCAGCGTTTGGTGTTGATACCAGTGTAATCACATACAGCGGCGCTATGACGACGCAATCAATTGAGGATGTTTCAGCGTTAAATCGTCTAACTATGGCCGCTGACCCTGCGACTACCCCGGTTTTGATGCCTCCAGCGATGACAGGGCTTACGGTTGCTGATGCTCTTTATGAATTGGGTATCAGAGATACCAACACCTTGGCGGTCGCCTCAACTGCATTGCTGGCGAATTCGACTCTCACTAATGTGCCGTATTACCTTGAATTTCCAAATTTCGGTAATTGTGACCTGACTGAACTGGCGACAACATCACAGTGTGATGCGATTAACTCTCATTGGTTGGCCGCCGGTGATAGCCCCGTTACTATTCTAGGGGCTGTTCAGTCTGGCGCACTGCCGCCAGAAGCTGTTCTCGCCAGTTGCCCCGATGCCGACTTGTCTAATGCTGCCTCTTTAGTAGGTTGCGAGATAAAAGACGCTGAGGGTAACCCAATTGGTTTGGATCCTGAACGTAACCTCACCAAGTACAACCCGTTGGCAGCCCCTACCGAGATGCAAACGCTGGATGTGTTAGTGACCTTACCTGATACCTCTGATGCTGCTAACGGTGTACGAGCAGCATTGGGTTTACCTGCAATTACTGCGGCGCCAGCGGCCGGTTGGCCTGTTGTGGTGTTTAGCCATGGTATTGGTGGTGCGAAAGAACAGAACTTAGCGCTTGCAGGTAGTTTTGCCCTACAGGGATTGGCAATGGTATCCATAGATGCACCATTGCACGGCTCCCGTGGTTGGGATGCGGATATGAACGGGGTGTTCGAGATTAGTGCCAGCTCAGGAATGATCGCGTTTGACCCTGTGAAGTATGCTAACGCGAATGTCTTGTTATACGTAAAGTTAGATAACCTGCTGACGACCCGTGATAATTTCCGCCAAAATATAAATGACCATTTGGCGCTGCGTATGGGCTTTAATTCATTAGCTCAAGTGGCCCCTGGGGTGTTTGATCCGACAAGAGTTTCGATCAGTGGTGTCTCACTGGGAGGTATCAACACTGTATCAACTGCTGCTGTCGGTGGACTGCCGCTGATTGATCCAACGACAGGCAGCGAGTTACCATCTTACTACGCCTTTAGCACTGTCATGCCAAATGTTCCCGCACAGGGCTTGGCTGGTGTGTTTGCCTACTCAGAAACCTTTGGCCCAGTGGCTAAAGCGGCGTTTGTGGAAAGCGATAGCTTTAAACAGGTGCTGTCTGATGCAACAGGCTTGAGTCTCGAAGAGTTGGCGGCACTAGAGGCCAGTGATCCAGATGCTTATCAAGCGCTAGTTGATCAGGTGTATCCTACGTTTATTGCTCAATTTGTTTTCGCTGCTCAGACGGTGGTCGATTCTTCTGACCCGGTGGGCTACGCGCCAATTTTGGCGGGGCAGGGTGTGCCTGTGTATTTGGCGGAAGTGGTTGGTGACACTGTATTGCCAAATGACAATTCCGCATTCGGTTTGCCGTTGTCCGGTACCGAGCCTTTGATCCGCGTATTGGGTTTGCCAGGTGTTGATGCGACAGTGACAGGAGCACCTGCAACAGGCGCGGTACGTTTTATCGATTCTGCCCACGGTAGCGTGGCTGATCCGACAGTGAATCCGGCAGCGACCGTTGAAATGCAGACTCAGCTAGCTGTCTATGCTGCCAGTGGTGGCGCGATGATCTTAGTATCAGATCCATCAGTTGTGCAGCCTGTGATGTAGTTTGTAATTTTTTACAATTGCAAAGGCCCGGCATTAGCCGGGCCTTTTTCTATTTGGTATCTTAGGCACAAATAAGCGATATTGAAGCACGATCCAATTCTCTGAGTTCAAATGTTTAGTTAAGGAAGTCGATGGAATTTTTATATGAGTATGGTCTTTTTCTGGCCAAGGCTGTGACGCTGGTTATAGCCATTGTTTTAACCGTTGTTGGAGTGGTTGCCGCAGCGGCGTCAGCGAAAGGTAAGGATAAGAAAGGTCACTTGGAAGTGACTGATTTGAGCAAGCAGATAAGTGAGCAGCTGACTCACCTGCAAGAGAAAGTACTCTCTAAGCCAGCCCAGAAACTGTTGGAGAAAACCCACAAGGCTGAAGCCAAGGCGCAGCAAAAAGCGGTTAAAAAAGCCGAAAAAGAGGGTAAAGAAGATACCCATAAGCGCGTTTTTGTTATCGATTTTAAAGGCAGTATGGACGCACGTGAGGTCGATTCATTACGTGAAGAGGTGAGTGCGGTCCTATCCATTGCCAATAAAGATACTGATGAGTTGTTGGTACGCTTGGAAAGTCCAGGCGGCATGGTGCATGGCTATGGTTTGGCGGCGTCACAACTGGCACGGGTTCGCACTGCCGGTTTACCTATGACAGTCGCTGTCGACAAGGTCGCGGCCAGCGGTGGCTATATGATGGCGTGTGTGGCTGATAAAATTCTTGCCGCTCCGTTTTCGATTATTGGCTCTATCGGTGTTGTTGCGCAAATGCCTAACTTCAATAAGCTATTGAAGAAAAATGAGATTGAGTTTGAGCAACACACTGCTGGTGAGTTTAAACGAACGCTGACTATGTTCGGTGAAAATGATGACCACGCCCGTGAGAAGTTCAAGCAGGATTTAGAGGAGATCCACGAACGCTTTAAATCATTCATTGCTCAGTTTCGTCCTGCGTTGGATTTAGAGCAAGTTGCTACGGGTGAGCATTGGCTTGGCGGGCAAGCGCTAGAGCTCGGACTGGTGGATGAGATCGGTACGTCTGACGATTACCTGTTAAACGCAGTTAACACGGCCGATAATCATGTGTTTAAAGTACAATACGCAACGAAGAAGAAGCTGTCAGAGAAGTTAGCCAAAGGTGTTGCCCATGGTGTCGATGGTGTTTTGGCGCGATTTTATGATCGTCTAAATGCAGGCAAATTTAGCTAATAGCTTTTGTTTAGAAAGAAGAAAGGCTGCCTTCGCAGGGCAGCCTTTTCGTTTTAACAACCAAGAAACAAGGTTAGCGTTCTAAATGCACCTCTTCTTCTGCCAAACCTGCTTCCGCAGCATGGTAGCGTTCTAAATCCATTTGCTTTTCTGACTTTCCTACGACGCATGTAACCATACAGTCGCCAGTTACGTTGACTGCGGTGCGGGTCATGTCTAATAGCCTGTCGACACCAATGATTAATGCGATCCCTTCAACCGGCAGCCCTACCTGTTGTAACACCATCGCCAGCATAATCAAACCGACGCCGGGAACGCCCGCGGTACCAACAGAGGCCAGGGTGGCAGTTAATATCACCATGAGGTAGTCACCAAGCGTCAGATCCATACTAAACACCTGGGCAATGAATACTGTGGCCACCCCTTGCATGATCGCTGTGCCATCCATATTGATGGTAGCCCCCAGAGGTACAGTGAAGGATGCCACCTTATTCTTGACGCCTAGCTTACGAGTGACAGTCTCCAGTGTTACTGGAATTGTCGCGTTGCTAGAGCTGGTGGAGAAAGCGAAGAGCACGGCATCACGCATCTTTATTAGAAAAGTCACCGGACTAAGCCCTGAAAGTGCTTTTAGAAGAACAGGGTAGGTAATTAGGGCATGAATAAGCAGCGTACCGAACACCACGAGAAAATATTTCATTAAATTGGCTATCGTTGAGAAATCTTGCACGATAAATAGTTTAGCCATTAAGGCGTAAACGCCATACGGGGCTAAATTCATAAGAATGCTGACCAATTTCATAATGACCGCATTTAAATCTTCGAAAACATTAGCCAAACGTTGGCCGGCTGGGCCAGCAATCGCCATTGAAATGCCAAAAAGCAGTGCAAACACAATTATTTGCAACATATTTCCTTCGGCCATCGACTTAATTGGATTTGAAGGGAATAGATTTATAAACACTTCACTTAAGGTTGGTGCTGCTTTTGCGTCAAAGGTCGCACCGCTGGTGAGGTTTACGCCTTCGCCCGGTGAGATAAGCAAAGCGATACCAATCGCGAGGCTGATAGCGATAGCGGTTGTGACCAGATAAAGGCTAATGGACTTGAAGCCTAGACGCCCCAATGTCGAAGCATCACTTAGGGAACAAGTGCCGCATACTAGAGAGACAAAAACGAGAGGGACAACCAACATTTTTAAACTGGCAACAAAGATCTTGCCAATTACATCGAATAGACCATTGGTGAAATAATGGTCAACAAAAGTGCTTTCGGGAAAAATATTGCGTAATAAAACGCCAGTTAATATTCCCAAAAACATACCAATAAGAATTTTCGTGGTCAGGCTATATTTCACGGTTTGATTAAGCATAAATATCTATGAGTCTGGTTTTGATCACAAAAATTAGACTAACAGCTACTTAATGCCGATTAAACCACGTTTTCTGTTAATCACATGTTGCTCACATGTTTGCCTAGCCCTAACATAGGCGAAATTGAGATTGTTGTATTTTGCAGTATGTCTATCCAAAAAGAGATGGATAGCTTCTAGGGAGACAAAGATGAGAACGATGGCCCGCAAGAGCTGGTGGATATTGCTAGGCTCGCTATTCCTAGCCGCATGTGGTGGCGGTGATTCGCTTGATGGGAACGCAGACCCTGATAACCCAGTTAATCCAGTGGATCCAGTTATTACTACAGAACTGAGTTTTTGGGATTGCCCAGATCCAAATGCCAATTCTATTGAGGGGTGTACTGCAACTGACTCGTTGAGCATTGGAAACCCTGTTGTGGTTTTTGTTCAAATTTCAAATGATGGTGACGATGCTACTGTTGATCGACAGTTAGTCACCGTAGCTACTGATAAAGGGGTGTTGAGTCCCACTGATGGCAAGGTGCTTACCGATGAGTCAGGAGAAGCGTATGTCCGTATTCTTGCCGGAGCAGATGAAGGTTTGGCTACTGTTACTGCCGACTACGAGGCCGTGCAAGCATCTGACTTTTTGGAAATAGGAAGCGCGCTAGTTGAGCTTTTGGTTACCACGTCTTTGGGAGACGATGAAGAGTTAGCTGACGGGGCTACTATTGCAGTAACTGCTAATGTTACGTCTGATGGTTTACCGTTTACAGGCTCTGTCGTTGTGAACTTCTCATCTTCGTGTGTGCTGCAAGGAACTGCAACTATTGATGCAGAGGTTACAGCTATCAACGGTGTCGCGACATCAACATACCGCTCGGTCGGCTGTGTCGCACAAGATGTGATTGCTGCTGATGTTACTGTTGGGGCAAATACTGCTACGGATACCGTATCTATTAATATCGCTGAAGCGTCTCCAGCTGGTCTTGTATACCTGAGTGCAGAGCCTGATTATATTAATCTCCAAGGGGCAGGGGGGAATACCGTCTCTGAAGTTACTTTTGTGGTTACTGACGAAACGGGTAGTCCTTTGCAGGGGGTTGATGTCGAATTTTTGTTATTCACTTCGGCCGGTGGTACCAATATCCCTCCAGAAAAATCATCTGCACGTTCAGATATTGATGGTAAAGTTCGCACTTCCGTCGTTTCCGGTACAATTCCTGGCTCTGCAAGAGTCCAAGCGTCATTGACAACGGAAACTGGAACTGTTTTCACAACGGTTTCAAGCTTTTTAAGTGTCGGCACTGGCTTTCCAACTAGCGATAGTTTTTCGCTGAGTTTCTCGCGGTTGAATCCAGATTCATGGAAGAATGATGGCATTTTAGTTGATGTAACAATTAATGCTGCAGACCATTTTGGTAACCCTGTACCTGACGGATTCCCTATCTCATTTGTTACTGAAGGAGGCGCGATAGAGTCCCGTTGTGTCACAGAGAACGGGGCTTGCACTGTTATTTGGAGAAGTCAGGATTTTCGCCCTGATGATGGGCGTGTAACTGTCCTTGCTTTTGCTCAAGGCGAGGAAAGTTTCACCGATATGAATGGTGATGGCTTATTTAGCGGTCAAGGGGAGTTTTTCATCGACCGTAACGTGAACGGAGTTTATGACGCCGGGGTCGATAAAATCCCTGATTTGGCAGAGGCATATATTGATGCTAATGAGGATGAGTCTCGTGGGCCAACAGAAGAGTTCATCGATTTTAATAATGATAATCTGTATACCACGGCAAACGGTCAATTTGATGGCTTACTTTGCGATGGCATTGATTGTACCTCTGGCTTTGTCGATGTCGTTGCATCTGGCGTTATTCAGATGGCAAATCGGGGGGATATAGCGCTATATATATGTGGTGATGAGCTTTGCACCTATTCTGGACGTGTAGCAACAGGTTCTGGCGGCACGGTGAAAATGTGTATGTTTGAACAATTCAATACGATAGAGGGAGGGTTGATGAGAACGCCATTGGCTTATGAGGCTATCGTTGACTATGCAGCTAGAGCTCCTGTTCAAATTATAGGTTTGAGCGCTGGCGTTCAAGGGAATTCTAATCAAGTTGTTTCCGCGGCTGGAGCGGTTATCGTTCCTGAGCGCGATATAGATGAGTTGGGCTGTCCTCGAACATCTATCTTCCAGTTTAATTATGATCTTGCTGGTGGAGAAGCTATTACAGGTGCTGTAGACGCTACTGTGACTTATCAAGCTGACGGCTCGGGTGTTGGCGCGGGGGTTCCTTTTATGATTCCTGTAACAGGGACAAATTAAGATTGATTTGCTGTTACTCTGTATAAACCGTGTTCGTTAGCTAGTCAAAAACGCCTGTCGCCCCGACCGCTACAGGCGTTTTTTCATTATTAGTGGCAGAGTATTGGGTGTAAGAAAGATTTACTCAGGTGTATTATTCGTGAACCAGTGCCAAGTCCCTGTCCGCGTACACTAGTGTTACTGAAGCACCTTATTTATATATGAATGTATAGCGAAACCCTATCGTCAAAATTCTTGAAAATGACAACCGTGAGTATGAAGTAAGTTATAGGTCCAGATAAGCTTGTTCATTAGGTAGTGAAATACTTCGAGGAAGGCCTTTCTGACTTATCTTTAATTCGCTCATTTACCGTCTATAAGCCAATGTTGAGGCGTTGTTTTGTTGGTTCAGAGGTCTTTTAATACTTGAACCTAACATAGTTTCTGACGTGCTGTCCTTAAGTTACAGTTACGACTGAAACTGATAGATAGAACCTAGGTTCAAGGTGTTAGTCAATGCGTCCAGGGCTTCCCGGCTCTCGGTCAATAGAGCTGGATCAGCCAAGTCTGCAAAGCTCAGTTGATCACGATAATGCTTATCTGCCCAATCATTAAGCTGTGCGAACAGCGTGTCACTCATCAAGCACTGCTGGTTTACTGCGGCTAATTCTTGTTCGCTTAAAGCAACTCTGAGCCTTAAACAAGCCGGTCCGCCACCATTTTGCATACTTTGTTTCACGTCGAAGTAATGGATCTGCTTAATCGGTGTGCCACGAGTAACCAACTCGCTTAAGTAAGCGTGCACAGCTGGATGTTCTTTACATTCGGTAGGGGCAATAATTGCCATGTCACCGTTAGCTTGGGTGATGATCTGAGTATTGAATAGATAGCTTTTGATGGCTTCTTGTACGGAAACTTCCCTCGTTTTCACTTCTATCAAATAAAGCGATGAGTCACCGAACTTTCTTTCTATCTCTTCGATAACGAGGCTTGAATTGGCAAACGCTTGTTCATGGTAAAACAACACGTTACCGTTACCAACGGCAATCACATCATTATGGAATACACCCTGATCAATGACGTCGGGGTTTTGTTGAATGAAAAGTGCATTGCTTTCATTCAAACCATGTAAGCGCGCCACTGCCTGACACGCTTCCAAGGTATGGCGTGCTGGAAATTTACTCGGTGCTGGTTGGCTAAGATCTGTGGCATGCTTACCAAATACAAATAATTCTATTCCTGCTGTTCCATAATCACTACACAATCGTGTATGGTTTGCCGCACCCTCGTCACCAAATAGATCGTTGTCTGGTAGGTGTTGGTGGTGGGCAAAGTGCTGCTCAGAGTCGAAGATGCGTTGTAAAATACGCCCTGTTGTCGTCGGCTCTAGTGAGCGGTGGAACTTGTTCGCTAAGTTGGCAGGCGTAAAATGTACGCGTTTATCTGCTGTGTCTGCACTGGGTGAGACGGTGGCTGCATTAGCTGTCCACATGCTGGAGGCAGAGCTGCATGCCATCAGTAATGCTGGCGCTTGTTTCGCGGCTTGTTGGATCACCTGAGCATCACTGCCTGAAAAACCTAAGCGACGAAGGGTATAGACGTCAGGACGCTCCTGAGGCGCAAGAACGCCTTGTGTCATACCCATATCATGCAAGGCTTTCATTTTGCTTAGACCTTGCTTGACCGCGGCTCTGGGGTTAGAAACTGCTGCGGCATTGTTGAGTGAAGCGACGTTGCCAACGGAAAGCCCCGCATAGTTGTGGGTTGGCCCAACAAGGCCATCAAAATTAGCTTCTACGTATTTCATTAAGGCTCCGGAGTTATGGGGCTGTGTTTTTATTGTTTTATTGAACTACCGCCCGATTATAGTGAAAACATCGCGGTAAACCTATGGTGACCCGATCGACAATATGACCTATTTGTGTCGATTGATGTTGACAGAAATGCATCTGACGGGTTAACCCTCTATATATAGAAGTCCAATGGTGGACGATTGATGACAGGAAAGTATGTCTAAATCACTGGTAATTGTAGAGTCTCCAGCCAAGGCGAAGACTATTAATAAGTATCTGGGAAACGAATTTGTCGTTAAGTCCAGTGTCGGTCATGTACGCGATTTGCCCACAGGCAGCAAAGGGCGCGCGCCCGCGGAAAGGCAGTCAACAAAAGGTTTGTCTGCGGAAGAGAAGGCGGAGTTAAAGAAAAAGAAAGATTATAAAGCCTTAGTGACGCGGATGGGTATCGACCCGAAAAAATCCTGGGAGGCGCACTATGAAGTGCTGCCGGGTAAAGAGAAGGTCGTCAACGAGTTACGCAAGATCGCCAACTCTGCCGACACTATCTATCTGGCGACGGATTTGGATAGAGAAGGGGAAGCGATTGCTTGGCATTTGCAGCAGATTATTGGTGGCGAGCCTGAGCGATATCGCCGTGTCGTGTTTAATGAGATCACCAAGAATGCGATCCAAGAGGCTTTCTCAAAACCTGGTGAGTTAAATGTTGATCGTGTTAACGCCCAGCAAACCAGGCGTTTTCTTGACCGCGTTGTTGGTTTTATGGTGTCGCCGTTGCTGTGGAAGAAGATTTCACGGGGACTATCCGCTGGGCGAGTGCAATCTGTTGCCGTACGTTTGGTGGTCGAGCGTGAGCGCGAAATTAAAGCTTTCGTTCCAGATGAATACTGGAATATTCATGCCAATACATTGACGAAAGCCGGAGCACAGCTTCAGCTTGAAGCGGCCAAATATAATGGCAGTAAATTAGTTTTAGCCGATAAAAAGGCCACTGACGCCGCATTGGCTGCGTTGAAGCCCGCTGATTTTGTCGTTTCGGAACGAGAAGATAAGCCGACAACCAGCCGTCCGTCAGCGCCGTTTATCACCTCGACTCTGCAGCAGGCGGCTAGCACGCGTTTGGGCTTTGGTGTGAAAAAGACCATGACTATGGCGCAGCGTCTTTACGAAGCCGGTTACATCACCTACATGCGAACGGACTCGACCAATTTGAGTCAAGAAGCGGTGGCTGCGGCGAGGGAGTTTATTTCCGAACAGTACGGTGAGAGTTACTTACCGGGCAAAGCGCTGGCGTATGGTAGTAAAGAAGGGGCTCAGGAAGCGCACGAAGCGATACGGCCTTCTGAAGTCACTCGCGTTGCCGATAGCCTTGGTGATATGGAACGTGATGCCGTTCGCCTGTATGAGTTGATTTGGCGTCAGTTTGTTGCGTGTCAAATGGTACCTGCGAAGTATGACGCTTCCACTATCCGTGTTACTGCAGCGGGCTACGAGCTTACCGCAAAGGGACGTACGCTGCGTTTTGATGGTTGGACTCGAGTTCAGCCACCAGCTGGTAAGAAAGAGGATGTGGTACTGCCCAGCGTTGCTGTTGGAGATATGTTGGCGTTGCAGTCTTTGGATCCGAGCCAACACTTTACTAAGCCTCCGGCGCGCTTCAGCGAAGCATCTTTAGTAAAAGAGCTGGAAAAAAGAGGGATCGGTAGGCCGTCAACCTATGCATCGATTATCTCGACGATCCAAGATCGTGGCTATGTACGTGTTGATAAGCGCCGTTTCTATGCCGAGAAGATGGGCGAGATCGTTAATGACCGGCTGGTTGAGAATTTCTCTGATCTGCTTAATTTCAGCTTTACGGCTGAGATGGAGGATAGGCTGGATGAGATCGCTTCAGGCCAACAAGGCTGGAAGGAAGTACTGGATCAGTTTTATGCTGAATTTAAAGAACAATTAGATAAAGCCGAGTTGCCCCCGGAAGAGGGCGGGATGCGCCGTAACGAGATGGTGCTGACGGAGATTGAGTGCCCAACATGTTCTCGGAAGATGGGTATCAGAACAGCATCCACGGGAGTGTTTCTAGGCTGTGAAGGTTATAACCTGCCGCCAAAAGAGCGTTGTACTACGACGTTGAATTTGGTGCCCGGTGATGAGGCGGTTGCCATAGACGCCGATGATGAAGCGGAAGCGCAAGCGCTCGTTGCCAGAAGGCGTTGTGGCAAATGTGGCACGTCGATGGATAGTTATTTGCTTGATGAGCAGCGAAAGTTACACATTTGCGGCAGTGCGCCAACCTGCGATGGTTTTGATGTTGAAATAGGCCAGTTTAAGATTAAGGGCTACGATGGTCCGGTCTTAGAGTGTGATAAGTGCGGATCCGAAATGCAGCTGAAGTCTGGCCGATTTGGTAAGTACTTTGGTTGTACTAACAGTGAATGTAAGAACACTCGTAAGTTGCTTAAATCAGGAGAAGCGGCGCCACCGAAAGAAGACCCTGTGCAACTGCCTGAGCTCAAATGCGAAAAGTCTGATGCACATTTTGTACTTAGAGATGGGGCTGCAGGAATATTTTTAGCTGCCAGCACATTCCCTAAATCCCGCGAGACTAGAGCGCCATTTGTTGATGAGCTACGTCGTTTCCGTAGCCGTATTTCGCCGAAGTTCCATTATTTGGCTGATGCGCCGGCAACCGATGATAAAGGGAATCGTTCGTTGGTACGCTTTAGCCGTAAGACGAAGACTCAGTATGTTACCAGTGAAGTAAACGGTAAACAGACGGGTTGGATGGCTGTGTACGAAGATGGTAAATGGCGTGAGCAAACCAAAGCGCCTGCAGCCAGAAAGAAGAAATCTTCGTAAGGGGACGAGGGGCTTCGGATGCCCCCGTTCGCATCTCTAGATATTTAGATAATAAAAAAGCGGGCTGATTAAGCCCGCTTTTTTATGTTCATTTCTTAGCTTTGCCGGAGGGTTACCACTTTTTCTTCGGCTGGAATAACACGTCGAGATCGTCTTTCTCTTGTTCTTGACGTTTTGATATTTGCTGGTCACTCTCTTTCTTAACCGAGTTAGCAATATCTTCAGATAGTCTGTCGACCTCAAGGATCTTCTCCCTGATATATTCATCGGGGTTTGTCTGGTTATGCAGCAGCCTTTCAGCCTTATCCAGAAGCTCGCGTGCGGAGCCAAATTGGCGGAGTGCTCGAGCAGCAAGCGCTCTCTTAAGTGCATTTTCGACACTTATTTTTAGTTGGATACGGTCGAGGAACTTTTCCTCTTTGGTGAAGGTTGAAGGATCTATACGCCCTTTGTTGTGCTCTGAACGCAACACCAAACGTAACTTTTTGATCCCCTGAACAAACTGAACAGCGACTTTCTCGCTGTCTGGGTAGTTAAATGAAGCTTCATCAGGCTCAGTAAATTCTTTATTTATCTGCGCTATTAATGACTCTAACGCACGCATCCGCTTGTTTATTTCAATACTTTCAGAAGAGACCTCTAGTAAAGCGTTTAACGCCTCAATATTGCGTTTGTAAAGCATCAAAGTGACATTTTTGGTCATAGGCAGCTTAGATGCGTAGCTGAGCAACTCTTCCGTTTCGTCGATAATTGCTTTTTGTCGGGCTAATTCGGCACGTCTCTCAGCTTCTACTTTCTCTTTGTGCTGCTGAATCACGTTAACGCCGATCACCAGCAACAGCAGGATACCTATCAAAACTATAACGATGGTAAAGGTCATGATTAAGCCCGATTTAATTGTATGGGTACTAGCCCGGTTACTTTAACGAAATTCAAGGGATTAGGGTAGCCTCAAGGTGAAAACACTGCCGTCCGAATCGCTTTTATTCTTTAATTCTATGTTACCACACAGATCGCCCCGTTTATGTGCGGCAGCAATCAGTCGTGCGAAGAAGAGGCCTAACCCCGTTCGCCCAGTTTGAATATTGAAATTGTCTTGAATAGGCTGGTTTAAGGTTAGCATCTCATCTGGATAACCTCCTCCATTATCAACGATTTGCATCACAAGGTAGCCATTTTCTTCCTGTGCTTTGATTTCAATTCTGTTCTTTGTGTAGCGCATCGCGTTGACGAGGACGTCATTGAGCAAGGATCCAATCAGATCCTGATCGAGATACCAGGCGAGATCTGACTCGATATCAAGTTCCACATCAATTTTGCGGGAGCTGATATAGAGTTGATTTCTGGATATTAGCTCTTCGACCAGATCTTCAATAAAAAACTCTTCGATATGCAGAGGTAACTGTTGTTGATCAGCGCGGTACAAGGCGAGCAGGTGGAGCAGATCACCGTTAAGTCGGGACGCTTCATAATGCAAGTTGGCAAGCTCAGGCCCATATTTGGGGTTTTCCTCAGTGATCTGCATCGCTAAAGTATCTAAGGATTGGATGAGCATGCACAGGCTGTTCTTCATGTCATGAACACTGGTCGCTAGCACTGATGCAAAATCAATGCTCGGTTTGTTTGCTGTGGTACTCATTCGCTCTCTCTTAAATTGGCGTAGCGTTGGATAAGCTGCTGCACTTTACCTGCTCTAGCATCGCTATCGGGCAGCCTTCTGCTTAAAGCTAAACAGCTTTTGCAGGTCAGTTTTTCGTTTCTTGTAAGTGTGGCTGTTTCTGCATGTTTCAGCAGTGCTTGCGCTAAATTAATCGCAATAGTAATGCTATTGGGGTGCTGTTGATGAGCGGTGTTGAAAAACCGAATAGCTTCTTTGAAGTTACCTTTTTTATACTCCTTCAATGCTAAGACATTGTCGGTGCACTTTTCTTCCGTTGAGTTTGCCACGATGTTTATTTGCGTCGCTATTGCTTCCTGCATTTCGGTTTCTTTTAGTTGTTCGCACACATCACTGATCTGCGTGAGAAAGGAAGTTTCTTGGATGCAGTTGAGTGATGGTAATAGCTCTTTCTTTAACCGCTGAAAGCTCTCTTTAGCCGCAGCATACTTCTCTTCGAGAAGCGCGGCTTGGGTGCGGGCAAGCGCGATGGACCAGAGCATAAGCATTGATGAGGGGTATAGCTTCTGGTCTTCTTTGAGCGCAGTCTGGAGTTCGGCTGCTACTTTCTTTTTGTTTAAGCCACTGCTTGTTTGGATTTTTTTGAGTAACACCTGTTGTCGTTGGATAAAGTCATCAGGGGTTTTCAATGCGGATGTTTTAGCCAATTTTGTGAGCAACCTGAAGTAACGTAACTCTCCATCAAGGTCACTGTTCTTTTGTGCAAGTCTGATAGCGTTACGCAACCGGCACAGGCTTCTGGGGCTGAGGTGGATAGCCTGCTGCAGTGCGGCTTGTGCGTCGCTCAGATCGCCACTCATCTCTAATGCTCGCGCTTTCAAATCCCAAGCTTGCACTGCGAGTGGGTTAGCTTCTAAAAGTGGATCTAGAGAGGTTAGGGCTTCTTCTGCTTTATTTTCTGCTAAGTCACATTCGACCAAGCCAAGCTGTGCCCAAAGCAGTGGCCGAGTCTCTACAGCAGCATTAAAAATATGTCGGGCTTCAGTCCATTTCTGCTGAGCAACATAGATCTCTGTGAGATATCTAAGGCTGGTGGCTCTGGCTTTTGGCTCTGTTTGAATCAAGCGATTTGCTAGTTGTTCAGCGAGGGGGTAGTTCTTCTCATCTAATGCTTTGAGTAGCGGCGAGAGTAGCTGTTTTTTTGCTAGTAGCCTATCGATACGTGTATGTAAGGTCGTTTTGGTAAATGGTTTTGTAAGGTAATCGTCTGGACGACACTCTAGTGCCCCCATCACCATATGCAGTGAATTCTCGGCCGATGCCATCAGATAAAGCGTATCTCGCCGTAATATCCCTAACTGGCTAAGTTCTTCCAACAGTTGCTGACCATCTTTGCCATCGCCTAGGTTGAAATCAGATATCACGACGTCGTGACGATGCTCACTGTAGAGCTCAAAGGCGTCTTCAGCGTTACTGGCTAAGTCAATCTGCTTAGCACCAAACTCTTCCAGCATCTTCTTGACGGTCATGCGGAACTCAGAAAAGTCATCGATGACCAAGAATCGTCTTTTCGAATAACGTTGGAAGTGTGCTGTCATTGAGTTGGCGTTTGCCAACGGCGGTACTCCCTTGAATGTTTAGCTAAAGGATTGGTCAAACTGACGTGATCGTAAAGTCAAATGAGCAGTATTTGAGGGAGAGATAACGGTTTTTTATTAAATTTCACTGTCATAGCGGCGTTTATGACATAGAATTTTAAATCATGATGGCAACAACCATGTTTGGCGGGCAATGAAACTACAGCAATTGCGTTATATCGTAGAAGTGGTTAACCACAACCTGAACGTTTCAGCGACGGCAGAGAGTTTATATACCTCTCAGCCAGGCATTAGCAAACAGGTACGAATGCTCGAGGATGAGTTGGGTATTCAAATTTTTGGCCGCAGTGGCAAGCACCTCACTCACGTGACACCTGCTGGGCAAGAGGTGATGAACATTGCCACCAGCATATTATCGAAAGTTGAAAGTATCAAAGCGGTCGCCCAAGAGCACACTCAACCGGATCAGGGGGTGCTTAATATCGCCACCACCCATACTCAGGCTCGATATGCCTTACCTAAGGTGATCAAAGGCTTTATGGATCGTTACCCTAAAGTGTCGTTGCACATGCATCAGGGAACGCCAAGCCAAATTAGCGAGGCCGCAGCCAAAGGGGAGGCGGATTTTGCTATTGCGACGGAAGCGTTGCACTTATATCACGATCTTGTGATGTTGCCTTGCTACCATTGGACGCGAAGTTTGGTCGTACGACCTGATCACCCTTTAGCGCAGTGCAAAGAGTTAACCATAGACGAACTCGCTAAGTATCCGTTAGTGACGTACGTGTTTGGATTTACCGGACGCTCTGAATTAGACACGGCCTTCAATCAGGCAGGGATCTCCCCTCGGATCGTATTTACCGCAACAGATGCGGACGTAATTAAAACGTACGTACGGTTAGGGCTTGGGGTCGGCGTTATTGCGACCATGGCGGTTGATGAAAATGATGATAAAGACTTAGTCGCTTTGGATGCCAGCCATTTATTTGAGCGCAGCACTACTATGATTGGGTTTAGAAAGGGGACTTTCCTGCGTACCTATATGTACGACTTTATCGAGCGCTTTGCACCGCATCTAACCCGAGATGTTGTTGAACACGCGATGTTGATGCGAAATGTTGAAGAGGTTGAACGGCTATTCTCCAATTCAGAATTACCTGTTCTTTAAAAGGGGCGCTCCGTTAGGTCGGTGCATTTAGTTGCTTGATTAGGTCCACTAGTATGTGGGCCGTCATCCCCCAAATCAGTCCGTTTGACGAGTAGCTGCCGAATATCTCTAGTTGCTCATTGTTTATTGCGACTGTCTCCCCATGGAAAGCGTGTGGTTGAAGAATTTCCGATGCTGGTAAGGAAAATAGTTCCGCAACTTCAATTGGATCGGGTGAAAATTGGTCGTGACTCAGCATGCCTAGAAAGGGTTGAACGAAAAATCCAGTGCGGGTAATACGCGACGGTAAGACACCCAGAACCTTGATAGTCGATGCTGATATTCCTAACTCCTCTTCTGTTTCACGTAACGCCGTCGCCATTAAATCTGTATCACCGAGCTCCCGTTTGCCGCCGGGAAAGCAAATTTGATTTGGATGATGAGGTATATCATCGGGCCGTCGGGTAAATACGATCTGCAATTGGCCATCAACCAATTGTAAAGGAACGAGAACCGCCGCTTCGATTTCACCGTTGTAGCTCTGTGAGGGCGGCGGCGGATGGAGTAAAAAACGGTTGAGTAGTGCTTCGAGTTTCATCTATGTGTCGTCAGCCTGAGAGGGAGACTTTGTCTCGCTAAGAATGGGTAGGATCTTAGCCAGCTTATCTAGAGTTTCTTGATACTCCTCATCACAATGAGAGTCTGCGACTAAGCCCCCGCCACCCCAACAGTAGATCGTCTGTTTTTCACCGATGAGTGTACGAATAGCGATATTGGTATCCATACGTCCGCATGCACTTAAATAGCCAATGGCACCGCAGTATGCACTGCGCCGATGAGGCTCAAGCTGTTCAATTATCTCCATGGCGCGCACTTTGGGGGCGCCGGTAATTGAGCCTCCAGGGAAGGCGCCTTTGAGCAGATCGTAACAGTCAGCGTGATCAGCAAGTTCAGCTTCTATGGTACTAACAAGGTGGTGTACGGCAGGGAAACTTTCGACAGCAAAAAGGCTCGGCACGCGAACACTGCCGACGGTGGCCACCTTACTTAAGTCATTACGTAATAGGTCAACGATCATCAGGTTTTCTGCCTGATCTTTTTCCGCAGTTAGTAGGTCCTTCACTGCTGCTTCATCTTCTGCGTCGCACAACTTACGGCGACGAGTACCCTTAATGGGCTTCGTTTGAATACGGCCATTGTCGAGTAGCAGCAGGCGTTCAGGTGATAAACTGATTATCACTGTGTCAGGTAGTTTAATGTACGCTGAAAAGGGGGCGTTATTTGCTCTGTGTAATTTTTTAAATGCTTGCCATTCACTGCCTTGATAGTGCGCGTGCAGGCGCTGGGCGAGGTTGATTTGATAGCAATCCCCGCTGCGGAGAAATGACTGCACCTGATGGAATTTCTCAGCATATGACTCGGGCGTCATATTAGAGTGCCAGTCGCTGATCAATGAAAATGGTTGCAGTTCAGCGGCTGCCTGGTTCGAAGATAAGTAAAGCTCTTTTGCTTCCTCGAGACCCGCTGCCGACCATGCAAACGCTGTTACTTTGCCGCTTTTTTTGTGGCGAATCAGCCCTTTGTCATATAAGCCCAAAGCAAGATCCGGCAGCGAAATATCATCGATTGCGGTGTTCGGGAGCTTTTCGATGTAGCGACCCAAGTCGTAACTAAAGTAGCCTAGCCAACCGCCACAAAATGGCAGCTCACAGGATGGTAGCTCGGGCATAAATTCCTGTTGTAAGCAGCGCATCGCTTCAAATGGCTCTGCCGGACACGGGATATTGGCGCCTGTATTACTGGTTGCCTGACTACTGCCATTCTTGGCGATGAGTACGAGTCTGGGTGAGAACACGGCGATGTCGTATTGGGCATCTGTGTGGGATGAAGTGCCAGAATCAAGCAGCATCGACCATGGACGCTCAGCAATTGTTGAGAATACTTGCAGTAAACTATCGGCTTCGCCGGTAAAGTGATGAAGATGCAACAAATTATTCACTCTGGATCTGTTAAAACGTGCGCTAAACGGGGTAGTTTGGTGTCGCTACCGAGAGTATCATATCTTCAGAACCCCGTTATATTTGGCTGGATAATACCCTTGTCTAGCCGTGTAAAGAATCGATAGCCATAAAAATATAAAAGCGGCAATGTTGGAATGTGACCGCCAAACCTGCGAGGTAGCATACAAATGACTCTGATCCGGCAACAAGATTTTATCCAAAGTATCGAAGATTCCCTGCAGTTTATCTCCTATTACCATCCTCTAGATTTTGTGCAGGCAATGGAGAAGGCCTATCACGCTGAACAGAGTCAGGCGGCGAAAGATGCTATTGCGCAGATATTAATAAATTCCAGAATGGCAGCTGAAGGGCATCGGCCTATTTGTCAGGATACCGGTATCGTCACTTGTTTTGTCAAAATTGGCATGAAGGTGCAATTTGAAGGTGACATGACGGTTCAGGAGCTGGTTGATGAAGGTGTACGCCGTGCTTATAGCAACCCTGACAATCCGTTGCGTGCTTCTATTGTTAGTAACCCCGTCGGCAAACGTACAAACACCAAAGACAATACACCGGCCGTTGTGCATGTCGAAATGGTTAAGGGTGACAAAGTTGAAATCATGATCGCGGCCAAAGGTGGCGGTTCAGAAAACAAGTCGAAGTTTGTCATGCTCAACCCAAATGATTCAATCGCTGACTGGGTGATTAAGACGTTACCGAGTATGGGAGCCGGCTGGTGTCCCCCTGGCATGTTGGGCCTAGGTATTGGCGGTACTGCAGAAAAAGCAGCTGTGTTAGCGAAAGAGTCACTGATGGATCCGGTGGATATTCATGAGCTCCAAGCGCGAGGCGCAGAAAACGAAGAAGAAGCGTTACGTCTGGAGATCTTCGAAAAAGCGAATAAGTTAGGCATCGGAGCGCAGGGGCTTGGCGGGGTTACCACCGTCTTAGATGTGAAGATTAAGACTGCACCGACTCATGCCGCAAGCTTACCTGTGGCGATGATCCCGAACTGCGCTGCCACTCGTCACGCCCATTTCACCCTCGATGGCACAGGCCCTGCCCACTTAACACCGCCAGCGCTTAGCGATTGGCCTGATATTACCTGGGAGGTGGGTGATGAAGTGCGCCGAGTGGATGTTGACACTGTGACGGCTGAAGATGTGCAGAGTTGGCGTACGGGTGAGACTGTGTTGCTGTCCGGTAAGATCCTGACAGGGCGTGATGCAGCCCATAAACGACTCAAGGATATGCTCGATCGTGGAGAGTCATTGCCGGATGGGGTGGATTTCAATAACCGCTTTATCTATTACGTGGGGCCGGTCGATGCGGTGGGCTCTGAGGTTGTTGGGCCAGCAGGTCCGACGACGGCAACACGAATGGACAAATACACGGATCTCATGTTGGGTGAAACGGGCTTACTAGGCATGATCGGTAAAGCAGAGCGTGGCCCCGCAACGGTAGAGTCAATTAAACAACATAAAGCGGTTTATTTAATGGCCGTGGGTGGCGCGGCCTATTTAGTCGCAAAAGCGATTAAGAAATCTCGCGTTGTTGCTTTTGAAGAGTTGGGTATGGAAGCTATCTATGAGTTTGAGGTGGAAGATATGCCAGTGACAGTGGCTGTTGATTCCACTGGGACTTCCGCTCATGTAACAGGCCCTGCAGAGTGGAAAGTTAAACTCCAGGATGTTTAATCATCAGCGGGCGTTGGTTTTTGAACCTATTGTTCGCAAACGCGGCAACCGCTGCGTTTTGTGGCTTTTTATTGCACTTTTGTAAGCGTTAATAGTCGTATTTAATCAAAGGATTGACTAGTCTGAAGCATAGTCAATTCTTTGTTCTGTCATGTGTTGAACCACGGTAGGTAATTATATGGTGTTCCTAAGTTGGAAACGTGTTGCTGCAATGTTCATAAGTATTTGCAGCGTGCTCTTTGGCACTGTTCACGCTGAAGAAACGGTTTCTGCTCACGCAGATGTTGTTCATCCGATTAAAGTCTTTAGATTAACTTCACCAGGGGAAAGAAGTCTGCGGGTTTTTCAAGGGCAAACGGAAGCCAGTCAACGAACCTCTTTAGCATTCCGAGTCCCAGGTCAACTGATTGAATTCCCCGCTTTGGCTGGTCAATCGGTTAAAAAGGGTGAACTGCTAGCGCGTTTAGATCCCATCGAATATAAATTAACTAAAGATAAGGCTGAAGCTAACTATCAACTTGCTTTGGTGGAGTTTAAACGTACGGAACGTTTAGTTAAGGATCAGCTGGTCAGTCAGCAGATGCATGATCAAAACAGAACGTTGTTAGCCCGGACAAAGGCAGCGCTTGAGCAAGCCCAAGCAAATGTAGGGTATACCAGTTTGCGTGCGCCTTTTGATGGGGTTGTTTCCCGTACCGCGGCGGAAAATTGGGACTATGTGATAGCTAAGCAACAAGTCCTCAATATTCAAGCGGATGGGATGACCGACGTGAAGATCCAAGTTCCACAAAATGTCGTGACTCAGTTATCGCGGGAATTTGTTTTAGATCTGAAAGCTCTCGTCCGTTTTGTTGCACAGCCCCAATACAGCTATTTTGCTGCGGTTACTGAGGTTGATACAGAAGCGGATGCTAGCACTTTAAGTTATGAGGTGACTTTATCTTTACCGACGCCAACTGATTTTAATGTTTCTACTGGTATGACAGCTGAGGTTGAAATTGATATGTCACCTCTAGATCCACATGAATCTGAATACTATGTCTTACCGGTCACCGCGGTTGTGGGTGAAGGGGATAATCTTAAAGTGTGGCGTATAGCACCTGAGACAATGACTGTTTCCGCTGTTGACGTCGAGGTCATCGGCCAGTCCGCCGCGGGTTTGAAGGTTAAAGGCCCGTTAACGAGCGGAGATATATTGGCTTTGACCGGTACCCGTTTATTATCCGATGGTATGCGTGTTCAGGAATGGGTTCGCGAACGCGGGCTGTAAAGGAATGAGGATTAAAGTAATGAAATACATGACTTTTCAGCCGAGAGTTTTAGCGCATACCGTTTGCGCGCTATTGGCCACAGGTTTAATGGCCTGTACGCCTGCAGAGCAGGCGGTGAAAGCGCCGCAAAATGTTGAAGTGGTGCGTGTAAGTTCAGATATCGCCAGAACAAAGAGGGATTTTCCGGCGGTGATACAGGCGAATAACTTGAGTCACTTGTCATTTCGAGTTGAAGGTGAACTAAAGACCTTGCCCGTGACGTCTGGTATGAACGTCAAAAAAGGCGATCTGCTGGCGACATTGGATGCTGCAGATTATGAGCGCCAGGTCACCGACACTAAAGAAACGTACAAGTTAGCCAAGCTTAATTTTGAGCGGGCCCAGAAATTGATTAAAACGGGGGCCATTTCAGCGTCGGAAAGTGACAAGCTGGAAGCGGAATATCTGATTGCTAAGGCGAATCATGAATTAGCCAAAATTCATCTTGGCTTTACCCAGTTGCGGGCGCCGAAAGACGGCATTATTGGCAGAGTCATTGCCGATAACTTTGAGAATGTCAGAGTAGGAGAGGCGATCTTAACGCTACATGATGCAGAAACCTTGGAAGTGCAGGTCAACGTATCTGAGCAGCTATTGGCTCTGGCAAAACCGGATCGAGAGAGCCGGAAGGCGGCGTTTCAGGTGAGATTTGAGAGCTTACCTGGCAAGGTCTATACCGCAACCTCGTATGAGTTTGAAACAGAAAAAGATCCTCAGACTAAATCCTATTTAGCGAAGCTCTTAATGGATAACCCCGTTGATGTGCCAATTTTTCCAGGCATGAGTGCCGTGGTCACTGTCGACATGAGTGATATCGAACGGGATTCATTTCAGGGGATCAACCTACCTAGTTCAGCGGTTGTATTTCGCCCTGATAGTGACATCGATGGCAGAAATACATTTGTGTGGAAGTTGTCCGACGATGAGAAATCAGTGTCTATGCATGCGGTTGAAACACGTAAGTTAGGAAGGACAGGAATTGAGTTGAAGAGTGGGGTCAAACCTGGGGACGTTATTGTGACATACGGACAGCAGCAGTTGTTTGAAGGCGCGCCGGTTAAAGTTGTTGCAGAGAAGGAGATCAAGGGATGACCATTGCTGAATATTCAATAAAAAATAAAGTAATCAGTTGGTTATTAACACTGATCTTTGCGTTAGGTGGATTTGGTGCCTATTTGGGTTTGGGTCAGCTTGAAGACCCCGAATACACAATTAAGGATGCGGTTATTGTCACCTCTTATCCTGGTGCTTCACCACAACAGGTAGAGGAAGAGGTTACTTATAAGTTAGAGATGGCTATCCAGCAGCTCTCTTATGTTAAGGAGATAACCTCGATTTCAACGGCTGGCTTATCGCAAATCACTGTAACGATGAAGAATAAGTATGGCAAAGAGGCATTGCCACAGATTTGGGATGAGCTGCGCCGAAAGGTTGGCGATGCCGCCCCGCAGTTACCACCGGGAGCCAGTGAGCCTTTAGTTAATGATGACTTCGGTGATGTTTATGGTGTGATGATTGCGTTTACCGGTGAAGGTTATAGCTATAAAGAGCTTAATGACTACGTTGATTTTGTGAAGCGAGAGGTCGAGGTCATTAATGGTGTCGGTAAAGTTAATTTAGCCGGTGTGCAAGACGAAGAGGTATTTGTTGAGATCTCTTACACCAAATTGTCTGCACTTGGGATCGCGCCAGATACAATTTTTGATCTGCTAAGTACTCAAAATATTGTCGCACCAGCGGGATCGGTGAGTCATGAAGATGAGTACATCCGTATCTATTCTACCGGTGAGTTTACTAACGTCACAGAACTGGAGAATTTGATTATTGCTGGAGCCGGGTCGGACAAGTTAGTTTATTTGCGCGATGTCGCTCGGGTGTACCGAGGCTATGAAGAGATCCCTACCAACATATACAACTTTCAGGGGCAACAAGCGATCAGCATGGGGATCTCATTTGCTTCAGGTGTCAACGTTGTTGATATCGGTAAAGCAGTGCGTGATCGTATGGCTGATCTGGAGTACACCAAGCCTCTTGGCATGGAATTGACCTACATCTATGACCAGCCAAGCAGTGTGGCCGTGTCTGTTAAAGGCTTTATCCTTAATTTGGTCGCTGCAGTTGTGATTGTAGTGGTGGTGCTGCTGTTCTTTATGGGCGTAAAGAGTGGCGTGCTTATCGGCTTGATCCTCGCGTTGACGGTTTTTGGCAGTTTTATTTTTATGAAGCAGATGGCCATTGATCTGCAACGTATCTCATTGGGCGCTCTGATTATTGCCCTGGGGATGCTAGTGGATAATGCTATTGTGGTGGTTGAAGGCATATTGATCGGTGTGCAGAAAGGGCGCACCAAGCTGCAGGCGGCTGTCGATATCGTTGAACAGACCAAGTGGCCATTACTAGGTGCTACTGTTATCGCGATTACCGCTTTTGCTCCTATTGGTCTGTCTGATGACTCTACCGGTGAATTTGCCGGCAGTTTGTTCTGGGTATTGATGATTTCACTCATGATGTCCTGGTTCACGGCGATTACCTTGACGCCATTTTTTGCCAATATGTTCTTTAAAGAAGCCGAACCGCAAGCTGAAGGTGAGGAGAGTAAGCCGCAAGAAGACCCTTACAAAGGCGCTGTGTTCGTCCTCTATAAAAAGGCGCTGGACGCCTGTATGCGCTTTAAGTGGTTCACTCTGGGGTTGATGGTTGCCCTGTTGGCTTTGTCTATTGTTGGTTTTGGTCACGTTCGGCAGGCTTTCTTCCCTCCTGCAACAACGCCTATTTTTCTTGTCGATGTCTGGCTACCTCAAGGCAGTGATATTCGTTACACGCACGATGTTGTGAGTGAAATGGAAGGCTGGATCATGGAGCAGCCAGAGGTAAAACAAGTCACCTCCACGACAGGCCAAGGTGCCCAGCGTTTCATGCTGACCTATGAGCCAGAGAAAAGTTACTCGGCATATGCTCAGATATTGATCAACACCAATAGCTCAGAAGAGATGCATCCAATGATGTCTCGTTTGCGCGATGAGTTTGCCGTTACCTATCCTCAGGCATTGATTAAGCTAAGAAACTTGGAGATCGGGCCCTCGCCGGCCGGTAAAATTGAAGCTCGTTTTACAGGCGCAGATCCTGCGGTACTACGAGAGTTAGGAGAGCAGGCGAAGCAGATTTTACGCAATGATCCTGTGGCCACTAATATTCGCGACGACTGGCGTCAACGCTCAAAACTTATTCGTCCTGCGTTCGATGAGTCGTTAGCGCGCCGCGCGGGAGTTAGCCGTAGCGACCTGGATAACACGCTTAATATGAGTTTCTCAGGTCGAAATGTGGGCTTGTATCGTGATGGTACGGATATGTTGCCCATTGTCGTGCGTTTGCCTGATGAAGAGCGGGTCGACATTACCAGTTATGAGTCACTGCAGATTTGGAGTCCTACGCTGCAGCAGTACATTCCAATCCAGCAGGTGGCTCCTCAGTATCAACTGACGTGGGAAGACTCGATCATTCAGCGTCGTGATCGTAAGCGTACATTAACTGTGATTGCCGATCATGATCTGTTAGGTGAAGAGACGGCGGCTCAGGTATTTGAGCGGGTTAAGGGGCCCATTGAAGCGATAGAGTTACCACGTGGATACTACCTGGAGTGGGGTGGCGAATATGAAGCATCAGGTGACGCATCATCGGCACTGTTCGGTTCGCTGCCGATGGGCTTCTTGAGTATGTTCCTGATCACCGTCTTCTTGTTTAATTCCTTCAAGAAACCTCTGGTGATCTGGTGCTGCGTGCCGTTGGCGATGATCGGTATTACCTTTGGCTTGCTGGTGTTGGACGCGGCATTTGGTTTTATGGCTCTGCTTGGTGCGCTAAGTTTGGTGGGCATGCTATTGAAGAACGGTATTGTACTGCTTGATCAAATTAACCTGGAGTTGGAGAGTGGTACCGAACCATACGAAGCGATCTTTATGTCGGGTGTCAGCCGTGTACGCCCTGTGGCCATGGCTGCTATTACGACGATATTAGGTATGCTGCCTTTACTTGGCGATGCATTCTTCGTTGATATGGCGGTGACCATTATGTTTGGTTTAGGTTTTGCTACGGTGCTGACGCTGTTGGTTGTGCCTGTCATCTTTATGGTCTTCCATGGCATTAAATATCGTCCGTTGAGCGAACTGTGATCAGTTAATTGTGTGACGTTAGGAAGCCCGGCTAAAGCCGGGCTTTTTTATTGGCATTTTGCCCACTGTTTGCTTGGATATAAGCTGATATGGGGTTGTTCGAAAGGTGAGCTGTGAAACGTTTAATGCTAATCCGGCATGGAAAGTCTTCGTGGACTCTCGACGCTATCGGTGATCTGCTGCGGCCGTTAAATAGCCGTGGCTATAGTAACCTTGATGTGATGGTGGGGCGAAATATCTTGAGAGATAACACCCCTGATCATATCTGTTGCAGCCATGCTGTGAGAGCTTATTCAACAGCACTTGGGCTTTGTCACGGCTTGTCTATTACTATCGACAAGCTCAGTATATGCCCCTGGATATACACCGCTGCAGCCGATGAATTTTTGTCACGAATGCAGTCTTATTGGGGAGATAATGAGCTGATATGGCTAATAGGTCATTATCCCACCTTGGAAAGTTTAGTCACACAGCTGGTTCCTAATTGCAGTGTGAAGATGCCGACCTTATGCTGTGTACTGCTTGAATACGATGAAACAAGCAGCGTTTGGCATTTGCTTGATGCGGATTGTCCGAAAAGCAATTTTGTGTTGTCCCAAGTCTCTGAATGATCGGAGCTGTTTTAGAAGAGGAATGATGGATCAATTACGTATCGCGATGATCAGTACTGGCGATGAAGTATTGCAAGGGGATATTGTTGATACTAACGCCGCTTGGCTTAGTCAGTTATTGAATGACCATGGTTTGCAGATGAGTTGGCGATTAACCGTGGCCGATGATCTGGAAGCGCTGCAGCAGGCCTTTCTCTATGCTAGCCAACATGCCGAGGTAGTGATAGTCAATGGTGGTCTTGGACCAACAACGGATGATCTTAGTGCCGAAGCCGCGAGCCTTGCTTTGAATGAGCCCTTGGTTGAATTTGTTGACTGGACCCGCGTGATGGAGTCCCGTTATGCTCAGCGGGGACGGGTAATGCCAGAAAGTAATCGTAAGCAGGCGATGCTGCCTGGTTGTGCCCAGTTAATTGACAACCCGGTTGGTAGCGCTTGTGGCTTTCGCTTTCCTTTAGGTAGTGCTGAGTTATTTTTTACGCCGGGAGTGCCATCTGAGTTCAAGTATATGGTTGAGCATTTTATTCTGCCTGTACTACAAGATATTGCCAGGTCAGAGGCGCCAACTATTGAGCGCTGGCTGACTTTTGGTTTAAGTGAATCTAAGCTCAGTGACGCTCTAAATCCTATCAAGTTGCCTGCCGGCGCAGTGCTTGGTTACCGATCGGCGATGCCATCGATAGAAGTGAAGTTGAAATACACGGCGGGTTTACCGCAACCAGATATTGCGTCGGCCAAGCAACAGATTACGGATCTGCTTGGGGAAAATCTGTTTTGCCATCATAACCAGGGATTCGCCGCAGAGATCCAGCGTTTGATGTTGCGCCATGGTAAAACCTTATCTCTCGCGGAGTCGTGTACCGGCGGTATGATCGCTGCGCAATTGGTAGAGCAAAGCGGTAGCTCTGCTTATTTTTTACGGGGCTATGTGACCTATTCGAATAGCGCTAAATCTGAAGACCTAGGCATACCTGAAGCCCTTATTGAGCAGCATGGTGCGGTGTCACTTGAAGTGGCAGAAGCGATGGCTAAGGGAGCGAGAAAACAAGCACGTACCGACTTTGCAGTTGCCGTCACAGGTATTGCCGGCCCCGATGGCGGTAGTGAACAAAAGCCTGTTGGGACCGTTGGTTTCTCCTTAGCAACCTCTCAAGGCTGTTACAGCCAAATGTTGCGTTTACCGAATCGTGGTCGCACTTTGATCAGAGAAATCGCAGCGGCGATGGCGTTAGATATGTTACGTCGGTTTCTTAACGGCGAAACGGTATTAGGTGACTATGAGTTTATTCAGCGGGTAGAGGAGAGGAGACCCGGCTAACGCATTATGAGAGACACGACTTAGTAAAAAAACGGCCCGCAAGGGCCGTTCCTGTTTATATGGTGTAGATGTCGTTACCAACCACACTGACGACCAATGTTTTGCTGATCAAGCCAGGTTTTTAGGGGAGCGAAATAGTCTAGGATCGCTGTTGCGTCCATCTGCTTACTGCCAGTGACGATCTCCAAGGCCTCAGGCCAAGGTTTGCTTGCGCCCATGGCTAACATCGCATTGAGTTTTTCGCCGACCTCTTTGTTGCCGTATATCGTGCAGCGGTGAATCGGTCCGTCATTACCCGCCATTTCACATAAGGAACGATGAAATTGGAACTGCAGGATATGTGCGAGGAAATATCGCGCGTATGGCGTATTGCCGGGAACATGATATTTGGCACCAGGATCGAATGCATTCTCATCTCGCGAGATAGGCGCCTTTACGCCCTGATACTCTTCACGTAACTGCCACCATGCTTGGTTATACTGTTGTGGCGATACTTCACCTGAAAAGACCTGCCAACGCCACTTATCAACCAGCAAACCGAATGGGAGAAATGCCACTTTATCCATCGCCATCTTCATCAGCAGGCCAAGATCTTTATCCGCGCTGGGTATCTCTTCCGCGGTGAGTAAGCCAGTTTGACGCAGATACTCTGGGGTAACGCTTAACGCAATAGTGTCCCCAATGGCTTCGTGGAAGCCATCGTTCGCACTGTTTTGGAATAGCGTTGATTGATCTTTGTATGCACGTTGGTAGAAGTTGTGCCCCAACTCATGGTGAATAACCGCATATTCTTCACCTGTTTTCTGGATACACATTTTAATGCGAATATCCTCTTGGTCGTCCAGATCCCAGGCAGACGCATGGCAAACTACATCACGATCAGCAGGCTGGGTGAATAGCGAACGTTGCCAGAACGTATCAGGCAGCGGCTCAAAACCTAGAGAAGTAAAAAAGCGCTCGGCCCCTTCAACCATTTTTAACTCATCGTAGCCGTGGACAGCGAGCTGCGTGGTGAGGTCGAAGCCTGGATCGGCATCTTCAGGTGCTGCGATATTGTAGATGTTGCCCCAGGTTTGCGCCCACATATTACCCAGTAAGTGGGCTGGGATAGGTTGATCGGGGGATACTAAGTCTGTGCCATAGGTTTCACCTAGTTTCGCTCGAACATGACAGTGTAGTGCTTCGTATAGCGGTTTAACTTGTCCCCATAGACGATCCATCTCTACTGAAAAGTCTGTCGGTGACATATCGTAGTTACTGCGCCACATCGTCCCTAAGTCGTTAAAACCTAACGCCTTGGCACCTTCATTAGCCAAGGAAACCTGGCGCTCATATAAAGGCTTCATTGGAGGTGATACGTCGCGCCAGCCTTGCCACAGAGCAAGTAGTTCGTCGGCATCACGTGAGCTAGCCATGATGTTGCTCATTTCAGGTAAAGTCAGGCAGTTGTCTGCGCTGAGACAATATTTTCCTTTGCCATACATGCCATTGAGATCCGCAGCCAGTTTCGCTAACTCGGCATTTTTGTCTGCATCAGCCGGGGCGGGGAGTACGATGGAAAATTTTAATATATCGAGTTTGCGCCGGGTTGAGGCTGCTAGGTCAATGCCATCAAATTTAGCTGCCTCATGGGCCAGCCGCACTTGTGCCGCGGTATAACGGCTATTTGCGTCAGCAGCTAATGAAGCGGTGTCTTCAGTAATAAAGTTTTGGTAGATCCATTCAGCTCGATATAGCTCTTTGCGTAATGTCGCCAATTCATCTTCGGCATTGATAAGGAAGGATGAAGCAAGTGAAGCGGGATCGATCTCTATCTGCTTAGGCTCGACTGCTTGCTCTCCGCATGCTGCCAGTGCACTGGCCAGTGTGATCGCGAGTAAACCCCGGCGAAATTTCTCTGGGTTTGACATGTTTAGTCCTATTTTTATTTTATCTAAGGTCCCTGGAGTGGACGCAGACATGTTAGAGAAGGCAAGCAGATAAAAAAAGACCCAGCAGTAAGCGACAGAACAGTTTGCTGGGCCCAGGGAGAGATATTGTGCGTAAAAAGTAGTTTACGTAAAACATTGGATGCCTTTCAGCGCCTTTAGTTCCGGAAAGTAGCAAATATTCTCAGTGCGTTTATATGCGTGATAAGTGCATGGAAAACCGGTTGTTATTACTGATTTATCTTGGTGAGCAAAGTTCTGGTCAGATCAGTCGCTTGACACGCGCACGGCTTAAACATACATTTGAAACAACTGTTTGAATTCGGGGTTGGTATTAGTGCGGCTTGATACGAAAACAAGAATTTTAGATGAAGCAGAACTGCTGTTTGCAGAGCGCGGCTTCTCCGATACGTCGTTAAGACTGATCACCACGCGAGCTGAAGTCAATTTGGCCTCAGTTAATTATCATTTTGGCTCAAAAAAGGCGCTGATCCGTGCTGTTTTGGAGCGTTATCTCCAAACATTTATGCCCGCTCTTGATGAAGCGCTTAGCAACTTGCTTAAACAGCAACGGCGCCCTGAAATGACCGAGGTGTTTGAGGCGTTTGTTGAGCCCTTGCTGCTATTAAATGGTATTAGGGAGAAGGGCACAACGTTGTTTATGCAGTTGCTAGGTAGAGGCTATAGCGACACGCAGGGGCACTTGCGTTGGTATTTGATTGCTAATCACGGCGCAGTGATTGAAAGGATCAGTGAAGCGGTGCGCGCCGCGTATCCGGAGTTGTCTGCCAGTGATCTGTTTTGGCGTCTGCATTTCACCCTTGGTACGGTTATTTTTACGATGGCGTCGCAACAAGCTTTGAGCGAAATATCAGATGCTGATTTTAATCAGTCTGTTGATATCGAAGATGTCATTCGACGGGTTATACCCTATATCGCAGCTGGGGTGAGTGCTCCTATTCCAACGAATCTTCGTAATGAAGATAACCACGTTACTTTTTTGAAGGTCTGAAGTCATGTCAATTCTACTACTCATCATTATCGCCATTGCTGTGGTGCTTGGCGTGCCCGATTTTCGTAAGCAATTAGTTACTCGGCCTGTTTTCCGGGTTTTTAAACGTATCTTGCCACCCATGTCTACCACCGAGCGTGAAGCGATGGAGGCCGGTGATGTTTGGTGGGATGCAGAGCTGTTTAAAGGTAAGCCTGATTGGCGACAGCTGCACAATTACCCGAAGCCTTCGTTAAATGACGAAGAGCGCGCGTTTTTGGACAACCAAGTTGAGACTTTGCTGGCGATGCTCGATGACTACAGCATTGTTCATGAGCAAAAAGATCTGCCACAAGATGTTTGGGATTATCTTAAGAAAGAGGGCTTTTTTGCACTGATCATTCCCAAGTCATTCGGTGGTCGAGAATTCTCTGCGATAGCCAATTCTACTATTGTTTCAAAGATTGCATCACGTAGCTTGAGTGCCGCGGTGACAGTGATGGTGCCGAACTCGTTAGGCCCTGGTGAGTTATTGATGCACTACGGCACACAGCAACAGAAAGAGCGCTGGTTGCCAACCTTGGCTGATGGCCGTGACGTGCCATGCTTTGCGTTAACCGGTCCAGAAGCTGGTTCTGATGCGGGTTCTATTCCTGATTTAGGTATCGTTTGTAAGGGTGAGTTTGAAGGTAAAGAAACCTTAGGAATTATGCTCAACTGGAATAAGCGATACATCACGTTGGCACCGGTGGCGACGGTATTAGGTTTGGCATTTAAGTTAAGAGATCCCGATGGTCTAATGGGCGATCAGGAAGATCTTGGTATCACTTGTGCTTTGATCCCAACAGATCATCCCGGTGTTGAAACTGGACGCCGCCATAATCCGTTAGCATTGGCCTTTATGAATGGTCCTACAACGGGTAAAGATGTGTTTATTCCCCTTGATTGGATCATCGGTGGGCCAGATTACGCAGGCCGGGGTTGGCGTATGTTGGTTGAGTGCCTATCCGCTGGGCGTGGTATCTCTTTGCCTGCCTTGAGCGCCGCTTCAGGCCATCTGGCTGCGAAAATGACCAGTGCTTACGCTTATGTTCGCCGCCAATTTGGGATGTCGATCGGTCGCTTTGAAGGTATCCAAGAGCCGTTGGCGCGTATTGGCGCGTTTGCTTATAGTCTCGAAGCACATCGCCGAATGACTGCGGGGGCGATTGATTTGAACATTAGTCCGTCGGTTATTACCGCTATCTCTAAGTATCATATGACGGAGATGGCGCGAAAAGTGGTAGATGACGCCATGGATATCCATGCGGGTAAGGGCATACAGATGGGGCCTTTGAACTACCTCGGTAATGCCTATATGGGGATCCCGATTTCGATTACGGTTGAAGGGGCGAATATTCTGACCCGGAATCTGATGATCTTTGGTCAGGGGGCGACGCGTTGCCATCCTTATGTCTTCGCTGAAATGGAGGCCGCAGCTAACCCTGATGAAGGGGAAGGGTTAAATCAGTTTGATGGTTTGCTGGTAAAACACGTTGCTTACGCAGCGGGTAATTTCACACGGGCAGTGTGGCAAGGCATAACCGGGGCGCGTTTCAATGCTTCACCGGTGGCCGGAGAGACCAGCCGCTACTATCGTGATCTGACCCGCATGAGTACCGGCTTGGCTGTGGTGTCCGACATGGCGATGTTGGTACTCGGCGGTGAGCTTAAACGTCGGGAGATGATATCTGCTAGGTTGGGCGATATTCTTAGCCATCTGTACATGGCATCAGCGACATTGAAACGGTTCGAAGAAGATGGGCATCAGGTCAGTGATCTGCCGTTCGTGCATTACTGTTTGCAGCACCATCTGCATGCGATCGGTGTTGCATTTGATGGTTTCTTCGCTAATTTTAGTAACCCGATATTATCGACCATCTTGAAGCGCATTATTTTCCCTTGGGGGATCCGTTACAAGGCGCCGAAGGATAAAGTGGCTACGCAGATATGTAGCTCAATGCTCAAGCCTGGCGTGTTAAGAGAGCGCTTATCCCACCTTTGCTATGTCGGTGCCGGTGAGGACGACGCAACGGGCGTAATGGAACGTGCCTTTGTCGCTATGTTTGAATCTCAGTCTTTGGAAAAGCGTCTTGGTAATGCGCAGCGCGCTGGACGTCTACCTAAGCGGATACCATTTGCTGAATTAATCGAGCATGCGTTTGCCGCCAAACTGATTGATGACAAGGAAGCGGCACAGTTACGGGAAGCGGAAGCACTGCGTTACCATGCTATTCAGGTTGATAGCTTCAATGAGATGGGCGCTACGCAATCTCCAGCTGTTCCATTTAATGCAGACGCCGCTTAGCGCTTGCGGTTGTTCAATAGATAAAAAGAAGGCCGGTCTGAGACCGGCCTTCTTTTTGTTGAAAAGTTAAACCGAACTAAGCGGTCAAAATCTTCATTGTATTGGTGCTTCCCGATGTATTGGCGATATCACCTTTGGTCATAATGACCAGATCTCCAGGCTCGAGTAGACCGCGCTCTAGCAGTGTATCGAGTGCTCCACGTACCAAGGTATTTTCATCATGCTGTGCCATATCAAATGCTACCGGCTTAACACCACGGTAGAGCGCCATCACGTTGAGTGCAGCTGAGTGGCGGCTCATGCCATAAATAGGCAAATTAGAGGTAATACGGGACATAATGAGTGGTGTACGGCCGCTGTCTGTCAGAGCGACAATGGCTTTGACGCCTTCCATATGATTCGCAGCGTACATAGCAGACATCGCCGCGGTTTCTTGAGAATTTGTAAAAATCTCATTGATACGGTGACGACTAACGTTTACTCGAGGATGTTTTTCGGCGCCGATACAGACGTTAGACATCGCTGTGACTGTCTCTTCCGGGAACTTACCGGCGGCCGTTTCGGCAGAAAGCATTACGGCGTCTGTGCCATCAAGAACGGCATTGGCGACGTCCATCACTTCTGCACGGGTTGGCATCGGGTTTTCAATCATCGATTCCATCATCTGCGTTGCGGTGATCACCGTGCGGTCGAGTGCACGAGCTCTGGATATCATCCGCTTTTGGCAGCCCACCAGTTCAGGATCACCGATTTCAACACCGAGATCACCACGGGCAACCATGACACAGTCTGAGGCAAGAATAACGTCATCTAGCGCTTCTTCTGTGGCAACCACTTCTGCTCGCTCTACTTTTGCCACCATATGCGCTTTTAAACCGGCCGCTTCGGCCAGTTCTCGAGCGTAGTTCATATCTGCACCTGAACGCGGGAAGGATACCGCGAGGTAATCAACACCGATCTTCGCTGCAGTGACGATATCGGCCTTATCTTTATCGGTAAGAGCGGCAGCAGATAATCCACCCCCTTTCTTGTTGATACCCTTATTGTTGGATAGAGGACCGGCTACTGTGACGACAGTGTGTACTTTGTTTCCTTCGACGAGCGTGACTTCCAGCTGGACGCGGCCATCATCTAATAGCAGCAGATCGCCCGCGGTAACATCTTGAGGTAGTTCTTTGTAATCGAGTCCTACAGCCTCTTTGTTACCTTCACCCTTAGGCAGATCACTGTCTAAGGTAAATTTGTCGCCGATAGTTAAATGGATCTTACCCTCTTTGAAGGTTGAAACACGGATCTTCGGGCCTTGCAAATCACCTAGTATTGCCACATAGCGGCCGAGTTTTTTGGCTATCGCACGGACGTCATCGGCACGTTTGATATGATCTTCAGGACTACCGTGAGAGAAATTCATTCGAACAACATTGGCGCCTGCACGGATAATTTTTTCCAGGTTGCCGTCACGGTCTGTTGCTGGACCAAGTGTCGTTACGATTTTTGTTCGTCTAAGCATTGAAGGCTCCGAGATAACTGGTCAAGAGTACGTGGTGAATAATGGGGCAAAACACCATGAGATGATTTGCCCTTAGCCGTTAGCACAGTATAGATGTAAAGAAATTACAATTTTGTGCTGGGTGGAGTTGTTTATGAAAGATAGTAGGTTAATCGTATTCAGCTTTGTTAAAGCGAGATTGTTTCAGGCTCTCTTTCACTTTACGTAGATTGTCTCTGAATCGAGGGCCGCGGCGCAAAGTAAAGCCTGTTGCTAATACGTCAACTAAACAGAGTTGCGCCAATCTGGATGCCATTGGCATATAGATGTCAGTATCTTCCGGTACATCCATGGCAAGGATCAGGTTGGCTTCTTGTGCTAAAGGGGAGTCTTTGCTTGTAATGGCGATAACTGTGGCACCGCTTTCTCTGGCCAGCTGGGCTAACTCAACCAGGCTCTTCGTGCGCCCAGTGTGTGAAATCAGCACAATAACATCACCTTCGGCACTGTTAATGCAGCTCATACGTTGCATCAGTACATCTTCGAAGAAGACCACAGGAACGTTAAAGCGGAAAAATTTATTGGTTGCATCATGTGCAACACTGGCTGACGCGCCCAAACCAAAAAACGATATCTTGTTGGCTTGGGTTAAGATATCCACTGCGCGGTTAATCTGCGTTGCATCTAAGCTATTGCGAGCCGTATCTAGGCTGGCCATGGCAGTTTCGAAAATTTTTGAGGTGTAGGCGTCAGGCCCATCGCTCTCTTCAACGTGACGGTTAACGTATGGGGTGCCGTTGGCCAAACTTTGCGCCAGATGGAGCTTAAAGTCGGGGAAGCCTTTTGTGTCCAAGCGTCGGCAGAAACGATTGACTGTTGGCTCGCTGACATCAGCCAGTTTCGCCAGTGCTGCGATGCTGGAATGGATAGCGGTTTGTGGGGCCGCCAAAATAACTTCTGCTACTTTGCGTTCTGATTTGCTAAAGCCGTTTAAATTTTTGGAGATTTTTTCAAGGGTGTTCATACGTTATCAGCCATGTTGGGCCTATCGGCGTCGCTCATTAATTAATGTTTAGAATGAGAGCGACAAGCTTTAAAGTTTTTTTCTTACAAAAATGAAACTCTCTGTAACTCGCTCACTATAGGAATTTATAGGCATTTGGCGCTACTGCTAGGCACGTGTTGTTTGATCACTGTCAAACAACTTTGACTGTTTGGGGTAAATTTACGACAACTAAATTTTCATTTTGCTCGTAAAAAGCAGGAATCTCACAGTGAATTTAATCTAAAATACGCCGTCGAAACTAAGAATAAGAAATAATCGAGGAGCATCAATGACCTTAGCCCAACCCGATCAGCCTGTAGACTTGGTGCTGTTCGGTGCCCGTGGAGATCTGGTTCGCCGCAAATTGCTGCCGGCGTTGTACCAGTTAGAAAAGGCCAATGCTATTGCGACAGATACCCGTATTGTGGGCGTGACACGTGGCGATTATAGTCGTGAACAATACGTGGAGCTGGTTCATGATGCGCTGTCAGAGTTTATGAAAGAATCGATAGACGATGAGGTGTGGTCGCGTTTTCGTGTCCGTTTACATTATCTTAAGATCGATCTGACTAACCTCGCTGATTATGACCAGTTTAAAGCGTTTCTCGATCATGAAAAACGCGTAATGGTGAACTATTTTGCGGTGCCGCCGTCTGTGTTTGGAGAGATATCGAAAGGCCTGCATACGTCTGGATCCATCGGTGCTTCTACACGTGTCGTGGTAGAAAAGCCGATAGGTCATGACCTCGAGTCATCAAAAGAGATAAACGATGCGGTGGCGGCCTATTTTGATGAATCGCAGATATATCGTATTGATCACTATCTAGGTAAGGAAACCGTTCTTAACTTACTGTCGCTGCGCTTTGCCAACTCATTGCTGACGACCAATTGGGATCACAATACCATTGACCATGTGCAGATCACGGTAGCAGAAGAGGTCGGGATTGAAGGGCGCTGGGGCTATTTTGATCAAGCTGGTCAAATGCGGGACATGATCCAAAATCACCTCCTGCAAGTGCTATCTTTAATTGCGATGGAGCCGCCTGCAGATCTTGATGCAGAGAGTATCAGAACAGAAAAGCTGAAGGTGTTAAAAGCGCTCCGCCCGATCACCGCGAGAGATGTGGACGAGAAAACCGTCAGAGGCCAATATGGTCGCGGCTTTTTGCGCGGAAAACCTGTGCCTGGATACCTGGAAGAGGCTGGCGCAAATGCGGATTCAGCGACGGAGACATTTGTTGCGGTTAGAGCTGACATCGATAACTGGCGCTGGGCAGGTGTTCCTTTCTATCTGCGTACCGGTAAGCGTATGCCAGGTAAGCTCAGTGAGATCGTGATCCAATTTAAAGAATTACCGCATCATATTTTTAGTAACTATGACCATGTACCAGCGAATAAGCTCACCATCCGTTTACAACCGGATGAAGGTGTTGAGTTGAAGATGATGAACAAAGTGCCGGGTTTGGATGCGCGAATGAAGTTGCAACAAACGACACTTGATCTCTCTTTTTCTGAAACCTTTAAAGACGAGCGTATCGCTGACGCTTATGAACGTTTATTGCTGGAAGCGATGATGGGGAATCAAACCCTATTCGTTTGTCGGCAGGAAGTTGAGGAAGCGTGGAAGTGGGTGGATGGTATTATCGATGCATGGCAGTTGAGTAGTGATGCTCCCAGGAGTTATCAGGCGGGCTCGTGGGGGCCTTGTACTGCCATTGGGCTGATGACTAAGGATGGTCGAGCCTGGAACGAATAAATGAAGCGACCGACCTGTTTGTTGATGCAGGTCGGTCTTTTTTTCGCTTAGATCCGTTTTGATCTGGGCTTCAAAATTTTTGACCTGATATAGCTACAGGTTTTTACATTAGATCAGAGGAAAACTGCAACATGGCAGAGCAATACTTGGGCCTGATCGCCGACGTCGGCGGAACGAATATTCGATTGCAATTGGTTGATCTGGCGACGGGTACACGTAGCGAATTACGCAAATACCTATGTGCTAATTACCCCACCATTGTTGATGCCATTCAGCAATATCTAACGGATGCTGGTCAACCGCCAGTGACCCATGCTTGCATTGCTATCGCATGCCCAACGAATAACGATTGGATAGCGATGACCAACCATAGCTGGGCGTTTTCGGTGAAAGAAACACAAGCGACTCTGGGATGGCATGCACTGCATCTGATCAATGATTACACGGCCATCTCTATGTCGTTGCCACATTTGACTGACGAACAAAAAGTTCAGGTGGGTGGTGTTGAGGCCAAGTCAGGCGCACCCATTGCGGTATTCGGACCAGGCACCGGCTTGGGGGTTGCGCATTTGGTACAGCATGACAACTTCTGGATGAGTTTGCCGGGCGAGGGCGGTCATGTAGATTTTGCCCCTATTGATGAGGTAGATGCGCACATATTGGCATTTTTAAGTAAAAAATATGAGCACGTCTCAGTTGAGCAGCTATTGTCCGGTCCAGGCATTGTGCAGATGTATCAGGCTATCGCTGATATGAAAGGTGAGGCTGCTGTGTTCACTGATGCTGCAGAAATCAGTCAAGCCGGTATCGATGGTAGCTGTGCTGTCGCTCAATTAACTATGGAGCAGTTCTGCCGTGTTATGGGTAGTTTTGGTGGCAACTTGGCTCTCAACTTAGGTGCTTTTGGTGGTGTATTTATTGCTGGTGGTATTGTGCCGCGATTCATCGAGTTTTTGAAAGCCAGTGAGTATCGTCAGCGCTTTGAAGCGAAAGGGCGTTTCCGAGAGTTTAATGCTGGGATCCCGACGTTCGTCGTGACGGAAGAGCAGCCTGGCTTAGTTGGTGCCGCGGCCTATCTAATGCAAACGGTATAATTCTCTCTGAAACAGTTTGGGCTTGACTGAACCTCCGGTTAAGCCCACTCATCCAAGTTTAGTTTTTCTCTCGGCTTAGTTCATTTCCTCCTTCGTTTAGCCGTCCGGCCTCATCAAGTCAAAGTTATAGGCATCGCGTGTAAGAAACGTTGATGCTGAAGATCGCCAATGCTTGATTAACAGGCAATAAAAAACCGCGCCGTAGCGCGGTTTTTAGTCTGGAAGGGATGCTTACTTAGTGATGTGAGCAGCCAGGTCCAGAACCTTGTTTGAATAACCGATTTCGTTGTCGTACCAAGATACAACTTTTACGAACTTGTCGGTCAGAGCAACACCAGCTTTCGCATCGAATACTGAAGTCTGTACTTCACCGATGAAGTCTTGAGATACAACCTGATCTTCTGTGTAACCCAGAACACCTTTCAGAGCACCTTCAGAAGCTTCTTTCATCGCAGCACAGATCTGCTCGTAAGTTGCAGCTTCTTTCAGGTTAACAGTCAGGTCAACAACTGAAACGTTAGCAGTTGGGACGCGGAATGCCATACCAGTCAACTTGCCGTTCAGTTCTGGAAGAACAACGCCTACAGCTTTAGCTGCACCAGTTGAAGATGGGATGATGTTCTGAGAAGCACCACGACCACCGCGCCAGTCTTTCGCAGAAGGACCGTCAACAGTTTTCTGAGTAGCAGTAGTAGCGTGAACAGTAGTCATCAGACCGCTTTCAATGCCCCACTTGTCGTTCAGTACTTTAGCAACAGGTGCCAAGCAGTTAGTAGTACAAGAAGCGTTAGAAACGATGTCTTGGCCAGCGTAAGATTCGTGGTTAACACCCATTACGAACATTGGCGTAGCATCTTTAGAAGGACCAGTCAGAACAACTTTCTTGGCGCCAGCTGTGATGTGCTTACGAGCTGTTTCGTCAGTCAGGAAGATACCAGTTGCTTCAGCAACAACATCAACACCGATATCACCCCAAGCCAGAGCTTCAGGATCACGCTCAGCAGTAACACGAACAGTCTTACCGTTAACGATAAGGTTGCCACCTTCTACTTCTACGGTACCGTTGAAACGACCGTGAGTTGAGTCGTACTTCAGCATGTAAGCCATGTAGTCAACATCGATTAAGTCGTTGATGCCAACAACTTCGATGTCATTGCGCTCACAAGCAGCACGAAATACGAAACGACCGATACGTCCAAACCCATTAATACCGACTTTGATAGTCATAGAAATATTCCTAAACAGTTCAGGGGATAAAATTTGGTAGTAAAATTACAAAAAGCAGTCCCATCGTCAAGTAAATCAGCGTTTTTTGTTGCGCTGAGTCAAGTTTGACAATGAAATATAATTACACCTTTAAGTTGTAGCGATTAATATAGCGACCTAACTATAGACTATTGATCTGTGTTGGCTAGGTTCGACAAAACAAAAATCTCCTTGGTTTTTACGTTGGCACATAAGGCCAAGCCGATTTAGACTTACCCGTATATTTTTAACCGGCCGTTCGGTTCGACAATCAACAAAAAGGTTTGTTCGATGAATCAGGAACTTATTGAAAAGCTCTCGTTACTCAGAGGGGTTGAATCCAATTACGTGGATGCTTGGGGTAACCCCGCCACCGTTGATGCAAGCAGTAAAGCAGCGCTTTTATCTGCGATGGGGTATGCGACGGAGGATGACGCTAAGTTAGAGCAACAGTATCAAGCGAACCTCGCGTCGGTTTGGCAGAACATGCTGCCAAAGGTATTGGTTGTACGTAAGTCGGAAAGCTATCCGCTTGAATTACATCTGCCTATTGATGATTTGAAAGTGCCAGTGAACTGGACCTTAGAACTCGAAGATGGTGAAAAGCTTAAAGGTACCTTCACACCGCTTGATGGTCAGCTGGTTGGCTCAGAAACGATTGAAGGCGTTGAATACAAGGCGCTTAAGGTATTTTTGAAATTAGATGCCCCAATCGGTTATCACACCTTAGTTTTACGTAATGCAAAACGTAAAAAGCTGGCTGATACACGTTTCATTATTGCGCCACAGGCTTCTTTCATTCCTAATGAAATTGCATCTGGCAAGAAGGTCTGGGGCCCTAGCGTCCAGATGTATTGCCTGCGTAGTCAGCGCAACTGGGGTATTGGTGATTTCACCGATTTAACCTATTTGGTAGAGAATGTCGCCAAGGGCGGCGGTGATTTTGTCGGCTTGAACCCTATTCACGCGCTCTATCCAAACAATCCAGAAAGTGCGAGCCCCTATAGCCCATCTTCTCGTCGTTGGCTCAACGTGGTTTATATCGACGTCGAAGCAACACCTGAATATAACGCCAGCTCAGAAGCTCAGGCATTGGTTAATAGCAATGACTTCCAGTGGCGTCTAGGCGAATTACGCGGCAAAGATTGGGTTGATTACACTGGCGTCACTCAGTTAAAGCTTAAAGCCCTCCGTTTGGTCTTCAATACTTTCAAAGAAACAGTGCTGGGCAGCGGTAATGAACGTGAGCAGGCGTTCCAAGCCTTTGTCGCAGAGGGTGGCGAAAACCTGAGAGAGCAGGCGTTATACGATGCTCTGCAGGAGTATTTCTACGCCGACGGTATCAATGCATGGGGATGGCCGAGTTGGCCTGAAGAGTTCAACGAGTACCATAAGCCCGCCGTTGCTAAGTGGGCTAAAGCGAACCCTGATGAATTGAATTTCTACCTCTATTTACAGTTCTTGGCTGATGAACAGCTTGCGGCTGTTGATGAAAAGGCCAAAGGCCTTGGTATGGCGATGGGCTTGTATCGCGATTTGGCTGTTGGTGTCAGTGAAGGTAGTACTGAGATTTGGGCAAACCGTGATCTATATATCGCTGGTGCCGCGGTTGGCGCTCCACCCGATGTACTGGGTCCTTTAGGTCAAAACTGGGGTCTACCACCGATGGATCCTGGTAAGCTGATCGAGCAACAATATCAGCCTATGATCGATCTGTTCCGCTCTAATATGCGCTCATGTGGTGCGCTCCGAATCGACCACGTGATGGCTTTATTGCGCTTGTGGATGATCCCAGCCGGTAAAGACGCGAAGGGTGGGGCATATGTTTACTACAACATTCAAGATCTGCTCGGCATCTTGGCATTAGAAAGCCACCGCAATCATTGCGCTATTATTGGTGAAGATTTGGGTACTGTGCCTGATGGTATCAGTGAGACCCTGCAAGAAAATGGTGTGCATTCATATCGAGTGTTCTTCTTCGAGCAAGCTGAAGATGGCGGATTTATCTCGCCTAATCACTATCCTGTGCAGGCGATGGCTACGTTAACGACACACGATATGCCGACACTGATTGGTTTCTGGCATTGCGATGATCTGAAGTTAGGTAAAGAGTTGGGTCTTTACCCAGACGATAATGTACTGCAGACACTTTACAACGATCGTCATGAAAGTAAGCAGAAGATCTTGGATAGCCTGAAAGGACATCAGTCGCTGCCAGACTACATCTCTAACGATGTGAACTGGGTCGGTATGACCAGAGACCTGAACTATGGAATGCAAGTTCATATGGCGAAGGGAAGTTCTTCACTTCTCAGTTTACAGTTAGAAGACTGGTTAGAGATGGATAAGCCGGTTAACGTACCTGGAACAAGTACTGAGTATCCAAATTGGCGTCGTAAGCTCAGCAAAGATCTAGACAAGTTGTTTGCAGAGCATGATGTACAAGAGCTCATGAGCAAGCTGTCAGATGCGCGCCGTGGAGCCAGCAACTAAGGAAATTTAATCGCTTGCGATTACAACAGATAGCACCCCAGGAATATCCTCTGGATCTGGGGTTGCCATGGGACCAGCCCCTTGAGGGCTGGCCCGAACATCTCCTTGTCGAGATGGCCAGAGGTATTTCTCGTAACGTCGTTCGATTTATTCGCTGTAGAGAGCGTATCTACGCAGTAAAAGAGATAAACGAGAAGTTAGCGAAGCATGAATTTCAATTTCTTCGTGACCTGCAGGAGATGGATGCCCCTTCCGTCAAGCCTGTTGCGTTAGTGACTGAGCGCAGCGGTAAACCGAATTACGCTCTCGTCGTCACCCACTATTTAGATTTTTCTCAACCCTATCGCATCATGATGGCAGAGCAGCCATGGCATATCAGCTATGATGTGTTAATAGATGCAATGGCAGAGCTGTTTGTTTGGCTTCATCTTCAAGGTGTCTTTTGGGGGGATTGCTCCCTTTCTAATACTCTTTTTCGCCGAGATGCGGGCCGTCTCGCGGCTTATTTTGTTGATGCAGAAACAGCCGTTTCCTATGACCGGATTTCTGACGGTCAGAGAGAGCTGGATTTGATGATTGCCCAAACCAATGTTGCTGGCGAGTTGATGGATCTTGAAGCTGGCTTTGGTTTGCCTGGCGGTGTTGATCCGATCAAAGTGACAGAAGACATTTTGTCGAAATATCATAAGCTTTGGTCAGAAGTTAACCAACAAATTGAGTTTGGTGCCGAAGAACAGTACCAAGTCGAGCGTCGAATACAGAGATTGCATGATCTTGGTTACGATGTTGAAGAAATAGAGTTTGTTACCAGCGGTGAAAACGATAGGCTAAGATTACTGACAAAAGTCGTTGAACCTGGACACCATATTCGCAGACTGGAATCGTTAGTCGGAATTAAAGTTCAGGCAAATCAGGCAAGGCGCTTGCTGCATGAAATTACCCGTTTTATGCATCAATATAATCACCGGCGTGAAGAGCGCGGTAAAGATAAAGTGTCTGAAATGGTGGCGGCACATATCTGGTATGAAGAAGAGTACCTCTACATTTTGGATATGTTTCCCGACGAATATCGATCGCGAGATGACGATGCTGAGCTATATCATCAGTTACTCGAGCATCGTTGGTATGAATCAGAAAACCGTAAGCAGGACATAGGTATGAGAGAGGCTGTGCGCTCTTTTATTGCAAATGTTCTGGAAAAGACCTAGGAAAGTACGCCCAATAAGAGGAACAGGTTTACAGATGCTTATTCAACAGTTACAGCAGGCTCGCTGCGTTAACCCTTTTGAAGAACTTGGTTTGAAGCCTGATCCTGATGGAAAGGGCATGTTACTGAGAGTGTGGCTACCTAATGCCGTCAAAGTTGTTGCCAAGGAACTCTCGACCGATAAGTCGCTGGGTGAAATGACAGTCGTACATGAAGATGGGCTTTTTGAATTGGCGATGCCACGTCGGAAAAAGTTCTTCTTTTACAAACTCGATGTCACCACTGACAGTGGCGAATACACTAATGTTTACCCTTACCAATTTCAGGAAGTGGCTTATGCCGAGATTGGCGAAGCTTATTCGACGCCTGAAGCCCATTATAATCGCATGGGTGCCCACCCCATGGATGTTGATGTCGGTGGTGGAAAAAGTGTTCACGGCGTGCGTTTTGCCGTGTATGCACCAAACGCATCCAGTGTCTCTTTGATTGGTGAATTCAATTATTGGGACGGGCGCTGTCACCCTATGCAGCAGACAACGAACGGATGCTGGGTGCTGTTTGTGCCGGAGATTGATGCTGGCTACAAATATAAGTACGAGATTAAAGATCCGTTAGGCAATCGTCTGCCCCATAAAGCTGATCCTGTTGGCTTCTATGCGGAGCAATACCCATCGCACTCTTCTGTTGTTTATGATCATGATGCTTACCAATGGAATGACCAACAGTGGATAGAGGACAACCTGGATGATAAGCGTTTTCGTCCATTGTCTATCTATGAAGTACACCTAGGTTCATGGCGGCAGAAAGTTGAAGCTGATGGTCGCGCTCGTTCGTTAACCTATCGTGAGCTTGCTGAGTATTTGATCCCGTATGTGAAAGATATGGGCTTTACCCATATTGAAGTGCTTCCTGTTTCTGAGCATCCATTCTCTGGTTCCTGGGGGTATCAACCAGTCGGGCTATTCGCCCCGACATCGCGTTTTGGTACACCTGATGATTTTAAGTATCTTGTTGATCAGTGCCACCAGAATGGTATTGGCGTGATCGTTGACTGGGTGCCTGCACACTTCCCTGAAGATAGCCATGGTTTGGCTCGTTTCGATGGGACGCATCTTTATGAATATGCGGATCCACGCAAGGGTTGGCATCCAGATTGGAATTCATGCATTTATGATTTTGGTCGTGATCATGTTCGCCAGTTTTTGATCTCTAATGCGCTTTTCTGGCTGGAAAAATTCCATGTTGATGGCCTGCGTGTCGACGCCGTCGCATCGATGCTTTATCTGGATTATTCCCGTAACGCCGGCGAATGGATCCCCAATGTTGATGGTGGCAACCATAACTACGAAGCGATTAGCTTGCTGAAGTGGTTCAACGAAGAAGTTTATAAGAAGTATCCTCATGCCATGACATTGGCTGAAGAGTCAACGGCTTTCGCTGGGGTTTCGCGCCCGACTTTCGAAGGCGGACTGGGCTTTGGCTTTAAATGGAACATGGGCTGGATGCATGACAGTCTGCATTACATCAGCAAGGATCCAGCTTATCGCAAGTATCACCATGGTGAGCTGACCTTCTCAATGGTTTATGCCTACGATGAGAACTTTGTATTGCCTCTGTCCCATGATGAAGTGGTGCATGGTAAGGGCAGTATCTTGCGGAAAATGCCAGGTGATGAGTGGCAGGCTGCGGCGAATATGCGCGCTTATATGGCCTTCATGTACGCCCACCCGGGTAAAAAACTCAATTTTATGGGTAATGAACTTGGCCAGGCTGAAGAGTGGAATCATGACAGTTCTGTGCAGTGGCACCTACTGGACTATCCAAAGCACAGCGGTATTCAAAATCTATTTAGAGATTTGAACCATGCTTACCGTGATACGCCAGCTATGTATGAGCTGGACACTAGTCATGAAGGCTTTGAATGGGTGGACCATGAAGATGCCGATAACAGCATCGTGTCATTTATCCGTAAAGCGAAATCGATAGATGAAGATGTGATTGTCATTTCTAACTTCACTCCAATTCCTCGTGATGGTTACCGTTTGGGAGTTAATCTGCCCGGCCGATACCAGGTTATTGTCAATAGTGATAGCGAGTATTACTGGGGTAGTAACTACGATTGTGGGGAATTTTTCGAAACAGAAGAGATGCCGTGGCATGGTCGTGAACAATCTCTGATGATTAACTTGCCAGCACTGTCTACACTTTATCTGAAAAGGGTAAAGTAAAATAACTCGCAGTATTGAGGCCACCCTAGGGTGGCCTTTTTTATTTTGGGGAGGCGAATATGGATATGGCCGCTAAACGATCTAAAGATACAAAGGCGTGCTTGTCGACAATGACGACAGGGGTGCCGCAGCCATTAGGAAGCTCTTTGCAACAGAATGGTTGCAACTTCTCTGTGTATGCTCCTGATGCTGAAAAGGTTGAATTGTGCTTGTTTAACGAGGCGGAAGAGGAGGTTTGCCGCCTCTCCATGCCTGGTAAAACAGGCGCTTTCTGGCATGGTTTTGTGCCCGGACTATTGGCCGGAGCACTTTACGGTTATCGCGTGCATGGTCCAGATAATCCCAAACCCGGCACTGCTTTTGATGGCACCAAATTGCTTATAGATCCTTATGCCAAGGAGCTTAATCGCCCAGTCATTTGGCATCCAGATCTGTATCAGGGTGACAGTCAATTTATGGTGCCCAAAGGGGTTGTCATTAATGATGATTTTGATTGGCAAGGCGTTAGCAAACCCAGGATCGCAGACCATGAGCGGATATTGTACGAATTGCATGTAAAAGGTTTTACCAGGCTAAAATCCAAGTTACCTAAATTACAACGTGGTACCTATTTAGGTTTGGCTCACACGGAAACTTTAAAGTACCTAAAATCGCTGGGGGTAACCTCATTACAGCTGATGCCAGTGGCGAGCTATATGAGTGAGCCAAGGTTGCAGGAGATGGGGTTAAGCAATTTCTGGGGTTACAACACGATTAACTTTTTCGCTCCTGATGCCAGGTATGCTGCGGATAGTCCGGTGGTTGAGTTTAAGACCATGGTTCGTGAGCTGCATAGAAAGGGGATAGAAGTAATACTGGATGTTGTCTTTAATCACACCGCTGAAGGGGGGGTAGGGGGCCCAACCATCTCCTTTAGAGGGCTTGATAATCGTGGTTTTTATCTGTTTGAGCACCAGCACGGTGAGCCCGATTATGAACGTAGTGTCAACAACACGGGATGTGGTAATAGCGTTAATTTCGATAATCCCGAAACCCTGACCATGGTGCTTAACGCCTTACGTTATTGGGCGACAGAGATGCAGGTTGACGGTTTTCGTTTTGATTTGGCGGTCAGTTTGGCCAGAGAGCATGGTCAATACAAACACAGCTCCGCCTTTTTTAAAGCTATTTATCAAGATCCTGTATTAAGTGAATGCGTGCTGATTGCTGAGCCTTGGGATATAGGGGAGGGGGGATACCAGCTCGGTCAGTTCCCCGAGCCTTGGCTGGAATGTAACGATCGTTATCGCGATACGCTACGCGCCTTTTGGCGCGGAGATGCTGGTTATATTGGCGACTTCGCCACTCGGGTGGCAGGCTCTAGGGATATTTTTTGTAAAGGCGTCAGGCCTGTCAATGCGTCAGTGAATTTCATTACTTATCACGATGGTTTTACCCTCGAAGATACTGTTTCTTATGCTGAACGGCATAACTTGGCTAATGGCGAGAACAACCGTGATGGTCATAGCCATAATTTGTCATGCAATCATGGTGTTGAAGGTGAGACAGACAAAGCCGATGTCTTAGCCGCGAGGCAGCAACACAAACGCAATTTGTTGGCTTCGTTACTGCTTTCTGTCGGCACGCCGCACCTACTTGCGGGCGATGAAATCGGTAGAACACAACAGGGCAATAACAACGCTTATTGTCAAGATAATGCGCTTAACTGGCTAGATTGGCGCTTGATTGACGAACAGGGCACATTATTGCGTTATGTGCGTAAATTGATCCAGTTGCGGAAAAAATTACCGATACTGACGGCGCTTAACCTGCACGATGATCACTATTGGCACAACAGTTACGGGCATGAACTGCATTGGCATAAACCCGAAGGGGGGCTGCTGCATGAAGCTGATTGGCATGAGCCTGCCAATTGTGTGTTGGGGTTAGAGGTATTTGATCACGGCAATACGCATCACCCTGATACACAACGCATATTTCTAATGTTTAATGGCAGCCAATATCCGATCAGCTTTTTATTAATCGAGTTACCTAAAGGTCAGTATTGGTATCGAACGTTGGATACGGCTTCGGATGAGGGCTTAGCAAACAACCGGAGGATCCGCGCGCAACGCTATCTTTTACAGCCGCACTCCATCTCTTTACTGGAAAGGAGATTTATCAACGGCAGTTGAGTCTATATAATCGACCCTCTTTTGCCGACATCAACCGCTTTACCGGTCCTAAACAAGGAACTTTTTGCATGAGCGATCAACAACCACTTTGCGATATAGGCTTTATCGGCTTAGGCGTGATGGGGAAAAACCTAGTTCTAAACCTCGCTGACAATGGCTACAAAGTAGCTGCATTTGACCTTGATAAAGATAAGGTTGATGCAGTGCTGGCGGCAGAAGCATCGGAAAGAGCTGAGGGGATCGAGCAAAGGGTCTTTGGTTGTTCAGAGATGAACGAGCTGGTGACGAGGGTGAAAAAGCCCCATCTATTCATTCTATCTGTACCAGCCGGAGAAGCTGTCGATCGTGTTTGTAGTGCGCTGCTCGCTGCAGGTGTTGGTGCCGAAGATGTCATCATCGATACTGGCAACAGCTTATGGACAGATACGGTTCGGCGCGAAGCTAGCTATCGCGGTCAATTTGTATTTTTCAGTACCGCAGTGTCTGGTGGCGAAGTCGGGGCTCGTTTTGGTCCGTCGTTGATGCCTAGTGGTGATAAGAAAGCTTGGGCGATGATTGAGCCGGTACTAGAAGCGATCTCTGCCAAAGTGGACGCCAATAGCGGATTACCGCTGGAGCGCACGCAGCCGGGTCAAGTGATCACTGAGGGTGAGCCTTGTGCAACCTACATTGGACCTGCAGGCGCGGGCCATTATGTGAAGATGGTGCACAATGGTATTGAATATGCGGATATGCAGTTAATTTGTGAAGCTTACCATCTGCTCCGTGATGCTCTGGGCATGACTGCTAAAGAGATTGGTGAGATTTTTCAGACTTGGGACAAAGGTGTCCTAAATAGCTATCTGATGGAGATCAGTGCCGAGGTATTGCTGCAGGACGATCCGGAGACGGGTGCGCCTTTGGTTGAAATGATCCTGGATAAAGCGGGTCAAAAGGGCACAGGGTTGTGGACCGCTGTCAGTAGCTTAGAGCAAGGTACGCCAGCCCCCACCATCACTCAGGCGGTATTTGCTCGAGCCTTGAGTACGTTGAAGTCTGAACGTATCGCAGCAGCAGAGGTGTTGCAAGGGCCGAAGAGTGAACCGGTATCTGAAGCGGAAAAGCAGGCTTTTATTGAGTCACTCCATGACGCCCTATATTGCTCGAAGATCTGTGCTTATGCACAGGGGTTTGCATTGATGGCGTCAGCGTCTGACGAACACGATTGGGGGCTGGATTTTGCTGCAATAGCTAAGATCTGGCGGGCGGGGTGCATTATTCGGGCAGTATTTTTGCAGTCAATCACGCAAGCGTATCAGGCCAAACCTAAGCTAGCTAACTTGCTGTTAGATCCTTTCTTTCAACAACAGGTTGAGCAAAAGCAGATGAATTGGCGTCGAACCGTTGCTAAGGCGACGTTGATGGGCATACCTTGTCCGGCGTTTAGTTCTGCTATTAGCTATTTTGATTCTTATCGTACCGCGGTACTGCCAGCGAACTTACTACAGGGGCAGCGTGACTTTTTTGGTGCGCATACGTTTGAGCGAACGGATAAACCGAGTGGAGAAAAATTCCACCTTAACTGGTCCAGCCCTGCACGGGATCTGACGCAAGTTTAGCGGCCAGATAATTGAAAAAAGGAGGGCTAACTTTAAAAGTTAGCCCTTTTTCTTTGCGCATCATATGAATAACGCTACCATTTCGAAGAGTCTCTACAGGTAGTGATAATGAAGATTTGGGATATTAATCCGGGCTATTTAGGTCGTCAGCAGTTGTTAACAGAACACACTGAGCTGCACTCTCTTGCGCAAGTGATTGAGTCGCAACTCGATGGCGTTGGAAAAATGAACTCAGCGGTGTTGCGTTGGGCTTACCATCCGGCGGCGGTCGCCCTTCGTCACGCTATTGTGGTTGAAGAGATGAAAATGCGCGATATCGAGCATAAAACGCCTATCGCCGTGCCGTCCACTGCCTGTGAGTGGCCGACATTAGAGGGGGATTGGACTGCTGCTACGCAATATGCGGAGTTGGCAGATAAAGGTGTTGCGGGGCGGATCCCTTTGCCTATGTCTTCCGTACAGTTATGGGAGCAACATGCTTACTCGGTGATGGCTCGCGATTTACCGTTATTTAAAGAGTTACAGTCCCAGGTTGAGAGTAAAGCTATTGCCTTTGATGAATTAGCTGATCTATTGGTGGAGACATTGCGACGCCCGTGTCATCAACATCACTGGGATAAAGTCGTCATGGGTATGTGGGAGCCTTGTTTGGTGGCTTCTGAAGCATCTGACTATCGTTCCAGCTTTGGACGTCCCGATCGATTGCTTCGCGGTATACAATATTTGTCGGCTCAGTATCAATGGCCAGAACTTTGGCAGGCAACAGCACTGACAGAACTAGCATGTGCAGTGAGGGTGAATTAGTGAGTGATGGTGAAAAATGGCGGGAGCAGTTAACGCCAGAACAGTTTGCAGTTTGTTGGGAAAAAGGCACAGAGCGCCCATTTAGCGGTGCATTGCTGCATAACTCCGAAACGGGGATATACCACTGTGTTTGCTGCAACAGTGCGCTATTTGACTCAACATCTAAGTTCGACGCGGGTTGCGGTTGGCCAAGTTTCAATAAGGCGTTAGAGGGAGCGGTACGATATGAACGTGATATGACCCACGTGATGATCCGTACCGAGATATTATGCAGTCAATGTGGATCCCATCTGGGTCATGTGTTTGATGATGGCCCCCAGCCTACCGGTCAGCGTTATTGTGTTAACTCACTGTCTTTGGATTTTGCGAAGGGTAAAGGTTAAATTTTGGGTTCCGGCAGGCTAAATTTTCCCTCTTTTAGGGTGTCATAAATCTCTTCTGCTCTTTGGTCTAGTGCTCTGCGTTGCTCTGTGTTGACCCTTAAATATCTACTGTTTGCTTCGATATCTATAGATTCAACTTCAGCCAGTTCGCCTATCTTCATCCATAGGTAGGCGAGTTCATTTTTCCGTTGCTGGGTAAAAATGGTCGCTAACATAGTGATGATGCTGGCTTGGTACTTGGTTTCCCCTTGGCTCAGGTAAAGCGCCTTGTATAGCTTGTTAACTGCGACTTGTGGCTCGCTCTTGCTATATGCGCTTGCGAGGCGCATTTGCATGTCAGTGCGCTCTAGCAAGCCTTTTGCATCTTGCTCTAACAAAAGTTGATGCGCTTTCTTATCACCGTGTCTGCTCCAGTGGTAATAGAGTAGATCGGAAGTTGTATCCCCTTCGGTTTCTGCACTAACTTTCTCTATCTGTGCCAGTGCCGCGAGATAACCATTGACGCGCTGTGTTGTTTGCTCTTTGTTGTTGCTGTGCTGGATTTGGGAGGCGCGCTCTATACAGTCACGGTAGTCCTCTAGATGCATCAATAGTTGGTATCTATTGTCACCTGAGGGAGAGACTTGGACTTGATAGCGTTGCTTGATAAGGTCGGCGCGCTCATATCTACACCAGCCGTCCTTATTCAGATCGTCACATAGTTCTGGGAATTTTTTGCATATGCCCCTTACACTCCCTAAGTCCTCACAGGAAGAAAGTAGCATTACGCAAGCGATGACTAAAAACTGACGAAAATACATGGCGACTCCGAGCTGAATACGCCGCAACATTATGGCATATCAACTCTAAGTAATTGTTAATGTTTTCCTTACTTAGGAACCTATTCTGTTAACTAAGGTCAATTATGTTTCAACAACGAACAATTATTGACCCAAACAATAGGGATTTGTCACCCGCTATCGCTAATTCTATATTGATTGGTGATATCATTGGCTTATAAGACAAATAGTAGACCCTTTGGGTCTTTAAATGAAAAAAGTCGTGTTCTTCTGCGAAGGACGCGAGCTTTTTGTTATCCCTAATCTAAGCTTGTTCAAAATAGCTTTTTCACGTTTAGTCCTATCGAGGAGATAAGCTGCATGCCTGGTTTTGAGTTATTCGGTCCCGAAGAGCAGAAAGAAGTTAAAGACGTAATGGAGCAGGGGTTCACCTTCCGTTACAACTTTGATGCCATGCGAAACGGTCATTGGAAGGCACGCGATATGGAGCAGATGCTCCAGGAAAAGATGGGTGTTAAACACGCGCACCTACTATCCAGTGGTACCGCTGCGTTACAGACCGCTTTAGCTGCATCGGGCATTGGTGCCGGTGATGAGGTGATTGTACCGCCGTTCACTTTTGTTGCTTCCGTCGAAGCTGTCATTATGGCCGGTGCTGTCCCCGTCTTCGCAGAAATTGATGAAACTCTATGTTTATCTCCCGAAGGGATTAAGGCCGCCATTACGCCACGTACTCGCGCGGTTAATTTAGTACATATGTGTGGCTCCATGGCGAAGATGGACGAGATTAAAGCTATCTGTAAGGAACATGATCTGGTTCTGATGGAAGACGCTTGTCAAGCCATTGGTGGTAGCTACAAAGGTCAGATGCTAGGCAGTATCGGTGATGTAGGTTGCTTCTCTTTTGATTCGGTGAAGACCATTACGTGCGGTGAAGGTGGCGCGGTTATCACCAACAATGAGGCTATCTATAATCATAGCCACATGTTTACTGACCATGGTCACGATCATGTGGGTAGTGATCGTGGCGCTGAAAGTCATCCCATCATGGGCTTGAACTTCCGTATCTCAGAGATGAATGCGGCCGTTGGTGTGGCGCAGTTACGTAAGCTGGACAAGATTGTTGAGATCCAGCGCCGCAATAAGAAGCTGATCAAAAGTGCGATGGCGGATATTGCTGATATCAGTTTTAGAGAGATCCCTGACGAGTCTGGTGATTCAGCGGGCTTCTTGAGTTTTATGCTTCCTACAGAAGCGCGTGCGGTAGAGATTAACCAAAAATTAGCTGAAAACGGCGTAGATGGTTGTTTCTATTGGTATGTGAACAACTGGCATTACTTGAAAAACTGGTCGCATATTCAAAATCTAAAGTCACCCGCCAAATTGGCGATAGAACTCTTACCAGAGCGTCCTGACTATACTCAAGTCTCCACGCCTAAGTCTGACGCTATCATGAGTCGCACGATTTCGATGTTGATTAAGCTGTCTTGGAGTGAAGAAGAGATCGCGCAACGTATAGAGAACATTAAGAAAGCTTTTGCCTAAAACGGTGACGGAGCCTACACCATGAGTTTTAAGAATTTTAAAGTTGTACCAAAAATGATTTTTGGCCGCGGGTCATTTGCTCAGCTGGATGAGGTTTTGGCTGAAGAGCGTAAGCAAGCCAATGACTTCGTTGTGTTTCTGGTTGATGACGTGCATAAAGATAAGCCGCTAGCTGACCGTGTGCCGGTAAAGCCACAAGATAAGCTTATTTGGGTTAATGTCGATGATGAACCATCCACCAAACAAGTGGATGAGTTAACACTGGAAGTGCAGGCGCATAGCGATTCTCTTGCTGTCAGCGTGGTTGGTATCGGTGGTGGCTCTGCTATGGATTTAGCTAAGGCCGTGGCGCTGATGTTAACCAATGAAGGTGGCTCTGCTAAGTATCAAGGGTGGGATCTGATTGAAAACCCTGCTGTACATCATATCGGTATTCCTACGCTATCTGGTACCGGTGCTGAAGCATCGCGCACCACGGTACTGTGCGGACCTGAACGTAAGCTCGGCATGAACTCTGATTACACTGTATTCGATCAGATCATCATGGATCCCGAGTTAATTAAAGATGCGCCGACAGATCAGTGGTTTTATACCGGTATGGATTGCTATATCCACTGTATCGAGTCGCTGGAAGGTACTTATCTGAATGAGTTTTCCAAAGCTTACGGTGAGAAGTCATTAGCACTTTGTCGTCAGGTCTATTTGGATGATCATCCTGAAAGTGATGATAAGTTGATGATGGCGTCGTTTATGGGTGGCATGAGCATCGCTTATAGTCAGGTTGGCGCATGTCATGCGCTGTCTTATGGTTTGTCGTATGTGCTTGGTTATCACCATGGGATAGGCAACTGTATTGCCTTTGATGTACTTGATGAGTTTTACCCTGAAGGGGTGAAAGAGTTCCGGCAGATGATGGAAAAGCATAACATCACACTGCCGAAAGGGATCTGCAAAGATCTGCCTGACGAAACCATCGCAAAAATGGTTAAAGTTGCCAAGAGCCTGGGGCCATTGTGGCATAACGTTTATGGTGATGGCTGGGAAGAGAAGGTGACTGACCAGTTGCTAACCGATCTGTATCGTCGCATTTAGTGAGCGGTATTATTCTTATTTGAGCCACGGCATGAAAAGTGTCGTGGCTCTCTTTCTATCAGGTAGATGAAAATGAGTGTAACCGTATTAATCCCTGCGCGTTATGGCTCTAGCCGGTTTCCTGGCAAGCCGTTGGCAATGATCCATCATAAACCAATGATACAACACGTTTATGAGCGTGCTTTGCAAGCCAAGTTAGTTGATGAAGTGTATGTCGCTACTGATGATGACTTGATTAAAAATACCGTAGAAGGATTTGGCGGCAAGGTTGTCATGACCAGTGCCGAAGCTGCATCGGGTACCGATCGTATTGATGATGCGGCAACTCGTTTAGGCTTGGTTGATGACGATTTGATTATCAATGTACAAGGTGATCAACCGCTAATTGATCCCGCATCAATAGATCAGGTCGTTGCGCTGTTCAACGATGGGGCTGCTGATTTTGAGATGGCTACCTTGGCCTATCGCATTACCAATCTCGCAGAGCGAGATGATCCCATGCACGTTAAGATGGTATTTGATAAGCGTTTTAATGCCCTCTATTTCTCGCGTTCATGTATTCCGTTCAACCGCGATGGCGATGAGGATTATCCGGTTTATAAGCATCTAGGTGTTTATGGCTATACCCGTCGTTTTGTTAAGGCTTTTGGCAAATGGCCGGTTAGTGAACTGGAGCACTTGGAGAAATTGGAGCAGCTAAGGGCACTAGAGTTTGGTGAAAAAATCAAAGTCGCCGTGGCTGCATCTGATTCGCCAGAAGTGGATACATTGGAAGACATCCGTAAATGTGAAGATGTACTGAACAGCCAAGAGTAGCCGTTAACTACCGCAGATGTAAAAAAGCCGAGCATGTTTTGCTCGGCTTTTTATTAACGTTGAATGACTGTTTAGCCGCCCCAGGTATCTCTTAGCGCGACAGTGAGGTTAAACACCAGTCCATCTTCGCTTGAGTCTTGGTTGTCGGCACAGAAGTAGCCTTCACGCTCAAACTGGTAAGCTTGTTCAACCTTGGCCATTTTAAGCGACTGTTCAGCAAATCCTTGCTTAATTACCAAGGACTCCGGGTTTAATACTTCATGGAAGTCGTCGGCTGCAGCAGGATTAGCTACCGAGAACAAACGGTCGTAAATGCGAAACTCTGCAGGCACGGACTGTGTTGCAGATACCCAGTGGATAACCCCTTTAACTTTACGACCATCCGCTGGATTAACACCCAAGGTCTCTGGATCGTAGGTACAATGGATCTCTTGGATTTCTCCCTTGTCGTCCTTGATAACCTCATCTGCACGCACCACATAGGCATTACGCAGACGAACCTCTTTTCCGAGTACCAGACGTTTATATTTCTTGTTAGCTTCTTCCCGGAAATCTGCACGGTCAATAAAGATCTCTTTAGTGAACGGCAGTTGGCGGACACCCATGCTTTCATCTTTGGGGTGCACCGGCGCACTGAGCATTTCGTTATGCTCTGGAGCTAAGTTACTGATAACCAGTTTTACTGGGTCAATCACTGCCATAGCCCGTGGGGCGCTGTGCTCAAGATCTTCACGGATACAAGCTTCTAACATGCCGATTTCAATCATGTTTTCTTGCTTGGTGATACCGATGCGCTTGCTGAACTCTTGAATCGACCCAGGTGTGTAACCGCGACGACGTAAGCCTGCAATTGTCGGCATACGTGGGTCATTCCAACCGGATACCAGCTTCTCTGTCACCAGCGAGTTAAGCTTGCGCTTAGACATTACTGTGTATTCTAGATTCAGACGAGAGAACTCATACTGACGCGGGTGGCAGTCGATGGTGATGTTGTCGAGTACCCAGTCATAAAGCTGGCGGTTATCCTGAAATTCTAATGTACACAGAGAATGGGTGATCCCCTCCAACGCATCAGAGATGCAGTGGGTGAAATCGTACATAGGATAGATACACCATTTGTCGCCAGTTTGGTGATGATGGGCAAACTTCACTCGGTAAAGCACTGGATCACGCATACACATGACCGGTGATGCCATATTGATCTTGGCTCTAAGGCAGCAACTACCTTCTGCAAATTCACCTGCACGCATCTTTTCAAACTGGGCAAGGTTTTCTTCCGGTGAAGTGTCACGATATGGGCTGTTCTTACCAGGCGCCGTTAGCGTGCCGCGATATTCACGGATCTCATCAGGTGATAATTTATCAACGTACGCCAAGCCCTTTTCAATTAGCTCGACGGCATACTGATAAAGTTGATCAAAGTAGTTTGATGAATAGCAAATCTCGCCATTCCATTGGAAGCCTAACCAATTAACGTCGTCCATGATTGAATGAACGTAATCGATTTCCTCTTTCTCTGGATTGGTATCATCAAATCGCAGGTTACATTGCCCTTGATAATCTTGCGCAATACCGAAGTTCAGACAGATCGATTTAGCGTGCCCAATATGCAAGTAACCATTGGGTTCGGGAGGAAATCGAGTGTGTACCGAATTGTGTTTACCTGACGCCAGATCTTTGTCGATGATCTGACGAATAAAGTTACTCGGTTTGGTCGTGACGGCATCCGCCTCTGACATGGAAAAGACCCCTAATGCTCAAAGTGACAGTTTAACCGGTCTATGATCCATGATTGTGGGCTTTAACTCAATAAAAATAGGGTAATGGTGCCGAATAGTGGCTAGAAGTTTGTAAAACGACGATGGCAGATCCTATCTACCATCGTCAATCAGCGATTATTGAATGTTGATATCGAGCTCTTTCACCAGTTCAGGCTTAATCAGCGTGGTTTCTGCTTTTATTGGGCTGAGCAGCTCGGTTTTCGCTTGGAACATCCGTTTGCCTTCAGCAACCTGTGCTTTTCTGGCGCGCTCATACCAACCATCTCGCATAACGTGCAGCAACGGCATATGTAAGCGCTGAGACTTGCGTTTCGCCTCATATTCGACGTTTATTTCTCGCAATGCGTCATCAAAGGCTCTAACAAATGCAGCGAGTTGTTCATCTTCATGATGCCCCACCAGCTCTAAGCGGAGTAGGTAGCGACTCTCTTCTGTATAGGCCTCAGCTTTGAAATGCTCCGCCAATACACCGCTGCTGATACTGGCTTTTTGCACCGCGTCTATCACCTGATTGACACTCAGCTTTTCGCCGGTGATATTGGTCATACCGCGTCCCTTTCTAAGGAAACGTATCTTAGGCGCGTTTTTATAGAAGCCCTCAACCGTTATTACGTCATTGATATCATAGCGGTAGAGTCCACCCGTGGTGGTTAGGAAAATATAGTATTCACCGCCAGTTTTAAGGCCATCGATGGTGATGAAGTTCCATTGGCTTGGATCATTCGGTGCGTTGAGTACGTCGTCTGCTTGTACAAATTCATAGAAATTAACATCTAATGCCAATGGCCCTGCACAGCCCCTGTCTGATAACGGTACCGAGCAACGAGCTTCACTGGATAAGAAACCCCAATCGCGAATTTGCTTTGGCGTGTTACCGTCGGGATCGAACCAGCTGGGAAATTTATCCAAATAGTGGCCAACGGTACCGCCTTTCCAACAACCGATCAGAGCCAACTCAGGCCAGTAATCACCGGGAAGTAATCGTCCATCTCGCTTGTCATGCTGCTGCTGTAAAAATGCAGCACGGTTTGGGTTGGGTTCAATCTTGGCTTCTAATGCCTGGCGTAATTCTGCCGCCATTTTGAATTTATTGTTGAGCGTACCCTGGCGGATATCATCTATTAGCAGCTGACCGTATTCGTCAGCTTTTTCGCACATCTTCAGGATGGAAGAGGGGTTAGCGGTTGCCAGTAGTGAAACCTTTTCACTGAGCGCAAAACGCATTAATGCGTAGTATTTTGACTCGTAATCCTCAATTTCAAACACTTCATAGGGGATGGCATATATCTTTTGCACGATCCCTGGCATCTGCCGGTAAATGTGGCCGGAGGTAGAGCCGAAGCTCAATCCTGATTCGGTATAGCCCTCAATGGCAGGGGAGACTAAAGAAACAATTTTTCCAGCATAAAGATCAGGGTGTGCCCGTTTAGCGTGATACATCCATGCTCGCATCATGTCAGATGATGCGGCGCGCTGACAGCTTGGGGTCACTGGAATGAATTTAGCCTTACCTGTGGTGCCACTGGTTTGAGCGAACATCACCGGCGATTCGGCAGTAAGAATATTGCTTTCACCAGCCGTCATTCGTTCGATTTCTGGGCGGATATCTTCATATGAAACGAGAGGTAATGCCGCTTGGTATTCGGCGATGGTGTTAATTTTCGAAAAGCCGTAACGTTTACCGTATTCGGTTTCGGCATTTTGCTTGATGATCCTGTTGAGTAGGGCTTTTTGCGTATCTAAGCCTCCTTCAGCAGATTTACGAAAACGGCTGGCAGATATTTTTGCCAAGAAATGAATGATGTAACCGATCATAGTGCTTGTCACTCCTTTAATTTGTGCCGTTATTTATGCTGTTTCGAGATATCTCTTCCAGCGTACTACTTCCGGTTGAATGCCAAAGCCTGTGCCTGCCTGCAAATTAGCCATCCCGCCGGCACCTAACTGAACAATGGGTTGCATAGGGTCATCTTCCAGCAATAGTTGCCCGAAGCAGCCTTCACGCCACTTTAAGGTAGGAACGAGGTTGGCGAGCACTAAACCCGCAGATGACAGTATGCTGGTTTCACCCACTTGGGCGCCTAATTGACAATCAATACCGTTGTCGGCCGCTTTCTTGGCAAGCGCCAGTGAATTGCTGATGCCGCCACATTTTGAAATGCGTAAATTGAACAGGTGGCACGCCTTTTCATCGATAAGCGTTTGCGCGTCTGCGCGACTGCAGATCGATTCATCGACCATCACGGGGGTGATATTGGCAGAAGTAAGTTGCGCCAGCCCGTTGATATCTTGAGCAGGCAAGGGCTGTTCAATGGATTCCATTTGGTATTTTGACAGTGCAGAAAGCTGCCGTTCTGCTTCGTCTGCTGATTGCCAGGCAGCGTTAGCGTCGCCTCTGAGTGACATTGAATCACCAAGCGCTGCTCTGACGGTGGTAAGAATTTTGTGGTTATGCTGCAGGTCTGAGACCAGTTTGACCTTGCATGCCTTGACGCCGAACTGCTTAATCATTGCCGCACTGGCTGCAACATTCTCTATTTTCTCACTAGCAATTACCGCGCTGTAACGTTGCGGTTGTTGCGGTTGGGCACTGAATAGCTGTAATACCGATTGTTCTGTACTGCGAGCATAGAGATCTAGCAGCGCCAGTTCTAATGTGCAAAATGCTGCGTGTTCGTTGCGCGGTAGTGTTGTCAGAGCGGATGCAATCCAAGCCTGCAATTCGCTAAAATTAGTGAACTTAAGCCCCTGAACTTTAGGAAACCAACGTTCATTCAACGCAGAGACCACGCTGTCGATGGATTCGCCACTTACATACTCGCGAGGGCAGCACTCTCCATAGGCTTTTAGACCGTTCTCGTCGGTCAGACAAACGATGACATTACGTGCCAGTGAGCGAGAAGCTAACGCGTGCTGTACTTCGAAATTCATTGGAATGGCGAGAATTGATATTTCCGCCTGTTTAATTTGCATTCTCAACTCCTTGTTGGCTTAACCATTGGGCGATTAGACGGCTAAGTTGGTCTGGGGTTTCAAATTGAAGTGAATGGATCTGGTCTTTATAGTCTGTTTGCTCAATTGATGAGCGACTTCTGTTTAAAAGTTCAACGACCCCCTGATTGTCGACAATATCATCGTTTTCTGCGAGGTGAAGTTGAATAGGTAATGAGAAGCTGTCTATTTCCGCGGCGATATAGTTATCGATGGTTCGCGTCGCCCACAGGAAGCTGGCACTGACACGGCTATTTCTGAGCGGGTCATTGCTGATATATTCGACGAATGCGGGATCGTCAGTGAACATTGAAGGGCTAATTAGTCCGGGAAATAACCGTTTGTCGCAGAGCCAAGCACAAAAGCCAATTTGCATTTTTTGCCATACTGAATAATCCACTTTGGCGACTAAGCCGGGCGTAATCAGTATCAAGCCGTCTATCTCGTCTGGATAGCTCATAGCGTAACGCAGTGCCAGCTTCCCCCCCCATGACAGGCCAATCAGATAACGTTTCTTATAACCGCGGGTGCGCTGTTCAACTAAATGCTGCAAATCTTCAATTAGTTGCAGTTCCGATGCAGCGTAGCCTGGACTTAGCCCCATATCTTGTCGATTGGTACCACTACCTCGACGGTCTGGCATGATAACGTCATAGCCCATACCGGCTAATCTGGCACCCACCAAATGAAACCAACCAGCGTGACTTTCTATGCCATGTAGATAGATAAGCGCAGTGTCGCTATCTGTTGCTGAAATATGCTGAAAGTAATTTAGCGGCTGCTCTTGGGCACCGATAAATTGTGCGGGTTGTCTATGGGTTAGCCATTGTTCAAGCTCTGCCTTTAGGGCTTGATTCTCTATATCAGTATTAGCGAGAGCCATGGGCGTCACCATGAGTGCGAGTAAAATAAAAACTGGATACAGGAAAAGATTCATAGGCTATTCAGTGCCTCTGATATGGGTTCTTTACTGGTCTCTTGCTTACTTAATAGTGGCGAAGAATACTTTTGCCACCAGTTTTTTGCGTGCTGTTGTGACCAAGGGTGTATGCGCTGAAGTGGTTCCAGTATTTCAATGATCTCAAAGATATCTCTGGGGCGCTGTGCTGGCTCTCGGCTGACACATTGCATCACCAACGCTGCTAACTTGGCTTCAATCGGACTGGGGACTACCTCAGTGATTGGTACTGGTTTCTCTTTTAATGCAGCTAAGGCGATTTGCAGCGCGTTGGTGCCAGTAAACAGATCTTTTCCCGAAAGCATATTATAGGCCACAGCACCTAACGCATAGATATCGGTTCTGGGATCGCAGATCTTAGGATCTTGTAGTCGTTCCGGCGCAATGTAAGAGGGCGTACCAGCAATTGACTGTGTTTGTGTAAGCTGAGTTGCTTCCGGATCTGAGATGTCTTTGACTAAGCCAAAGTCGAGCACTTTGACATGGTCAAAAATTCCGCCTTGCTCTGACAGCATGATATTGGGCGGCTTGATATCTCGATGAATGAGACCGCGGCTATGCGCTTCAGCAAGTGAACCGCACACTTGTAACAAAATCGCGATCACTCGCTCCTGCGGCATAGCACCAAATTCACTGATGTAATCGGCGAGGGTAAAGCCGCGAACATACTCCATGGCGTAGTAGAAAGTCCCGTCAGGGCTTAGGCCATAGTCATAGACCTGGATTGTATTTGGGTGGCCAAGCAGTGCCGTTTGTTGCACCTCTAATTCGAATCGGTCAATGACCTCTTCAGAAAGCAAACTACGTTTTAGAACTTTAAGCGCTGTCGGTCGGCGCAATAGGGCGTGCTGCGCTAAATAGACGCTGCCAATACCACCTTCTCCAATTTTCTTTTCTAACTTGTACTGGCCCAATTTTTCAAAAGCGTTTACCTGATCATCCAGACGCCGCAAACGCATTTGATAAATCACCATGGCGATGGCACTGAGCGTCAGTAGAGCAAACATCATTAATTCGGTGAACAAGAGCGGTGAAAGCAGCTGCAGCATCTCCTCTTTATTTACCTCTACAACTAGACCGATATTGAGCTCATCCACCCAAATCCAAACGCCAAGCACATCTTCATCGCGGTAGCTGCGGTAATGCTCAAATTTTGTCGCGTTGCCGATCGATAAAGCATGTTGAACAGGAAATATTGGCAGTTGACTCTTGCTCACCGGATCGACCAACTTAACATTGAGGATCGTTGAATTGATCTGGTCGTTGAGCAGCAATCCTCGCTGTTTTATCTCTGCCAAAAGCGGGCTTTCAGAGATCATCAAACCGTCGCTATTGAAATAGTACATCTCGATCTGTTCGTCACTGCGATACAGTGAAGTGATGGCATTAAACTCAATGGATGCGTCCAGCAATTCCACCAGGTAGTAATACCCTCGGTTTTCCATCTGCTCTATACGCGTGGCTATCAGCAAGATTGGGGGAAGGTTTTGGTCTGGCAAAAAGTCGTCTGAATGCATCACTTCACTCAGCCTGAATGTGCTTTCACTGACAACTTCGATGAGCCTGACCGATGCCCGGGGCAACTGCTGGTTTATATGGCCTCGATTTGTGGATGCAACGACATAGCCGTCTTTGTTGATAATGAGAAAACCTGCAGAATCAGAAAATGACAACTCTTGGTCAACGATTTCACTTAACGACTTTTGTAATTCAGCTTTTTTTGTCACCGAGGCAGATTCTATCTGTTGTAGAAGCTTCAATACTCGATGACGTGACGCGATCCGCGTGGCGAGATTGGTCTCTGTTTTCAGCCAAAATTTCAGTGCTGCACTTTGCGAATCCAGTTGTTGCTTAATTTTTGATTCAAAAAGATCTTCGGCGGCTTCGATAAGGTGAAAACGCAAGAACAAGCCGAGTGCAATGAGAATGATGCTGGTGATAGCGATATGTCGATAAAACGCCAACCTTCTCGGTCGTTGATAGTGCGTATTGTCTATCTTCGCGTAGGTACGCACCAAGCGTTGCTGCAGTTGTTTTGGAAGAGGAGGCTTTGCCAAGCTATATTTCCCTATAAAAATAGATGGTTAGCTTACAAAACCTGAGTTTAGCCGAAACCGCTCAATAGGGCGAGTTTTCGGCTAGATAGGCGTCACTATTTGTTCTTGTTGCAGCAATCTTCTTTAGTGCAATGGCCGTAGAGGTAGAGGCTGTGATTAGTGAGATCAATGTTGTGGGACTTTGATATCTCCCGCTGGCGTTGTTCGATGGTTTCATCGACAAACTCTACAACGTCGCCGCAATCTAGGCAGACTAGATGATCATGATGATGGCTGGTGGATAATTCAAAAACAGACTTACCGCCTTCAAAATGGTGGCGAGCAACAATACCAGCGTCGTCAAACTGGTTAAGTACACGATAAACGGTCGCCAAACCGATCTCTTCACCGTGATCAATCAACTTTTTGTAAAGATCTTCAGCGCTTACGTGTTGATTGTCAGGGTGCTGCAACAGCTCAAGTATTTTAACCCGGGGCAAGGTTACCTTAAGTCCGGCTTTCTTGAGTGCTTGGTTTTCGTCGGTCATCCCAAATCCCATATTCTTATGAAGCACAATCGCTGTGCATTTATCTGTCTGATTATATGTTTATCCGCCCTAAAATAAACCACAAATCCGGTAACTTATTCTGTTTCTCTTGAATTATGGGGTACGCCTATAATATCTTGATTGTGGTCAGACCAGTATGAGTGAAAAATGAGAGCAGTATTTAAACGACCACAGTTACTGAAAACGTTATTAAACCTTTGGCCACCTTTTCTTTTTTGTGGCATTCGGATTGAATCACTGAGCGATGATTACCTAAAGTGCCGTGTTGGCTTGAGGCTCAGTCGTTGGAATCGGAATGCTAACGGTACCCATTTTGGCGGCAGTCTGTTTTCGATGTCAGATCCTATTTATGCACTGATGTTAATGGGGTTATTGGGTGACCGCTATCTGATTTGTGATCAATCAGCTGATATCAATTTCATTAAGCCCGGTAGAGGCCGCGTTTATGCCGATTTCGAGCTGACACAGCAACGTATCGATGAGATCCGCGAAGCCACTGCTGCTGGTGCCAAACATCTGCCTGAGTTTGTGATTAACGTGATTGATGAACAGGGTGATCTCGTTGCCAAACTGCGGCGCACCCTTTATGTGCGTCATAAAAAGTCCAAGTAGTTTTAGCTAGGGAAGGACACAAAAAAGGCCGCGTTTGCGGCCTAGAGACAGTTTGCTACAGACTTGTTTGTTAAGCAAAAGAGTCCAAAGACATCTCTTCGCTGATCTGTTTGCACCATTTTTCAACGCGTTCCTGGGTGAGTTCAGGCTGACGATCTTCATCGATCCCTAAACCTACGAAATGGTCTTCGTCCGCCATCGCTTTGGACGCTTCATAGTCGTAACCTTCGGTGCTCCAATGGCCGACGATGGTGGCGCCTTTCGCTTCGACGATATCACGGATAGTTCCCATGGCGTCGAGGAAGTACTCTGCGTAGTCTTCTTGATCGCCACAGCCGAAGATGCCGACGATTTTATCACTGAAATCTACCTGCTCAAGCTCGGGAAAGAAGTCGTCCCAGTCGCATTGGCTTTCGCCGTAATACCAAGTCGGAATGCCTAATAGGAGGAAATTGTACTTATCGATGTCATCGCGGCTGACTTTAGCAATGTCATGTATGTCAGCGATCCCTTTACCCAAATTCTTTTGGATCATCTTGGCCACGGCTTCCGTGTTACCAGTATCGCTTCCGAAAAAGATACCTACAATCGACATGAATATTTCCTGTACGCTTTGATTTTTAGTTACTTTAGTAGAGGACCTTGCTTAGGCAAAGTCGTTCATTCCGATAATGCATTTTGCAATATTAACGCGATCATGGCACTTCGATTCAGTGCGTGTTGTTCGCATTGTGCATCTAACTGATCAATCAGTGTTTGATGCAGTTTAACTTCTACGCGTTTCAGCCCATTGGCTTTGTCGCGTTTAAGTTGGTTACGTTTATTGATCTTTAGTTGGGCATCACGGGACAAAGGACTGGTTTTAGGGCGTCCTGGACGTCTTTGTTGCTCAAATAGATCTATGGTTGTTCGGTCGGTATTTTCTTTAGCCATGTTCAGCCATTGACTCCACTACCACTTTCCATAATGAACTGAATAACTCCCTTTGCAATGAACCCTGCACAACCAAAAAACAGTACCAACCAAACTACTGCGCGCCCAAATTTAGGCACATCGCCTTTTTTCAACACATCTTGAATGGCAAGTCCGATAAGTAAGAAGATGGCTGCAAAGAACAGGTTAAGGCCAATCGCCTCTATCTGTTCAAAATGCTCTGCGAGCATATCAGGCTCCTGATGGCAAAGAGGCGCGCACTATATCACAGGGATAAAGTTGGGTTAATCCTCATCTGGTAGCAAAAACTGTTCAACTAAGCGATTAAACAAGCCTGGTTTTTCGGCATGCAGCCAATGCCCTGTTCCCTGGATGATTTTCGCTGTTGCATTAGGGAATCTCGCCATAATGGCTGGACGATGTTCCGGCAAGATATAATCGGACTGCTCACCTTTAATAAACAGGGTAGGTCCAATAAATGCGGGCTGCGCTGAGGTCGGCTCTCGGATAGCGTCGTAACTGGCTAAGGTACCGCGGTAATTGAATTGCCATATCAAGCCGACATCTGAGCGCGTGACATTTCGCAACAGAAACTGGCGTACGCCGACATCGGGTAAAAATTCCTGCAAAATCTGATCGGCTTGCTGTCGGTTTGCCACGGGTAACTGCTGGTTGAGAGCGGCCAGCCCTTTTAACACCTGAACATGATGGCTGGGATATTTAACTGGGGCGATATCTGCGACGACTATTCGTTTAAAGCGGTGGGGGGCTAGCATGGCTAACTCCATGGCGACTTTGCCGCCCATAGAGTGACCAACACAATGCGCTCGCTCAATGTTTAGCGCGTCCATAGTCTCTATTATGTCGCCCGCCATATCGATGTAGTTGGTGGCATCCTTATGACCAGAGCGACCATGGTTGATCAGATCAACACTGACGACATCAAAATGAGTTTGTAGATGTCGGCTCAGGGCGCCTAAGTTTTCCAGGCTGCCGAATAGGCCGTGAATAAGGATAACGGTAGGTCCTTGACCTTGGCGCTGAAAATGTAATTGCATGCTCTGTTCTCGTTTCTTTTAGCGTGGCGAAGTTTGCCTTTGGAATCGGGGCTGGGCAAGTAATCATTGCATTGGCTGAATTAGCGAAGTGGGAATTTCAGTGCGGGTATGTATAATGTTGCCCATTTTGTGCCAGCGCAAACGGAAGCGGTGACAAGAAGAATGAAAACCATCGAAGTAGATGAAGACCTATACCAGTTTATAGCGAGTAAGACGGAGCGCATCGGTGAGAGTGCTTCGGATATCCTCCGCCGCTTAGTGGCAATGGACGAAGAAGCGGCCAAGCCGGTTGAAGAAACGTCCGTTGGTGCGCCAAAAGAGGTGGTGCCTACCACTTCAGATTTTTCCATTGATAGTCGCCAACTAGCCAGTCAAAAAGGGGCGGTTGGGCGGTTCGTTTACCTTTTATCTTTGCTTCATAAGTATGCGCCTAAGCAATTCTCGTCGGTACTAGAAATCAAGGGGCGTAACCGCATCTATTTTGCCACCAGCCAATCTGAGTTGATGGCGGCGGGGAGCAGCACTGCGCCTCGTCAAATCCCAGATTCCCCCTATTGGGTTATTACGAATACAAATACCGGAAAGAAACGCGCCATGCTTAAGCGTGTTGCGGGCATGTTGGCGTTGAATGAAACACAGACCGAGCTGTTATTAAAAAGCTTGCCTGTGGTCGCCGGCAAGAAATCCAAGAGATAGTTTCATAATAGAGTAGGGTAGGTAATACCTATGGCATTACATCCACAAGCCGGCAAACCCGCTGGTGCAGAGCAGTTGTGTAATATTCCACGGCTAATGGCTGCGTACTATCAGTATCAGCCTGACGTCAGTGAAGCATCACAATTGGTGAGCTTTGGTACCTCTGGGCATCGAGGCTCTTCATTAAAGCGTTCGTTTAACGAAGCGCACATTCTCGCTATCACTCAAGCTTTAGTGGAATATCGTGCAGAACAAGGCACGACTGGACCTATGTTCGTAGGTTTTGATACCCACGCATTGTCTGAAGCTGCGTTTGGTTCAGCACTGCAAGTGCTTATAGCAAATGGTATTGAGGTGCGTTACCAAGAAGGGTTGGGATACACTCCTACGCCAGTGATCTCCCATGCGATTTTAAGCTACAACCAAGATCGTAGTGAAGGTCTCGCTGATGGTGTCGTGATCACGCCTTCTCACAATCCACCTGAAGATGGCGGTTTTAAATATAACCCCACCAACGGTGGACCAGCAGATGGCACGGCAACGGCCATCGTTCAGGCGAGAGCTAACCAGCTGTTGGCTGCCCACTTGGATGGCGTTAACATCGTCACCACGGAAGAGGCGATGGCCTCTCCGCTTGCTGTCGCTTATGACTACGTCACGCCTTATGTTGATGATTTAGGAAAAGTTATCGACATGGAAGCGATCAAAAAGGCGGGTGTTAAGTTAGGTGTAGATCCTCTCGGTGGCTCTGGTATCGCTTTCTGGCCTGCGATTAAAGCCAAGTATGGTATCGATATCGAAGTCGTTAACGACCGTGTTGACCCAGCGTTTGCCTTTATGACCGTTGATAAGGATGGCAAGATCCGCATGGATTGCTCCAGCCCCTATGCAATGGCAAGCCTAATCGAGCTAAAAGATAAGTTTGATGTGGCAGTCAGTAATGATCCTGATAATGATCGTCATGGCATTGTGACAAAAAGCGTTGGCTTGATGAATCCAAATCATTATCTCGCCGTTGCCATCGAATACCTGTTTACCCATCGTAAAGATTGGGGCGCAGATATGGCGATTGGTAAGACGCTTGTCTCTAGCTCGATGATCGACCGCGTGGCGGAGAGTTTAGGTCGTAAGCTATGTGAAGTCCCTGTTGGCTTTAAATGGTTTGTTGACGGCTTGTTTGATGGCAGCTTTGGCTTTGGTGGTGAAGAGAGCGCTGGTGCCTCATTCCAGCGTTTTGATGGCACTGTATGGAGTACCGATAAGGACGGCATCATTCTGGCGCTACTCGCAGCAGAAATCACCGCTGTCACGGGGAAAGATCCAGGGCAGTTGTACCAGCAGCTTGAAGCTAAGTTTGGCAGTCCCGTCTATGAACGCCTAGACGCGCCAGCCAACCACGAACAGAAAAAAGTGCTCTCTAACCTCACTCCTGAGATGGTCGAAGCTGCAACACTGGCAGGTGAGCCAATTGTTGCTAAGCTGACACATGCTCAAGGAAATGGTGCAGCTATTGGTGGCCTAAAAGTGGTTACGGAAAATGGCTGGTTTGCAGCACGTCCGTCAGGAACGGAAGAAATCTACAAAATTTATACAGAAAGCTTCATTGGTCGAGATCATTTGAAGCAGATCCAAGAGGAAGCTCAGCAGATTGTTGCGGCTGCTTTTGCAAAATCAGGCTGTTAATGCTGCTTTTTTGTACTGTTTTCACGGTTTTATTGAAAAATGATGAAAACTCATTACAGTAAAGCCGCGAAAAATCAGACTTGGATCAAAAAAATATAGTGTGTCACCCGTTACGATTTGGCACCTTTGAAATTTTACAACAGAATGTTTGCTCGATTTTTAATCGGTAAGCAACAGTATGTCCCGTAACAACTTAACGAAGGACAGTAATACCATGGCAACCAAGAAAACTACTGCTAGTGCAAAAAAGAAGGCGGCTCCTGCAGCGTCATTCTCTTTGAACACAACAGATTTTAAGGAAAGCATCCTGAAGCATCTGCACTCAACTTTGGGTACAGATGAAAACAAGGCAAGCAATCGTGCATGGGCTGAAGCAACTGCTGCAGCTGCAAACGATTTCGTATACGAGCGTCTGCGTCAAACACAGAAAGCTCACTTCGAAGCAGATACCCGTGCAGTGCACTATCTGTCTGCTGAATTCCTTATGGGTCGTCTGCTTTCAAACAACCTCCATAACCTGGGTGTATTTGATGCAGCCGCAGATGCGCTTAAAGATCTTGGTCAAGACATCTCTGTAATTCTTGATGAAGAGCCAGACATGGCATTGGGTAACGGTGGTTTAGGCCGCCTTGCAGCATGTTTCATTGACTCGCTTGCAACCCTGAACTACCCAGCTATCGGTTACGGTATCCACTACGAGCACGGTTTATTCCGTCAGGAATTCCGTGATAACCGTCAGATTGAGCGCCCAGATGAGTGGCGTGAGTACGGCAGCCCGTTCGAAATCTGCCGTCCTGAGTCTGTACAGCAGGTTCCTCTGTTCGGTTACGTTGAAACTGTATTCGACGAAACTGGTAACATGAAGAAGAAGTGGCACCCTGGCCGCGTGATCAAGGGTATTCCTTGGGATGTTCCAATTGTTGGTTACGGTGCAGAAACTGTAAACATTCTGCGTCTGTGGGAATCACGTGCTTCTGATTTCTTCAACTGGGATGTATTCAACGCTGGTGGTTACATCGATTCACAAGCAGAGAACGCAGAAGCTGAAGCAGTTTCTAAAGTTCTTTACCCGAACGATGAAACTGAAGCTGGTAAGCAGTTACGTCTTATTCAGCAGTACTTCTTCTGTGCATGTTCACTGAAAGATATCATCCGTCGTTATAGCCGTGCACACGGTAACGATTGGAGCAAGTTCTCTACTCAGAACGTGATGCAGCTGAACGATACTCACCCTGCGGTAGCTATCCCTGAGTTGATGCGTCTGTTGGTTGACGAGCATGACCTGAACTGGGATGACGCTTGGACTATCTGTCGTGAGTCATTCGCATACACTAACCACACTCTGCTGCCAGAAGCATTGGAGAAGTGGGACGTATCTTTGTTCGAGCGTGTTCTTCCTCGTCACCTTGAGATCATTTACGAAATCAACCGTCGCTTCCTGGAAGACGAAGTTGAAGTTAAGTGGCCTGGCAACGATGAAATCAAAGCTAAGCTTTCTATCATCGAAGAAGGCGACTCTCGTAAAGTTCGCATGGGCCACCTGTCTGTTGTTGGTTCATTCAAGGTTAACGGTGTTGCTCAAATTCACTCTGAACTGGTTAAGAAAGACTTGTTCCCAGAGTACGACGCACTGTTCCCAGGCAAATTCACTAACGTGACTAACGGTATTACACCGCGTCGTTGGTTGAAGGCTTGTAACCCACGCCTGTCTGCATTGCTGACTGAAAAAGTTGGTGAAAACTGGCCGCGTGACCTTGAGTTGCTTCGTGATATCGCTAAGTACGCTGATGATCCTGCATTCCAAAAAGAATACATGGATATCAAACTTGCCAACAAAGTTGACATGGCTGCGACTATCCTTGAACTGACCGGTGTTGAAGTTGACCCAACGGCTATCTTCGATATTCAGATCAAGCGTCTTCACGAGTACAAGCGTCAGCAGATGAACCTGTTGCACATCTTGGCTCTGTACCGTCGTCTGTTGGAAAACCCAGACTACGACATGAATCCTCGTGTTGTTATCTTCGGTTCTAAAGCAGCACCTGGCTACAAGCTGGCGAAAGACATCATCTACGCACTGAACTGCATTGCAGAGAAAGTGAACAGTGATGCACGCATCAAAGGTAAGTTGAAGGTTGTATTCCTGCCTAACTACCGTGTAACTATTGCTGAGAAATTGATCCCTGCAGCTGACTTGTCACAGCAGATCTCTCTGGCCGGTTACGAAGCTTCAGGTACTGGTAACATGAAGCTGGCTCTGAACGGTGCCTTGACTGTTGGTACACTTGACGGTGCTAACATCGAGATCGCTGAAGAAGCTGGTGAAGAGAACGTATGTATCTTCGGTATGAACGTTGATGAAGTTCAGGCGTTGCAGGCTCAGGGTTACAACCCTTGGGACTACTACTACAGCAACCCAGAGCTGAAAGCTGTTCTGGATTGGTTAGATACTGACTACTTCACACCTGGTAAGCCTGGTGAACTGTCTAGCATCAAGCGCAGCTTGCTTGACGGTGGTGACCCGTACATGGCTCTGGCTGACTTCCAGTCTTACTCAGATGCTCAGAAAGATGCTGACAGCCGTTATAGCGACAAAGCTGGCTGGGCACGTGCAATGATCATCAATACAGCGACTATGGGTAAATTTAACTCAGACCGCTCTATGGAAGATTACGTACGTGACATCTGGAAGCTGACCAAGTGTCCAGTAAAATAATTCTTTAGATAATAAAGAACGTTGAAAAAGCCACCTTCGGGTGGCTTTTTTATTGCCCTAGCAGCGGCAACTGATTATCCATTTATGGTTGGTTGGTGTTGCAAGCAGGGAAATGGTTTGGCGGAGCGCTGAACGGTGGCTTACTAAATCGAATACTATTCAGCGACGACTTGGTTCCTACCGGAATCTTTGGCTTGATAAAGTCTCGCGTCAGCACGTTTTAGCCAACTGTCAGTGGTTTCGTTCAGTACTAACTCGGCAACACCAAAGCTTGCCGTTAGTTTTATATCGTTGGGTAATGCAATGTTTGTTATTGCATTACGTAGCTTTTCTGCCACAGCCATGGCATCCATCTGCTCGGTCTCAGGCAATAAGATGGCAAACTCTTCACCGCCAAAGCGGTACAGATGATCGGTTTTTCGTAGCTCTTTCTTTAAGCACTGGGTCGACAACTTAAGCACATCATCGCCGACAGTATGACCATGTTCGTCGTTTACTCGTTTGAAGTGATCAAGGTCAACACAGATAAGCGTGTAATGCCTGTGGTATCTGAGTTTCAGACGGATCGCCTCCTGCAGCGCGGGCTTCATTGCTCGGCGGTTCAGCGCGCCGGTGAGGGGATCCCGATTTGCCTGTTGTTCTAATGCGTCGTTTTTATCTTCTACCTGATAAGCGAAGAAGGCGGTAAAAATCAGTGATAGGGCTAAACCGATGGCAAATTTCAACACCATGATCGCGGGCGCACTATTGAGTGCTGCGAGCAGGGCAAAACTGGTAAAACAGATACTGAGTATTAAGCCGAGGCGGAAGCCAAAGACAAAGAACAGCATGGATGTTAAACCAAAACAGAAAATTAGCCCTCTAATACCGAGGAGATAGCAGATAGCAAGCATGCCTCCGCTGGCCAGTAAGATAAAAATGCGGCTGTAGAGAACGTTGTTTTTACTTTGGGCTAACCTGACTGTTGAAAGAATGAGTGGCAGTGCGATGAGCATCAGCAGAGTGCCGACAATGATGTTTTCTTTGAACAAGTGGTATAAGCCGTAGCCAACGATGGGCACCAGCATCACCAAATGCAGTGGAATAGATATTTTCTTCGACAGGCCTGAGCTCAGCATCCGTTTGATAAATAGTCCGCCGTACCAATAGGTTAAGCGTACTACCTATTTGTCTAATTAGTAGTAACTATCGCTGATATAGATAGGAAATGTGAGGGGGCTTACATATGTTGGCGGAGTGACCTGGTGCTAGTTGAGCGAGAAGGGGACGACTGATTGCCATCCCCGTTCTTAACGATTCAATGAAATTGGCGCATTTTAGCTTAGTGTCTCGGCGAGACGGGCGACTAAGGAGCGAGTGGCGCTGCGTGCTTCTGTTAATACCACAGTTATCTGGTCGGCAAGCTTCAATGCCACTTCCTGTTTTATTTTGAGGGTTCCGGCATCACGGTCGATCTCTAGCTCTTCTTTTTTACTGTGAATAAGAGAGGCCGGTACAAACGCCATCGCGCCATTATCAAGTAACCTTACGCGCGCGCCGCCACGATTAAGATCGATAATTTCTGCGCTGAATTCAGTTTTCTCTTTTACCGCTTTTTCGAGAAAATTCACATACAACCAATCCGACATAGAGCGCTCGGCTTGGCGGTTACGCTTGCGCTGAAGGGTAAGGTGGTCGACGAGTTCTGCAGTGGGTTTCGACACAACCTCGGTTTTATTGGCCAGAACCGCTTTTAATAACCGATGATTGATCATATCGCCGTATTTTCTGATTGGTGATGTCCACGTCGCATAGCTTTCGAAACCCAAGCCATAGTGTGGGCCCGGCTCATGGTGGATCAGGCTATAACTCTGTTTGGAGCGGATCCGCGCATCGAGGTAGCCGGTCTCCTGTGCATCAAGCCAACGCCGAAGATCGCAGAAGCCATCTAACGTCAGCAGGGTTTCGCGATTAAAATTGCCGCCTTGCTCATTCACTATCGCAATAACGTCATCAACCTTCTCTGGATCAAGCCCGTTGTGAACATTGAAGATGCCACTGTTTAGTTCTGCTTTCAGCCAGTTTGCAGCGCTTACATTGGCCACCAACATAGATTCTTCAACCATGCGATGGGCAATGTTTCTATGCTCAACATGGATTGCTTCAACCTCTCCCTGAGCATTCACTTCAAAGCGGTAATCGGGGCGTTCAGGGAATATTAATGCATGTTCGTGACGCCAATTGCTGCGTGCCAGGGTAAATTGGTGCAGCGCTTTAAGTTGTGCCGATAAAGCATCATCGGGTTGCCAGTTGAGGGTATCGTTGTCTGAGCTTTGCGCTGTGTTGTCACCTAAGAAAGCGGCGACATTACTGTAACTGAGTTTGTGTTGCGATTTAATCCAGGCGAGGAAGAATTCGCTATTTCCGCTTAGGGCGCCATCCTCATTTATGGTGACACGACAACATAATGCTGGGCGTTTCTCTCCTGCCACCAATGAGCATAACTCTTCGCTCAATTTCGGCGGTAGCATAGACACATTGTGTCCGGGAAGGTAGAGGGTAAATGCCCGTTGCTTAGCTTCTTCGTCCAGTGCAGAGCCATCTGCAATGTAAGCGGTTGGATCGGCGATAGCGATGGTCAGTTCCCAACCATTGCCCGTTTCGCGGATCATCAAGGCGTCGTCCATATCCTTGGTCGATGCACTATCGATGGTAAAGAAAGGTTGCTCGGTCAGGTCCAGACGTTCGCTTTCATCCTGAAGTTGCTCGTAGGCTTGTTCTGCCGGCGGTTGATCCGGTAACTCGTGCGTGGCTGGAACTACCTTCCATGCCGCCAGTTTATCATTTGCACTGGTGATCTTTCGTTCGATACTGGCAAAAAACGTGTTATCACCTTTAAGCGGATGGCGTTGCAGGCGAGCAACCACCCAATCTCCCTCTTCGAAAGTAACGTCTTGACCCGCCTCATTTCGAGCGTTGATCTGGGTTTTGATTTGCGGATGGTCAGCAACAAGCGCAGGGCGGCGGTCTTTACGATATTTAATGCGGGCGATAAATCTGTCTAGCCCTGCTTCGAGCAAACTGTCTGGCTCAACACTCTCTTTCTCGCCATCTTTACGCAGTACAGCGACAACCCGGTCTCCATGCAGCACGGTTTTCATTGCCGGAGGCGGGACAAAGTAGCGTTTGCCTTTGTCGGTCTCTAAAAAACCGTAACTTTTGTCTGTGCCACGAATTGTGCCTTCGACCTTAGGTGCAGCCGCTTTGATCTCGCTTTTCAGCTGTTGCAGAAGAGGGTTATCTTTAAACATATTTTTCCTAAATAAACTTTACTGGTCGCCGAGATAGAGACTATCAAGGAGATTAATGCACCGTGTTAGTAGAAGAGGCCTCGACTGGAGCTTCTTCATCATTCGGCATCAATACACCATTATCATTACACTCACCAACGACCTGCTCGATTATTTCACTGGTCTGGGTAAAGAAATGTTCAAACTGTTTGAGCGTGACCCCTGCGCCCACATACAGGGATTGACTGACGACAAGGCGGGGTAAAGTCGAATCCTGAATATCGACAAAGATCTTCGTGGTGGGGTAAGTTGCATTGAGATTCCCCATTTCTCCCAGCAGCGGCAGTAAGCCCGTGGGTTTTAATTCTGCCTCACAGGAAAGCAATACCCATTCAGGATCGGTGAATAGGCGTGCTTCCATTACCCCTTCGCAGCGCTGCAAAGCGGTTAAGTGAATAGCTTGGCAGTTGTCGCAGAGATAGGTTTCTACGCTGAAAGAGTCGAGCCAATGCTGAATTTGATCCCGGTCGGGACGGATTAAGGTGTCGACCATCTATCTGGTGATCCCGTGATGATAAAGTGAAGAGTGTAGGTGAGAATACTGGATAAAAACCTACACCTGTCATACAGACGTTACAGCGCCGAAGTATACGCATTTTGCAGCTTTTAAGACAGCCCTTGCCGCGTGTTGTAACGCCGTTATAGTAAAGGTCTGTTGGCACTTAGCTGTGAAAAAGGATAAAAGCTTGAACGCTCAGCACCTACTCGATAATAGTGATTTTCTAACCGAGCTTCTTTCTGCAGCAGGGAACGACTCTGCGCAACTGAACTGGCAACATCGTGGCGTTCAATATGCTTGGCTCGGCGAGGGCATACTCTTGTTGGAGCCATTAGCTAAGGCCGCGCAGACAGATTTGGTGTTGTCCTGTGGGATCCATGGGAATGAAACGGCGCCAATTGAGATCTGCAACCGACTGGTGAATGCGATCGTGAATGGCACATTGACGTTGGGCGTTAGGCTACTGGTGATTGTTGGCAATATTCCAGCGATGAAGCAGGGCACCCGTTTTGTTGATGAGAATTTAAATAGGTTATTCAAACCCGAACAGTTAACGGGTGATGCCAATCAGGAGCAGTGTCGGGCCACTGAGCTGATGGCGGTATTAGATCAGTTTTATACTGCCGCAGGTGCTGGCCGGCGTCGTATTCATCTGGATCTACACACGGCAATTCGTGGTTCTAAGCATGAGAAATTTGCCGTACATCCTTTCCTTCATGGTCAACCTTATTGTGCCGAATTTATCCAGCTACTGGCTGCACTTGAGTGCTCGGCCATCCTGTTGTCCCACGAGCCAACCGGGACATTTAGCTATTTCAGTTCGCGGCAATATGCTGCTCAAGCAGCTACCGTTGAGCTTGGAAAAGTAAAACCGTTTGGTGAAAACCGACTGCAAGATTATCTCGCTACTGAGCATGTTTTGCAGGAACTAATCGCTGAGCGATTCTCGCCGTCATCTGCTGGCTTGCCATCTACTGTGAGCTTCTTCCAGGTGTGCCGCTCTATTCATAAACGCTCTGACGAGTTTCACCTGAGTTTTGCTGACGATATTGATAATTTCACTGGTTTTGCCAAGGGAGAGCGCTTGTGTCATGACGGTGATGTTAGTTATGTCGCCGAGCATGAGGGTGAAGCGATAGTGTTTCCTAATGCTGGCGTTGCGATTGGTCAGCGCGCTTTATTGACGCTTAAACGGTTAGATGATCCGGTTGCGCATCTGCCCTTAGCATAAGCTGTCCCGTTTGAAGTAGCGCCGAAACATTAGATAACAATGATCCAAATGCCTCGCTCCCGGTGAATAACTGGTAAGCGCTCTCTATTTGTGAGAACAAAGCGGCGATATGCCGTGATATAATGCGCCCCCTTTTAAGTTTAAGCGGCGAGAGATTGGCATTTCATGATACCCAAGATAGGTCATCAACACCTGCTGGCGCCTGAGTGTCTGGCATACCTACAAGCCTTAGAGCAAGCCGGTTTTGAAGGCGATATTGAAAAGCAATATGGCAGTCGGTTAGCTGTTGCTACCGACAACAGTGTTTATCAGCAGCTTCCCCAAGGGGTTTTGTTCCCTAAGCATCATCAAGATGTGCAGCTGATGACCGCATTAGCCAATGAAAAACGTTTTCAGGCTATTACTTTTAGCGCTCGTGGCGGCGGTACCGGCACCAATGGACAATCCTTAACACCTGGCTTAGTCGTGGATCTGTCGCGACACATGAATCGCGTGCTGGAAGTCAACGCTGAAGAGGGCTGGGTTCGGGTCGAAACCGGTGTGGTTAAAGACCAACTCAATGATGCGCTCCGCCCCCATGGTTTGTTTTTCTCACCGGATCTCTCCACGTCAAACCGTGCCACCGTTGGCGGCATGATCAATACCGATGCCTCAGGGCAGGGTTCACTGGTTTATGGCAAAACCAGTGACCACATTCTAGGATTGCGATCTGTACTGGTCGACGGCACCGAAATTGACACCCTGCCGATCCCCCTGGCCGAGGCGGAAACCTTAGCTGCAGGTGAGGGCACGGTCGCCAAACTTTATCGTCAAATTCTGGCCAGTTGTCGTGATAAGCGTCAGGCTGTCTTGGATAAGTTCCCCCCATTGAACCGCTTTTTGACTGGCTATGATCTCAAGCATGCGTTAAATGATGATCAGACTGAAGTGGATGCAAGTCGCTTGCTGGCGGGCTCGGAAGGCTCTTTAGCAATAATCACAGAAGCCAAGCTTAATACAACGGTGATACCTAAGCATCGTGCTCTGGTTAACGTGAAGTACGACAGTTTTGAATCGGCCTTACGTAATGCGCCTGTAATGGTGAAAGCGGATGCATTGTCGGTTGAGACGATCGACTCAAGGGTACTGAATTTAGCCAAAGAAGATATCGTTTGGCACTCGGTGAAAGAGTTGATCACCGACGTTCCGGGTAAAGAGTTGCTTGGTATTAATATTGTTGAGTTTGCCGATCACAGTGCTGATGATCAGCAAGCCAAACTGCAGGCTTTACGTGTGCAGTTGGACAAACTGATCGCCGATGAGCAAGGCGGCGTGATTGGTTATCAGGTCACAGAAGATCTGGCTTCCATTAACCGCATTTATGGTATGCGCAAGAAAGCTGTGGGCCTGCTCGGCGCTGCCAAAGGGCGTAAAAAGCCGATCGCTTTTGCTGAAGATACCTGTGTGCCCCCAGAAAACTTGGCAGACTTCATCATGGAGTTTCGCCAGCTACTGGATGATCATCAGCTTAACTACGGTATGTTTGGACATGTGGATGCGGGTGTGTTGCATGTGCGTCCGGCGCTGGACATGTGTGATCCCGAACAGGAAGTGTTGCTGCGTAAGATCTCCGATCAAGTGGTGGCATTGACTGCCAAGTATGGCGGATTGATGTGGGGTGAGCATGGCAAAGGCTATCGTAGCGAATATTCACCAGCGTTTTTCGGTGACGAACTATGGGGTGAGTTACGCAAGATTAAATCCGCATTTGACCCATTTAACCGCTTAAATCCTGGCAAGATCTGTACGCCGTTTGAATCTGACGCTCAGCTGGTGTCGGTGGATGCAACTAAGCGTGGTTTTTACGATCGCCAGATCCCAGTTAAGGTGCGTGATAGCTTCACCCAAACCGTTGATTGCAATGGTAATGGCCTGTGCTTTAACTACGATCTGACTAGCCCAATGTGCCCATCGATGAAGATCACCAAAGATCGTCGTCATTCGCCGAAAGGGCGTGCCGGTTTAGTGCGCGAATGGTTGCGTTTAGCTGAAAACGAAGGGGTGGATGTACTCGCTCTCGAACAGCAAACGCAGCGTGGCGGATTAAGCATTAAGCATCTGGTAGATAAAGTGGGTAACACATGGCGCAAGTCGCAGGGCGAATACGATTACGCCCACGAAGTGATGGAAGCGATGAAAGGTTGCTTGGCGTGTAAAGCCTGTACCAGCCAGTGTCCTATCAAAGTCGATGTACCGACATTCCGTGCCCGCTTTATGAACCTGTATCACACGCGATATTTGCGTCCCGCGCGTGATTATCTGGTTGCGAATATCGAAAAAGCGCTGCCGTTGATGGCCAAATTCCCAGGGTTTATTAACTTCTTCCTTAAGCAAGCTTGGGTTAAGTTTTTGACCAAGAAAACCGTAGGATTTGTGGACGCGCCGTTGATCAGTACACCGACGTTAAAGCAGTCAATGCACGGCCATGCTGCCTTAGGCTATGAACTGTCTGATCTGCAGGCGATCCCAGAAGCGCAACGCGGTGAGTATCTGCTGGTGGTACAGGATCCGTTCACCACCTATTACGATGCCGATGTTGTCCGTGATCTGCTATTGCTGATCGAAAAACTGGGTTATAAGCCAGTGCTACTGCCATTCAAACCCAATGGTAAACCACAGCATGTGAAAGGCTTTTTGACTGCATTTGCCAAAACGGCTAAAGACAGTGCTGAGTTTTTGCAACAGGTCTATGAGCTGGGCATGCCTATGGTCGGGGTAGATCCATCGCTGGTGATGACCTATCGCGATGAATATGTTCATGCGCTGGGAGAAGCTCGTGGTGATTTCGAGGTGATGCTGTTCCAGGAGTGGTTCCTGAAAACCCAGCCGGAGCCGCCGAAACCGACAGTGGAACTGAGTAAGCAACCAGCCTACAAACTGTTTGGTCACTGCACAGAAAAAACCGCGTTACCTACCAGTGACAGCGATTGGCAGAAGATCTTCGAACTGTTTGGGATTCCGCTGGCAAATCAGCCAGTAGGGTGTTGTGGCATGGCGGGTACCTATGGTCATGAAGCGCCAAACTATGACAATTCGAAAGGGATCTACGAACTTAGTTGGCAAGATCCAATTAAGGATAATCCTACTGAGGCTGTACTTGCTACCGGTTACTCATGCCGTAGTCAGGTGAAGCGTTTTGACGGCTTTAAACCTAAGCATCCAGTGCAAGCGTTGTTGGCGCTTTATCAATAGGCCCTAGCGGCACGCATCGCATGTTGTGTTAATAAAAGCCACTTGGGTCAAACCAAGTGGCTTTTATTGTGGTGTCAGTTTATCGGATAGCGGGTTAGTGCGATAAGAAATTGATTGACTGATGATTTTTGGCTGTTTTTAAATGGGTCTAGTTGTGGGCGTGTTTATATCAGTGCATGATCCGGTTAAACGCGGTGAATAGTGTTGCCGCTTACATGACAAATTATGTGTGCCAGTGGGCGCTGTTATTTTAGATATAAGGGAAGCTGATGGAAGACCGTCAAATGGATGATGACAAAAAATATCAGGGAATCGGAGGGTGGCTGATCTTAGTGGCTATCGGTGTGGTGCTGAAGCCCATAGTTTTACTTGTGAAAACCTTACCTATCTTTGTTCCTATTTTTATCGACGATACGTGGCAGCAGCTAACCACGGCCGGCTCTGAGTATTACCATCCAATGTGGGCACCATTAATTATTGGTGAGGTGACGTTCAACATAGGGATGCTGATTGCTTCTGTTGCGCTGCTGTATCTGTTTTTTACTAAGCACTACCGTTTTCCGTTGCTGTTCATTCTGGTTTCAGTTGTTTCATTGGGTGTGTTGCCTTTGGACGCATGGCTTACCTCATTCCTATTTCCAGATGAACCGATATTTGACCCGGCAACTGTGAAAGAGTTAGCGCAGACAGCGATTGTGGCGCTTATCTGGATCCCTTACATGTTGGTGTCAAAAAGAGTGCGAGCGACCTTTATCGAGAAACGGCCAATCGCTGCTGATGGCCTCACGGAGCAATCAAGCGTCAATACTATCGGTTAATGTAAGCATGTTTCTGTACTATATTTTGCGGTTAGCTCTGGCTCATGTGGAATTTTTGTATTGAAATCCTTGCTTGGTGTGCTGGCTGTGCGTGACTTAGGAGCAAGTCAGCACAGCAAATTTGCCATTGATCAGACGTCGTAAATCAGTTGCAGCCAGCTCGATCTCTAATCCCCGTTTTCCGGCGCTGACATAGATGGTATTGAAGGCGTTTGCTGACTCATCGATTAGCGTGCGGAGGCGTTTCTTTTGCCCTAAGGGGCTGACGCCACCGAGGATATATCCGGTCGCTCTTTCTACCGCTTGTTGCGGTGCCATGACTGCTTTCTTGGCGTTACAGCTTTTCGCTAACGATTTCATACTGAGTTTATGACACACAGGGATCACGGCAACGACAAGCTCCTTAGTCTCTAGCTGTACAACCAATGTTTTGAATACCTTCTCAGCGTCAACGTCGAGTTTCTCCGCTGCTTCCAGGCCATAGGAGTCAGTTGCGGGATCGTGTTTGTACTGATGGACCCAGTGCACTATCGCCTGCTGCTTGGCAAGGTTAATCGCTGGCGTCATTGGTCATTCTCGTTAGGTTAGTCATTGGTTATTCAGTTACCCCTTATAGTTCGTGCGGCTATTATTTATTTCTAAATAATATTTTTAAACTTTTCAACGCAATAGCTGTTTTCGATGCTCTCAGGTTCGCCATCTACCGCTTTGTTGTCTAGGGTCTGTATAGGGTAGTTCCCAATCGACGTAACAGGGATGTGGCGACATGATTGCAGATGCACTGGAGTATATACGCAGAGAGGTCAGAGAGTATCTCAGCCTTGCAGATACTGAGGTGACGCTGGGACATGCCCATGAACTAAAAGATATTGGTAGTGCGGGTGTCCGGCTTACTCTGGTGAGTCTGGCTGAAGAATCAGCCCTTAGAAATCAAAGTCACACGGTAAGAACGCTCAACTCATTCGAATATCAACAGCCCCCTGTATTACTCAATTTGTTTCTATTGATCTCATTTGATTTTAGCCAATATGAAACCAGCCTTTTGCGTTTGTCGCAGACGGTTGAGCGGTTTCAATCCCAGCGCTATTTTGATCATAACAATGCCTCTGATCCCAACCTTTGGCCCGCCGGGCTGGAGCGACTTGTATTCGATCTGCATAACGTCGGATTCGAGCAGTTAAACCAGTTATGGGGGGTCTTGGGGGGCAGCTACTACCCGTCGATTTTGTACAAAGTGCGACTAGTGAAAATCCAAGCGCAAGAATCAGTGTCAGGCCCTGAAATTACCTCAATGCAAGTGAATACGAGGTTGATTAAGCCATGAGTTTTCGCCGTGATTATCTGCCTCTGTTTAGTATCGAATTAGTCGACAATGACAGCGGCTTGCCTATTGCTGCTAGATTCTCTCCGACTGGGCGTTGTAGTAAGCGAATGGCCAATCACGGTTTGCTATTTAGGAAACGCAACAATATGGCTGAGGTGTATTACAGTCGTAACCCGTGGGCGGAGTCCCCCGTTATTGGCGCGATCAGCGCGCTAACCCAGTTTGATTTTTCTATCCGTTTACCTGACGGCTTTTATCAACGCTATCAAGCTGATTTCGCAGGCCTTGGCTTGCGACATATGCACCTGCAGAACCGGGCTGCCGATGGCAGTCTTCGCCAAACGGCAGTGGCTTCTCTCAGTCAAACAGCGCTGCTGGGTGAGCAGGATGGTGCACTCATTGTTTCCCAGCACTACCAAGCGCGTATGAACTTGCCTATTGGCGCTTCAGCGATAGATATCAGGGCACAATTTTCGGAAACCATTGTGAAATCTATTGCGGTAACACAGGTAGGTAGCGATACCCCTGTTTCTGTCGATTTTTCCGGCTTGCCGTTTGGCCGATACACCTTGGCGCCTAACAATGCGCCGGCACAAAGGCTGACAGTTTATTTTGACGATAATCTGGTAGGCGATGGGGGGCATGGATTGGTGGCGGTATTTATCAATCAATCTCAAGCGCTCGCGCCTGCCCAAGGTTATCGTTTTGTGGCTCGTGTAGAACCCCGTTAGCAAGGGACCTTGTCCGAAGTCTGTTGATGGTATTTAACAACCGTTAACCCTGTGGCTAATGAAAGCCGCAGTAAGAGGACTGATTATGGCTTCGTATAATACCCCCGGGGTCTATATTGAAGAGATCACCAAGTTCCCTCCCTCCGTTGCCGCTGTGGAGACTGCCATTCCTGCCTTTATTGGATTTACCGAAAAGGCGGAGGATGAAAATGGCAACCCGATCCCCAATACCCCCACTCGAATTACCTCCATGGTGGAATATGAGGCGCGATTTGGGCGGGCGCCATTGCAAGCTTTTAGTGTCGATGTCTCACAGAAGGTGTTGAGCACCGGCAATAAACTGCTTTCAACCACGGTGAGCTTTGATGGCACTAAGCCAAGGTTTCCCCCTTATATGCTCTATTACAGCATGCTGCTGTACTTTGCCAATGGTGGCGGCCCTTGTTATGTGGTCTCTATTGGTGACACATCCAGCACGGCGTACAGCACGGGGTTGTTTACGGCAGCGATCACCAAACTGGAAGAGTACGATGAGCCGACGCTTTATCTCTTTCCTGATGCCTGTTCTCACCGCGCCAGCAATGAAGGCACGGACAGCGGGGTGGGGGATATTATTGATGCGGCTTTGACTAGCTGCGCCAAACTGCAGGATCGGTTTACCATTGCCGATGTCCGTAATGCGGTTACTGGCGGCACAGATACGAATGCAGAAGTCACCACCCATCTGCGAGGGCAGGTGCTGTCTGACAAAGATATCATCAAGTATGGCGCCGCCTACTTTCCTTACCTTGATACTTCGATCGATTTCCTCACCGGCGATGGCGCGATCACTATCAATACCCACACAGTGATCAGCGTGGCTGATGATGGCACAGAAACCTCCGCTCCAGGCCCGATCGCTGCGGATACCCTGCTCAGCGACGCGTCAGTGGTGCAGAGCCAAACCACGGTTTACAACGCGGTCAAAGCCTTTCTTCGAAACAACGGCAAAGTGACTCTGCCGCCAAGCGCTGCAGTGGCCGGTGTGTATGCCCGCGTTGATGCCAGCCGAGGCGTATGGAAAGCGCCTGCAAATGTCGGCTTAGCCCTCGTCGATAAGCCTGCGGTTACTATCACCAACGATATTAACGACGGGCTCAACGTCGATCCGGGGTCGGGTAAGTCGGTCAATGCGATCCGTGCGTTTGCCGGTAAAGGTGTGTTGGTGTGGGGCGCTCGCACCCTGGCCGGTAACGATAATGAGTGGCGCTATGTGCCAGTCAGGCGCTTTTTTAACTTTGTTGAAGAGTCGATTAAGAAAGCCACCTCGGCGTTCGTGTTTGAACCAAATGACGCTAATACCTGGGTCAAGGTCAGAACCATGATCGAAAACTTCCTGGTACTGCAGTGGCGCGATGGCGCGCTTGCTGGCGCAAAACCAGAAGATGCTTTCTACGTCCATATAGGCCTCAATCAAACGATGACAGCCGACGACATTTTGAATGGTTACATGAATGTCGAGATAGGTATGGCGGTAGTGCGTCCTGCGGAGTTCATTGTGCTGAAGTTCTCCCACAAGATGCAGGAATCATGAGCGGTTACCCAACTTTGAATGTGAGGAATGATCATGGCTAATAACTACCCCTTACCCAAGTTTCACTTTTCCGTGGAGTGGGGCGGACAGTCCATCGCTTTTTCAGAAGTGAGTGGGCTGGATGTTGAAACCGAAGTGATTGAATACCGCAGTGGCGCGCATCCCGAATACAGCAAAATCAAGATGCCCGGTATGCAGAAGTTCAGCAACGTCACCATGAAGCGTGGTGTGTTCAAGTCTGATAACGAGTATTTCGCTTGGTACAACAGCGTCAAAATGAACACCATTGAGCGCCGAGACGTCATTATCAGTCTGCTGAATGAAGAGCATGAGCCCGTGATGGTTTGGAAAATCAAGAACGCGTGGCCAACTAAGATCCAATCGACTGATTTGAAAGCGGAAGGTAACGAAGTCGCGATAGAAAGTATCGAGTTGGTGCACGAAGGTTTGGTGATCCAAAACGACTAGCGAGGGTGCTTGAACGATGGTGCAGTCTGGCGTTGGTTATCCCATGGTGGGGTTTCATTTCCGAGTGGAGTTCGCTCTCTCCTCGGCCTCCTATGATATGCAGTTTCGTGATGTCTCTGGCTTATCGATGGAATTAGATGAGGAGAGTGTCACCGAGGGGGGAGAAAACCGTTTTATTCAGCGCCTACCCAAGCGAGCCAAATATCCAGACCTGGTATTGAAGCGGGGCATGCTGCAGGACTCAGAGTTAAGAGAGTGGTGCCGAGCCGCGATCCAGGAAATGGATATTCAGCCGGTCACGGTCTGGGTCACTCTGCTGAATGAACAACATGAACCCCTGCAAACCTACACCTTTATTAACGCTTGGCCGAAGCGTTGGCAGCTGTCGGATCTGAACGCCGAAAGTAGCGCGGTCGTTATCGAAACCCTAGAGCTGGCTTACCAGTATTTTACCGTGAATTGATGCGAATAATGCTTACTCATACTCCCACAGGAGGTTGCGATGCCCATTGTCATTGATGAATTGATCGTGACAGCTGAAGTGACGTCACCTTCGGGTGCAGAAACAACGACGGAGCAGGCGTTGTCTGATCTCGATCGTGAGCAGTTGATCCGCGAGTGTGTGGATGAAGTGTTGGCGGTATTAGAACGTCAGTCAGAACGATAGTGGCAGACAGATAGAGCGGAGAATCTATTGTGGTTGATGGTTACCTCGAAAAGCTCAAAATTACCCCCTTTTTACAGGGCGAAGGCGTTCAGTCCTCCTTACCTGGTGGTGCGCCGTTTCTTGTTCAATTTAATCCAGAGAGCTTTTCTGTCAAAAACGATGTCAAACTCAATAGTGGTCAGGTTGCCACCGGAGCAACAGCGAAAGAAGCGAAGCAGGTATCTATCCCGCCCCGTGAATTCAATTTTGATTTCCTGCTTGATGGCACAGGTGCCAGTGGCCCAAGCCCTGATGTGACGGTGCAAATAAAGCTGTTTGAGAAGACCACCGGATTCACCGGGCAAACCCATAGGAACCACTTTTTGGTATTGCAGTGGGGGCAGTTTGTCGTCAGTTGCGTACTGAAGTCATTCACTATCAAGTACACGCTATTTCGTCCCAACGGTACGCCATTGCGAGCCAATTTGTCGGCGGTGTTTGTTGAGCATAAACCGAAGCAGCAGCAGAACCTTGAAAACAACCTCAAGTCCCCTGATGTGACCCATACCCATCGGGTTCAGGGCGATGAACACCTAGCGACTTTATGCCACCAATATTACCGCGATCCGACGCTCTACTATCGGGTGGCTGCCGCTAATCAGTTAAATAATTTGCGGCAGATCAGCGCCGCCGACGAGCTGCTCTTCCCACCAGTAGAAGGGAAGCGCTGATGCCAAGAACCCTACCTAATACAGGCGACCTCATTACTTTCACCCTAAAGTCAGACGGTGTTGCGCTATCCGCTGACTATGAAGTCGAGATGCTTGATATCCGCCGTCATGCCAACAAAATCGCATCCGCGACCCTCGTGCTGATAGACGGAGATCCTGCCCGTGCGACGTTTGCCCATAGCAGTGCTGCAACGTTGGTGCCGGGTGCAGAGATTGAGATCCTGGTGGGTTACAACAGTCGCGAGACATCCTTGTTTAAAGGGATTTTGCTGCGTCAACAATTGAAGGTGACTGAAAACGGAACCAGTCGGTTGAAAGTGGAGTGCCGAGATGGCGCGTTCGTTATGGCGCAGGCTGCTAAGTCCCGCTACTTTCAGCAGTTGTCTGATTCAGGCTTGTTCGACCGTTTACTCTCCGACTACTCAGGTCTGACCTTAACTGCGGTAAACACCCAGTTTACTCATCCAGAAATTGTGCAATTTCGGCAAAGTGATTGGGAGCTGATGTTGCAACGTGTGGAGCTCAATGGCCTCTATATTGCCACTGAGGATGGCACCGTGCGGATCAGTGAAGTCGCTGATGAAGTGAACCCAATCGCCGTGAGATATGGCATTGATGTGATCGAATGTGATTTCCAGCTGGATGCGCGTAATCAGTTTAGTGAGGTGACCTGTCATGCATGGTTACCGGCAGATCAGCAGATGACATCGGCGACCGGTACACCTGTTAATTTCAGTGCACCGGGAAATATCCCGCAGCAGGCATTGGCGCAAGCTGCTGGGAACCAACCAATGAGTCAAACAACCAGCGGCAGCTTTGCTATCGAGCAACTGCAATCGGCCAGTAATGCTCTGGTTGCTCGGCAACAGCTGGCTAAAGTTCAGGGAACAGTCACGGTACAGGGCGTGGCAGCGTTCCAAATCGGTAGCTGGGTTGAATTGCAGGGATTTGGTGAACGTTTTAATGGCACCGCTTGGGTGGGGGGGCTCCGGCATGTGGTTAGTCGTGGAAATTGGTTAACCACGCTACAAGTGGGGATGAGCCCGCAGCCGCAAACTGAACATTGCTTGATGCCGCCAACGACTAAATCGCCGTTTGCTACTGCTTCGGCAGCCGGTTTTGTGTCGGGATTGCAGATAGGAGTGGTAACACAATTACAAGATGATCCCATGGGCGAAGAGCGGATCTTGGTAAAGCTACCCAGTATTGATGCTAACCATGACGGCATCTGGTGCCGATTAGCGACACTGGACGCTGGTGATCAGCGGGGCGTTGTTTGTCGTCCAGAGATTGGTGATGAAGTGGTCGTTGGGCTATTTGATAACGATCCCCATTCCGCAGTAGTACTTGGCAGCCTACATAGCAGTGGTAAGGCACCTCCGATTGCAGCCTGTGATGATAACCATGAGAAAGGGTGGACGACCCGCTCCGGGATCGCTTTCACCATTGATGATGAGAAAGCGAGCGTGATGGTGGCAACCCCTGCGGGCAATAGCCTCACCATCAGTGATGACCAAAGCACGATCGTGGTCGAAGACCAACATGGCAATAAGATCACCATGGAGCAGGCGGGGATCAGCTTGTCTTCCGCTAAAGACCTGACGCTGAGTGCCAGCGGAGATATCAAATTGGAAGCAACAGGTATCGATATCGCTGCCAACGGAGAAGCTAATCTCAGCGGGCAAGCCGGCACGAAAGTAGAAAGCAGTGCCAATACCGTGGTCAAAGGCTCCTTGGTTCAGATTAATTAGTGAGTGGCATTTATAAGAGGGATTTTCGATGAAGCCAGCAGCGCGAGTGAATGACTTTCATACGTGTCCGATGATCAGTCCCGGGCCGGTGCCGCATGTTGGCGGCATCATCTCGCCTCCCGGTGCCGTCAGCGTGTTGATTGGTGGCATGCCTGCTGCTCGGGTTGGTGATATGGCTATCTGTGTTGGCCCACCCGATACCATTGCATCGGGCTCATCCACGGTATTGATTGGCGGTGCTCCGGCGGCACGACTGGGTGACAGTACGGCCCATGGTGGTGTCATTGTTGCTGGTGATCCGACCGTGTTGATAGGAGGCTAATCATGGCTGATTCGGAGCAGATCATTGGACGCGGCTGGAGCTTCCCTCCAAGTTTTGATCGTGGGCGAGGGGAGGTGGCTATGACCACGGGTATCGATGATATCCATGCCAGTCTGCAGATAATCTTTTCCACCTCGCTGGGCGAGCGGCTGATGCAACCCATCTTCGGTTGCAGTTTGCAAAGCATGGTGCAAGAGCCGATGAATAGCGGCAACCTTGGCTATATCAAATACCTGATTGAGACCGCGATCCTCTATCACGAACCGCGTATTGATGCGGAGGAGGTGGGGGTGAGCTTTAACGCCGAGCAGGGGGTATTAGATATTGCGATCTCATATTTGGTGCGCGGCTCTAACTCCCGTTTCAACTTTGTTTATCCCTTTTACATCAATGAGGGCGAAGCATAGTGACTGACTCATGTAAACGAGACAATCCGCTGCATCGTAGAGGCTCTGATCAGCAGAGTCGACAGCTTGCTGCGCTGTCACCCGATCATTTTAAAGTCGATGAGCGAACTCTGGCTGACTTTTTACTGTTTGCCAGACGCTACAGTGAACAGATCCGTTTTTATGGTCCCGGCGCGAATGCAAGCAGCGACTGGAAGCCGTTTTTCCAACAAGATGTCAGCGTTGTCTTGGCAGGGTTAAGCCAGTTACCTTATCGCCAGTACCTTACTTTTTCGCAGGCGCTTAAAACCTTTCTCGCCAGTGATCCTAATGCTGATAGCAGTGTGCTTAATCAGTATTTCTTGCTGCAAATACATCTGCCCCTTCTGCTCCTCGCAGAGGTGAACGACAGCTTGAAGCTATTGCCACAGGATCATCCACTAGTGTTCCAGTCTGATGCGTGGGTGAAACGCCATTTAAGTTCGCCACTGACCAGCTTGATGGGATATTACAAAGGTGCACTGGCTGCTCCCTTGCAGGGGTTTAGCGACCAGCCCTTAGATACGAATTTACTTAATCTTGGTTCCGATCCTTTATCGCCGTACCTATTGCTACCTGGCTCTGTGGCTTCCCGTTTATCTCCGTTAACCTGGCCATCGCTATGGCAGCAGCGCTGTGCCGATCTAGCTGATTTGGCTGCTATTGATTATGCCTCGATTGCGGCGGTGACCAACCCTTACCTACAAGCAAGTGGCACCTTTGAGCAGATCCAGGATGCGTTGAATTACAACCTGTTGGTTAACTCGGTCGAATCGATTATCACGGCGATGGCGGTGATCGTTGAGCAAGCGAACGCTGCGTTGTCGCAGTCTTTGTTGCAAGGGGATCACGCGCCCCACTATGGTCTCTGGTTAGCCTTTGTAAAACTTTACCAAGAACCGCAAAAAATACTTAATCGCTTCACTGGTCGGCACCTTGATTACTATTACCGCGACATTTTGCAGATCCCACCACAGCCTGCGGTACCAGCAAAAGTCGCTGTGGTATTGACCCCAGCCAAGCAGGTTAAAAGTCACCTGCTGGCCAAAGGCAGCTTGCTCGACGCCGGTAAGTCTCCCAGCGGGCAGCCGCTGCAGTTTGCTTTGCAAAGTGACTTTGTGGTTAATCGTGCCACGGTCAAAGAGCTACGGGGCTTTCGCCGTGTTGTCACCGATAATGGCGAGATCCCTTATACCTCATCAGTTGCTAATAGTGCTGATGGTCAAGGCCAAGCCCTGCCAAAATCGGATCCCAGCTGGCCAGCTTTCGGACCTGCTAATGACAGCAATCAGGCTGAATTGGGTTTTGTAGTGGCTGATCGTCAGCTGCTGTTGTCCGATGGGCAACGCTTTATCCGCTTGATAGCACAACTGTCTGCACCAGCGTCAGCAAGCTGGGCGCTGGCATTTAAAGCTGCGATCACCACCGAAAAAGCGTGGTTGGATCTTGACTCAACGCAATTGTCTGTACAGCGGATCGGCGATGATCTGGAGTTTGTCATTCGTTTAGAAGGTAGCGTTCCTGCGATAACTTGTTACAACCCCAAAGTACATGGCTCCGGTTACAAGCAAGGAACACCCGCACTGCGGATCTGGATCGATCCAGACTCAGGCCAGTTCGCCAACCTTATCGACCTCAAATTTAGCCATTTGCTGCTTGATGTGGCAGTGATTGGTAGTCGTCACTATTCACTTAGTGGCGATCACGGCGTGCTGGATCCCAGTAAGCCGTTTATGCCGTTTGGGCCGCAACCCAAGCCCGGAAGTCAGTTAATACTCGGTGGCAAAGAGCTGTTTGGTAAGCCATTGCAGTTACTGGTGCTCCGTGCCTCGTGGCAGGAGTCATTCGGTTATCAGAGCCACTTTAAAGCGCATATCACCGCGCTGAATGCTCACTGTCACGTCAGTACGTTAGCGCAGGGGGTTTGGCAACCCATTCCCGTCGCGGCGGAAGTGCCATTTTTCGTTAACGCTGCAGACCAGTTTGACATTCATGCCTATCTGCAGTTGGTAAATAGCTCTGGCCACGCCAGCGAAGATGAGAGTAGCTTTGCGCTGTTATCGCAACTGGACTATTTGACCCGTCTTGCTTTCGCTCCGTATCTAAAAGGGATCTGGCTCGATAATTTGGACACGGTGGCTGATCTCAATAGTGATGGTGACAGCTATCAAACCAGCAGCATTAGCGGTTTTGTTAAGTTCACCCTGGGCTCTAATTTTGGTCATCATCAGTTCGCTGCTGAAAATAGCTTGGCGCTGATCGGCAAAACCGTGACATCACCAGCGTTCACTCAGAAGAGCTATTACAGCTACGACAGCGCTATTCCGAAACCGCCATACACACCGGTGATGACTGAGCTACTGGTGGATTATTTAAGTGTGGCGGCGACGCAAACGGAGTTTTATCACCATGACCTGTTTGGGGTCAGACAAATTGACCTTGCTGCTACATCTACCGTCGAACATCGCTTGTTTCCAGAACATAAACAGGCGGGCGAGCTCTATCTCGGGATCGCCGATCTGCAACCGCCGCAATCCTTGTCATTGCTATTTCATGCTCAAGAAGGCAGCGCTAATCCGCTGAAAGAGCTGGCGACCCTGCAATGGGATTATTTAGTCGGCGACCAGTGGCAGCCATTTGATAACCCCAAACCCATTGATGGCAGCTACTCGCTTTCAGGCTCCGGCATTATCACGCTGGTGATCCCGGAAGCTGCGGATACACAGCACGCTATTCTGCCCTCAGGCTTACATTGGTTGCGGTTATCGGTGACTGAAGATGTCGATGCGCTTTGTCGTTTGATCGAGGTGCTACCGCAAGCCACAACAGCGTATCAGAGCAGCGCATTGGACGAGGTGGCGACCCTGCCTGCAGGAACGATCAGTAAGCTGGTGTTGAGTGACAGCGGTATAAAAGCGGTGAACCAGCCGCTGGCTTCATATGGTGGCAGCACAGCAGAGCCTGATAGCGGATACGCGCTTCGGATCAGCGAACGGCTGCGACATAAACAACGGGCGGTATCACCCTGGGATTACGAGCAGTTGGTGTTGGCACAGTTCCCCGAGGTGTTTCGGGTGCGTTGCCTGAACCATAGCGCCTTGTGTGAAGGCGCATCGCAACCGATTGTGAATGGCCGTAAACCCGGTTCAGTCCTGATTGTGCCGATTCCGCAGATGATCGACGGACATTTTCAGGCGCCTAATCGTCCTTATAACACGCGTCAAACCTTGGCAAAAATTGCTGAATATCTGCGTTCTAGGATCAGTCCCTTTGTGCAGTTGCGTGTTGAAAATCCGCAGGTCGAAGAGATCAAACTGCAGCTGAATGTCGCATTTAAGCCAGAGATCCTAGATACCGACTTTTATATCGAGCAGTTAAAGCAGGAGGTTGATCGCCATCTGATGCCGTGGGCGTATGGTGACGGCGCGCAGCTGGACTTCGCAGGTAGCTGGCATAAATCGATGTTGATCAATTTTATCGAACAGCAGGCTTACGTCGATTACGTGACCGATGTGTTGATGTTCCACCGTGTTGATATCAATGACAGTGATCCCAGCTGGTTAAGCCGAGACCTCGATCTGATAACTGCGTCGTCGGCGCGGTCAGTATTGGTTTCCCACCTTAACCATAACTTCTCAATTGCAGGGTGTGCGTGATGGAATCCTTAACCCTCACAACTGACACTAAGCTGGAAACCGGCCAGGACTACGGGCAATTGCGTGCCTTGGGTATGGAGTATATCCAGCAGTTTTGCGCTGAAACCTGGAGTGACCATAATCTGCATGATCCAGGGATCACCACCCTGGAACTGCTTAGCTATGCTTTGACCGATCTTTCGTACCGCGCCTCGTTTAGCACGAAAGATCTGTTGGTGCCAGAATCTGGTTACATTAGTGACAGCCAGATCTCAGGGTTTTTCCCTGCGCAGGATATTCTCCCCAACACCACGTTAACTCAACTCGATTATCGTCAATTACTGCTGAAAATTGAGGGGATTAGGAATGCCTGGCTACAGCCCCTGACCGATCCGCAAGCGCCAGCGAGTGAAGTGCCCATTTATCTCGATCATTTGGCCGAGCGTTTAAGCCTAGATCCGAAAAATTCCTCAGGTCAGGATAATGAGTCGCTGCATCTGTCCGGCTTATATCAGGTGTTGCTGGAGTTAGAGCCGGATCCTGAGCTGGGTACATTGAACGAATCAGAGCTGACATTTGTTTTGCGTAGTACCTTGTTTAAAGGGCGTGATGGGGCGCTGGATTATCTGCAAGCAACGGCGTTGCTGTTGACCTCTGATGCTTTGCAACAGTGGGCTGCAGCTGCCGAATGGCTGACACAAGAGGTGCCAACTGTCACCCTTGAGCCTGTGAGTTTATGGCGGATCAATGTGCGGGTCTCGCTCAGTACAGGTGATCTAGCGCCGTTAACCTTGCAACTGCAGCAACCGGCACCTGATCCTGCTGTTGACGATGATTGGTTGATGCTTCTATCGCCCGCCGGAGACGATCTATTGCTGCGTTTCGCCCGCAAGCAGGCGCAGATCTTGAAGGTGTTGACCTATGCTTCCGCAGCGCTACACGACAGCCGTAACCTGTGTGAAGACTATCGTGCTGTGACCACGGTGGCTGCCGATTATATTGCTATCTGTAGTGATATTGAAGTTGCGCCCGCTGCTGATCTCGAGCTGGTACAGGCGCATGTCTATTTTGCGGTGGAACAGTATCTTAATCCGCCAGTGCACTATTACAGTTTGAGTGAGATGTTGGCGGCGGGGATCCCTGCCGATGAGGTCTATACCGGCCCCTATATCAATCGTGAGTTGCAGGTTTCCGACACTGCGTTAGGGATTGAAGCGCAGCCGGTGTTTACCAAACCTGGCTTTAACAAAGCCGATGAACTTGCCAACAGTGAATTACGCACCGCCATCCACAGCTCTGACATTATTGCCGCTATTATGGCGCTGGATGACGTCGTGGCGGTAAAGTCATTGAGTTTACGTAAGTACAGTGCGGCGGGGCATCCTAGCGGCGATAGCGAACGCTGGTGTTTGTCTATCAGCCCCGGCCATCAACCCGTGCTGACAATTGCTCATTCCAAGGTGCTGTTTTTCAAGCGTTCCATCCCCTATTTAGGCCAGAGCAGCGAGTTTCAGTCTACTTTGCGTTATCTACGGGCTGCGGCGGCTAAAGCCAGCTATAGCGGCTCAGAGGAGGCGTTGATCGCCCCGGTGGGTGAGTACCGAAACACCAAGGATCATTATCCGGTTCAACATGATTTCCCGCAAACCTATCAAATTGGCGAAGCGGGACTGAAAGCCGGTGCTGAGCCTCAGCGAATTGAGCAAGCTCGGCAAATGAAGGGGTATTTACTGTTTTTTGAACAGGTACTGGCTGACTACCTGGCACAACTGGCCAATCTTCCCCACCTGTTTTCTCTCGACAGCGGCGCTGAACACTCCTATTACAGCCAATACCTATCCAATATTCAGGCCACATTAGGCACCTTTGAAGATGAGTTCTATATCGACAAAGGCAAGTTGCAGGATGAGCTGCAACGGAGCGCATTGTGGGAGGATGAAGCGAGTTATCAGGCGCGGAAAAACCGCTTGTTGGATCATCTGTTGGCGCGCTTTGGTGAGCAGTTCAATGACTATGTGCTGATGCTCTATCAGCAAAATGGCGACACATTGAAGAGCAACCAAACGCTGATCACAGACAAAACCCAGTTCCTGCAGTCGTTGCCTGTGATTAGTCGTGAGCGCAATCGCGGCTTTAACTATCGTCCCACAGCTCTTGCAGCCATCTGGAACAGTGACAATGTCTCAGGGCTGGAAAAAAGGGTCGCGTTGTTAACCAGTATGGACAATTTCGCGCGGCGGGATCTCAGTTGCGACAAGTTGCTTACAACGCTTTTCGACACGCGTAAGCATGGCAATGAGTTCCGCGTCGAGATAAAAGATCCATCGCAACATTTGCTGTTTAAGTCGGTGGAGCTGTTTGTTAGCAGAGACGAAGCGATGGCGCAGGCGGTTCTGCTTTATGGCGGTCTGGATGCAGATAACGCCATTCTCTTGAGTGAGCCTGACAGCGACGGACACCAGACGCTGACGATAGAAGTGGACGCCGTTCGCTTGACCCATGATGCCGAACTGAGCGTTGCAGATGCCGCGGCACTAGCCACAGCGATCCGCCAGCGCTATACGGCGGTTAGCGCCGAGGCAACAGAGGAAGACCCTGCCAGCGTGCTGTTTGATACCCGTCAGACCGGCAATGATTATCGTCTTGAGATCAAAGATCGCCAACAGTTTATTCTTTTTAAGTCGGTGGCGCTGTTTGCCAGCAGAGAGGAGGCGATGAGCCTCGCTGCTCGCTTGTTTGTCGGCGTGCGTGAACGGAAGAATTTCCATATTGATAGCAGTGGCGGACCCGGAACGATCGAGTTATCTCTGCGGGTTGGTGATGATTTGTTGGTGCATGAGCAGGGCTTCGATACCGTGGCCGATGCTGATCAAGTCGCCAGAGATGTGATTGATCGTTATCGCGAGATCCTCGGCGGTATTCATTGTGCCAGTGAAGGGTTTTATTTAATTGAGCATCTGCTGCTCAGACCTCGCACCGACCAAGCCCGTTTACTCACCGCGTGTATCGATAGCAGTAGCGGCTGCGGTGACGAAGATCCCTATTCGTTCCGTGCCTCGGTGATTTTGCCCTATTGGCCAACTCGCTTTCAGCAAGCTGGCTTCCGCCGTTTCTTTGAACACACCATTCGCGAGCAGGCCCCGGCCCATATCCATTTAAAGATCTGCTGGATAGATCATCATCAGATGGAGCAGTTAGAGCAGGTTTATCAGCAGTGGTGTCAGCAGATGGCGACACAACCATTCGACAGTGCCAGTTTGACGCAGGCACAGAACCAATTGATCACACAGTTAGCACAATTAAAGAGTGTCTATCCTGCGGCAGTACTTCATGACTGCCGAGATGATGATACGACTACACCCGTTCGCCTTGGCAGCACTAATTTGGGCGTTGACTAGACAAGGAACAGCTTACGCTGGGTAGCATTATGCAAACATTCTATCCCGTTTTTGAAAGTGGCCAGGTATTGACGTCGTCGCACCTCAATCAGCTTTCTACCTGGTTAAATGATCAGGACACATCGACGCGGCGCTTAATGTTAGGCATAGGCCGGGTATGTGGTTTAGAGGTAACGCGCGGCAGTGGCAATGCTATTTCAATTGGTCGTGGATGTGGCGTCACCTCAAATGGGCTGCTGATGTTGCTGCCTGATGCCGAGACCTATAGCCATAGTCGCAGCTATCAGCTGCCGACCGCGGTGATGGTGGATGATGACGGCTTCAACGACAGAGTCGCACAAGCTGGCGGCCTGTTAGGCGACAACAACTTTGACCTGTGGGAATTGGTCACTGACGAGTACATAGAAGAGCCTAACAAACCCGTTGCTACGGCGCTAACCCCACAGTTCTTGCAAGACAAAGTGGTGTTGCTGTTGCTGGAGGTCAACGTCGAGTCGCTGAAACGTTGTGACCTTAACGATTGCTCTGACAAGGGGGCGCGTGAGCTGCTTCCGGTTCGGCGTTTACTTATCTCGAAGCAAGATGCCCGTACCTTGTGGGCGCAGGAAACCGCTGAACGAGAATTTCTGACCCCCAGAGATCTGGATTGGCAAAGTAAGCGCGAAGCGTTAGCGCCCCTGTTTGCTCCCACACTCAATATGGCGGCGACCAATAGCCACAGCTTATTGCAGCTACGTCAGTTAGCAGTGCAGAAAGCACAAGCATTGTGGCAACAGCTATCGCAGCAGTTGCAGCTCAGTTTTGAGGTTTACCAGTATCTACTCCATGAGATTTTTCCGGCCACCGAATTCCCCAACGGCCCTTGGTTTGGTTTGGCTCCGGTACCGGAAACCAACATAAGCAATTTACCGCAGCTGTTTACCGATATTCATCAGCTCGACCGGCTGAAAGATATCGTGAGTTCATACAATGAATTTCTCGAACTGGCACTGCAACATCAGGGGATATGCTGCCCGCAGCCGACGCGATTCCCATTTCATTTGCTGCTTGGTGCACCACAAATTAAAGCCCATGCCGATAATCAAACCAAGGCGCAACCAGCAGATATAGATTTTGCGCTGGGGGGCAAGACGGAACCGATTCCTCTGCGCCACGGCTTTTACTCCAGCCCGCAACTGAACAATCAGCAACAGATCGCGAGCCTGCTGAAGCAACGCTATTACCGCACGTGGTTGTTGATGAAGCGTTTCTACCTTGATGCGTTGGAAAATCAGTCGTTGCGGATCACGCCCAGTCGATTGAGTGCGTCATTGTCACAACAGGCAATACCCTACTATTACCAGTTACGGCCATTGGATGATCTGCATCGGAACTGGCATGGGGAAGCGACTTCAAATCAGCGTTTGCAGCAGGTGTTTGGCTACGCTTTTACCGGTAGCTCGCCTCATCCTCTGACACATGAATTAGACGACCACGATTTCTATCGTGTTGAAGGACTGTTGGGCAAAGGTTTGGGGCAAGCCATCGCAGCGTTAAAGCTACAAAAGATGCAATACGGTTTGCCATTCAGTATCGAGCCGGTGTTCGCTTCGGTTGAATCGATGACAACACCGGAAGCGAAGCTTCAGGCTTTTCAGTTGCTGCAGAAAGATCAGACCTTAATGCGTCTGTTTAAATGCAAAACCGGCGATCTGGATATGCTGCTGTTACTGGTGCTGTCACTGATATTTCAGCTGTTGCTTGCCTTGTTATATGCCTTAGCGAGGGTGTCATATTCGCCGCAGATGCTGGTGATGAATGTGATGGCAGCAGAGGAGAGTACAACAGAACAACCCGAACCCAGCAGAGAGACCGCATCAGACCAACCTGCAGATAGCGTCCCTCTGATGCGTCTAGAACGCGGCCACAGAACCTTTAATACCGTTGAAGCCAAGCGCATGGATGATGAAAGAAGCCGGGCGATCACGGCAATAGCAGCGCAGTCTATGCAATCCAACGATATCGCAGAGATGGTGCTAGATGAGGTGAAGCAGGGCGATCTGGAGGTGCAGTATATTCTCGACATGCTGGATGATGATGAAGATAAGCAGAGTGAAATCAGTACTCTGTATAAGTCAGTCAGAGCCGCCGAAAACAGCAGCAGCTTGTATGACCGGATGCGGCAGAAAATGGGCGCAGAGGCGTCCAATGACGAGGTCGAAGAGACATATGAAACCGTCAGAATGATCGCCCATACCGAAGCGCTGATGGCCAAGGCGTCGGTGAGCAGCGGTGCAGATTTCGATTTCGATGATTTTGATACCGAAATGAAGGGGCTCAGCGAAGCGTTTCAGGCATTTCAGGCGCGTCCGGCAGAGGGTGACGGTGCCAAGCTTCGTGCCAGTATTAGTAATCAGGTCAGCATGTTGAGTACATTGACCTCCAGCGCATTGTTGAAAAATCTGGCAGGGGAGATGCAAAAACGGGTGAAACAGATTTTTGCCGAGTTTTCACTGCAAGGGTACTTGAATAAGCATCCGGGGTTGGCTCACAAGTGCGGTGTGCCAAAGGGAGGCACCTTAGTACTCGTATATACCCACCGCTCTATGTTGGATGCGCTCAATAAGAAATTGCAAACAGTAAAAGAGACCGACGAGCCTGCTTTTAATGTGGCTGAAATGCTGCCGAATGCGATGCTTTCTACCGAGTTTGTAGCGTCTCTTGCCCACCGTGTTAGCGACAGTGATGACAGCGAACGAGCGATGATCAGGGAGATCTCTGAGGTAATGCGTCGTCATGGCAATGAGGAGCGACTGATGGCTATGCAGCCAGCGGCCAATCGTTCCGCGCCAGAAGTGGCCACTGACACAACCACTGATGCGATGCCAGCAATGGCGCGAAGTGTGCACGTCGCCACTGTAGCGAATGAGTCTAACCATGAAGCGGCCGTGGCGATGGCTGCGCCGCGGGATGAAGTGTCGTTGCTAAGCGAGGCGGTGGTGATGGATCGCTTGGAGAAGTTAGATGCCGTCAGAGCCGTGGCGCCAGATGACCCGATAAACGAGTGGGTGGTAGTGGCGGATTTCTGTTTGCCAACCAGCTGTTGTGACAGTGATTGCACCGATCTCGATTACGTACCTAAGCCAAAACCTATACCTAAGAAAATCAAAGTGTCTGGCCGCGTTGTGGTCGCACGGAGTGTTGCAAGTAAACCGGCGAAGTCTATTGTTGCCCGCAGCAAACAGGAAGTGATCCCTCATGCCGTGCTGACGGTGGTTGATCGTGAAGAACAAGCGGTGAAGGTGAAGATGGCGAAAGGGCACTTTGTGTTCACTGCGGCACCCGGTGTTTATCAAGTGACTGTGTCTGCCAAAGGGTTTGTTACACAACAGCGGGAGACAGAACTGATGACCTCGCCGCGCGAAGAGGTCATTGTGCAACTGCAACCCAGTAAAACCCGTGGCTAAGCCACTTTTTGAACGGGTACTGGTATGGATGACAGGGTAAAGATCCGGCGAACCAGACTACAGATATCAACGGCTGAACAGCCGGAGACTGGTGCGCGCTGGCATCAGCACTGGGCGAGTCGATTTCAGCGTGTTTATGCGCCCTGTATTCAGCAAGCGCTGCTAGCTCAGTTAAAGCGGCTTAACGAGCAAAGCGATGGCAGCGATGACGCTGCCGTTATCCATATTCCACGGCTAACCCTGCGGTTGGGTGATTTGCCGCCAGAGGACACCGCAGAGCAAGCATTAGCCGGGATGACGCGGGAGATTGAACGTCAGATTTATGATCAACTGCAGCCAGGGACAGACACGCAGCTCTATACCCACTCCAACGCAGAGTGGTTAATCAACGGTTACCTGAGCTATTTGCAAAACGGATTTTTCCATAACGGTGCCGACTTCGGCGCTATCAGTGAGCTGGAAACCAGATTAATGGCCAGTGCCGGTGACTCTGGGGATCTGTTGCAGCGGTTACGTCAACATGGCATTGACGACAATCAGATTTGCCGGATGGCCCTGCAACATTCTGCGCGTTTTATTCATTGGCTTGTGGCCACAGTGTCTCCCGCACGACAGCGCTACCTTGCAGAATTGGAAAGCCAAAGTACAACGGAAGCAACGCAGCTGATGTGCCGGTTATTTGCTGTTTGGATCGGTGTGCGCGAACCACCAAACAGCCAGCTGTCTGCGGTTAATTGGCGTGAGTTAACGGCACTTTCGGCGGCAACCCCTGTGGCTGGTGATATCACAGGCGCAGAGAGTACCGCTGTTTCTCCTGATAACGCTTTTAGCGGGGTCAGTCAGGCGCAGCTACTCGCGACGCTAGCGATGTGGAGCAAACGCCGCCATGGCGAGCCGCAAGCAAACGAACTGTTGCAGCAACACTCGTCGTCAACAGCATCTTCTGATGATTTACCCCCAACTTCAAAGCAAGCCCATGACCCACCAGCGGAGGCGAGTTCCTGGTTGGTTTGCCACTGCGGTGTGCTGCTGTTGCATCCATTTTTACCAACGTTATTTCAGCGGTTGGGATGGCTGCGCAGTGACAGCCCTGAGCGTCTTGCAGATGCCCACCAACTGCAGGCGTTATTTGCGCTGCACTATCTCGCGACGGGTCAGCAGCAGGCAGAGGAGGGGGAACTTGTTTTTGCCAAGTTTTTACTGGGGATGGAATTTAGTGAGCCGGTGCCGCACGCTCTGGCGTTGCCGCCAGCGGTATACAGCGAGTTAGATAGACTGCTTTGCGAGGTTATCTCCCACTGGTCGATTTTAAAGAACACATCGGTGGCGGGCTTACGTGAAACCTTCCTGCAACGCTCAGGGTGTTTAATGCCTTTGGATGAAGGCTACCGCTTAAAGGTGGAACTCCGTTCTGTCGATCTGTTGCTGCAGCAGTTGCCTTGGACCTATCAGTTGATTGTGTTGCCGTGGCTAACTAAGCCGCTGTTTGTTGAGTGGCACTGACCATGCCAGTGAAAACGCTTGCCATCGCCCCTGAAAGCAGTCGTCAGCGCAGTCGCGTGCTATCGGCAACTACGCAGCGCGATACTCACCCCAGCCTAACCCTTGCCAGTGCAAGACAAGGCCGCCAGCCAGCTCATTCAGAGGGGCAAGTCAGCAGGGAGGGGCGTGTCATCACGACGTCGCAACCACAGGTTGTAGGACAAGATCCAGCGTCAGATGGGCAGCCGCGAGAGATGCCGCACAGAGAGTCGCCAACAGCCGCCGTGGCAGAGGTGGTTACCGAGAATAGCTCGTTGCAGGGAGAAGCCGCTAACCAACAGCAGCGTACAGATGGTGCAGAGATAGCAGAAGCGGAGCCTGCCACGGATGCCACTCCTATATCGGCAAATGAAGTGCGACAAACCGAACAAGCGGGTGCCGCACAAAATAGCAGGCAAACGCAGTCGCAGCAGAACAGCGCCGTACTAAGTACTGCTCACCAAAACACAGCCTCACAAAGCGCAGCAACACAAAATATTGCTCACCAAAATACTGTTCATCAAAATACTGCTCCCCAAAATACGGCGCCGCAAAACGCTGTACCCGCCAATGCAGCTCCAGCCACCAACGGGCTGCAAGCGGTATTACAGCCGCAGGGGCAAACTCACCGTGAACAGCCAACATCAGAACAAGCCGCGGCGCTGGCGAAAGTTAATGATGTCAAGGTCATCAAGCCGCACAGCGGTGCGGCCGATCTGCCTGCCTCTGCCCACCAGCCAAAAGAAAAAGACGAGCAGCAAAGTGAAACAGCAAAACCGGGAGCCAAGGAAGCAGGGGCTGAGCAGTCTGCGCAGGTGACAGTAAAGCTCCCCGCTGAAGTTTCTGCGCCGCCAGCGGTTGCGGCAAAGATAGCGCCGCTCGCCCTTAGTGGCGCTTCCGATAATGTCGTACAACAGTTTAGTTCTGCTTCGCCGTCGCAGATGGCGGTTAACGCTGCCAAACTGGGAACCAATGTCAGTGCTTCATTGACCAGCGAACACCAGAAAGAAGTTAAAAACGTCCCCGTGCTGAAAGTGGACTTGAAAGGCAAACAGCCAGTTAAACAAAAAGCAGGAACAGAGCAAACAACGCCCCAGGATATTGCCTCCGGGGTAACCGCGCCGAATCCGACACCTGCAGTGCCCACTCCTCATAAGGATAAAGCCCCCGCACCGAACAACAGTGCATCCCTTAAGCAGCTGGATGCTGAACCAAGCCGCAAAGGAATGAACTTCTGGGAGTGGTTAAAAGCGAAAGTGCTTAGCTTGACCGCCAATATTAAAACCACAGATCCCGGGGTGAACACCAAAGCAGGCAGTGCGAAGAAAGTGGCGTTAAAAGGGGAGGCTGATCCTGATCGTGTGGTTCGCCAGCGCAGTGACGCTCGGCGTCAAGTCTCCACCAAACAGCAAGCATTGGTGAGCAGCATAAAAGCCAACCCTGGACAGGATAAGATCCAGCCAAAAACGGTGCAGCAGGATTGTAGTGTGGTCATGGTGACTCCTGCGCCTGCACCTTTGGTGACAGCATCTAACTCGCATCTCACTGACTACGCCAGTGCGGTGATCCCCGCAGAGGTAAGAGAGAAAGCAGACCAGACCTTGAAACAGAAGATGAATGCGCGTTTGGACAAAGCGCGTGTACAGACCAAGCAAGCGGTTAGCAAGCGGGACGGTGATAAGGGGAAAGCGTTACAACAGGCGAAAACAAAAACGGCCGCCATTAACCAGCAGGCAGAAGCTAGGCAACGCCAGCAGGTCTTAGACAATCGCAAGCAGGTAGCCGCAGAACAGCGTGCTGGCATTGCAGAAACAAACAAGCAGCTGAAGCAGTTCGATCAGGAAGCGAGTAAAGAGCAAAGCTCGGTGGACAGTGCGGTTAAGGCGAAAGTTAAAGGTGCTGAGAAAGGCGCTGCAGACACCCTTAAGAAAGCGGAACAGGATGCGGATAAACGTAAACAGCAAGGAGAGGCTGACGCCGCGGTAAAGAAAAAGCAATTGAAAAAGGCGCAGAAGAAAAAGAGTTGGTGGCAAAAGGTAAAAGGGGCAATTAAATCTGCGGTGAAAGCGATCAGCAAGGCGATAGACGTTGTTTTTACCAAAATGCGCCAAGCGGTCAAGTTCATTATCGATAAGGCGAAGAATGCGGCCATTGGCCTGATAAACAAGGCTCGCAAATGGGTGGTGGACAAGCTAAACAAGTTTCGTGACTGGGCGAAAAAACAGGTCACCCGTTACATCGGCAAACTATTTCCTAAGCTTGCCAAGGCGATCAATAAGCTGATCGACAAGGTAGTCGATAAAGCGGTGAAGGCGGTTAACGCGATCGCCGACAAAGCGATTGCCGGTGTGAAAGCCGTTGCCGGGTTTATCGGCAAGGCGTTGGATAAGATCCTTGCGGTGTTCCAAACCGCATTAAAAGCCGCAGTACAAATTGTTGGTGCCGTGCTCACGGGCGATTTTACCGAAGCGCTAAAAATCGCGATCCGTGCCGCCTGTGACATTGCCGGTATCAGCCCTAAGCCTATTTTCGATTTCATTAATCGTGCGGCTAGCAAGGTTGTACCTATTCTGGTTAATCCAGATAAGTTCATCAAAAATCTTTGCAAAGCCGTGGGGATGGGGTTGCGCAATTTTGTAAAACATATCCGTGTTCATCTGGTATCCGGTTTAGTGAGTTGGCTCACCGGTGCCATGTCGTCTGTTCCCATTACTTTGCCGAAAAAATTTGATGCCAAGGGTGTATTTAGCCTTGTCCGGCAGGTCATGGGACTCACCTGGGAAAATCTTAAAGCGCGCATCATTAAACGGTTTCCGGCCGCAGCCGGGGTGATGGAGGGGATCGCCAAAGGCGTAACGATCATTCACCAGTTGGTGACCAAAGGGCCGGGCGTGCTTTGGGAGATGGTGAAAGAGAAACTGGCCAACCTGAAACAGATGGTGATGTCGGAGATACGCAAGTTTGTCATTTTCCGTTTAATTGAAGCGGGGATCTCCTGGCTGCTGGGGATGCTGAACCCAATCGGAGCACTCTACAAGGTGCTCAAGCTACTGTTCGATCTGGTGATGTTCTTCGTGCGCAACTTTCAGCGTATTAAAGCCTTTATCTTGTCTATCTACGGTGCCATTACGTCGATAGCCGCAGGTGTGTTGACCAAGGCTGCGAAAGCGGTTGAAGGCTCGTTGGCTCGCATTATCCCAATTGCGATATCGTTTTTGGCATCGCTGCTGAATCTCGGCGGGCTAGCGGGGATGATCCAGGGGATCATTAAAACCGCCGCTAAACCGGTGACGCGCCTGTTTGATTTTCTGGTGGATAAAGCGGTAGCCGTGGGTAAGCGCTTGCTGAAAGGAGGGAAAAAAGTCGCCAAAAAAGTAGTCAGCAAGCTGGTGGCGTGGTGGAAGGCGAAAAAGTCGTTTAAAGCCAATAACGGCGAAACTCATACGCTGTTGTTTAAAGGGCAGGGTAATAGCGCAGTGCTGGTGATGCGCAGTGAAGAGCATACCTACAGTAGCTTTTTGAATTCGTTGTCACCGGCAGATCTAAAACCGAAACAAATTACGCGGCTGAACAAAGCAAAAGTGATTGCGGCAAATATCGACCGGACGCGCAAAGAGCTAAGTAGCGCAAAAAGTGATGCCGTTAAGAAAGCTAAAAGTCGTGAGATTAATGGCTTGCTTACGCAGTTAAGCGTTAAGACAGCTTCCCTGTTTGGCGGAACGCCTAAGTGTGGCCAGATAAAATTTGGTGGCGTCAATACCGCAGGGTTTGGTAAATCAATGTCTATTCAGCCGCTTACTAATCGTGATGCACCGAAAGGATCTCGGCCCGATCTTCCGCCCACTGCGGTATACAAAAATCTAAATCTAAGACGTCATCCGACAAATCCGGGCAAGGCCAGTTTTTATGTTCGAGGACACTTACTCAATCAAAAGCTGGGAGGAACGGGCAAGGAGTGGAAAAATCTGACACCTCTATCTCAATCGGGCAATCATCAGCATGAAGTACAGGCCGAAAGCTATGTGAAAAAAGGGGTGAGTGCGGGTGCCACTATGCAATATAGCGTGACACCTAAATACAGCAGTGGTCATCCGGGAGGAAACGCTTTGAAGTCTTCTCTACAAGAAGCGTATCCGGCTCACGCTGCCGAGTTTGCCAGTATTGTTGATGCTGAAGTGCATGTGCCTATTTCATTGTCGGTGACGGCGTCAGTGCTGAAGAGAAAAGGTAAGGGATATACGGAACTGAGTAAAAAAAGTTGGAGCATCAATAATCCAATCCAACCCACCGTCGACCGATATGCGGTTAAGAGTATGAGCAAGTTAGTGCCGGTGGCGTTAAATCCGCTTACCAGTACTAAGCCGCTGACAGATCAACCGGGTAAACCTATCTCCGCCGATCAGGCGATCGCAATTTTATTGGCGGTTGAGGAGAAACGAAAATCCTCTACAAAGGGAAAAGGTTTTGCTTCATACAATGCGCTGGCTACTGTTGCGGCAGATATCGAACCGTCAGTTAATCTTAATCAATTAACAACATGGCGAAAACAAAACTATATTCGGCTTAGATAGTGGTTATCTCAGGTGGTTGTGATTCTAGTTTGCAGAGGGCAAAGGAACTTAACTTGATAAAAACAGAGCAGCTATCGCAGCAAAAATTGGCAACCAACGCCGCCAATCTTGAACACGGCTTTGCATATTTGAAGCAGGTGTTTTTGGCACGGATAAAGTTGCATGAGCAGCAACAAGTGTCAGGTGAGGATGGGGATCAAGCGGCGATTGCCGATGAGGTTGAGTTACCTCCGTTGGCGTTCTATCAAGATGGCTCCAGCTTTTCGTTGTTTATCGAAGCGCACCAACCCAGCTTTGAAGAGTACGTGATCCTCCTACTGGCCTTGGTGCCCCATGTGCAAAGCTGTTTTTTCGACCAAATATTCGAAGCACATTGTGAGCATGGTGCGCCAGCGGAATTTGGTGGTAGCCGTCAGAATGAACACCGGCTGTTTCAACCGACCGGAGAAACTGCGCTTTACCTGTTGGCGGGCGGAGATCTGGACAGGCGATTTCAAGTACAACAGTTGTTGGCAAGCCAACACTGGTTGGCACAGCAAAACATTGTGCGGTTGGAAGCCCCCGATACGGGTCAGTCTTATCTGAGTGGGCGACTGACCATGGATGCCGACAAGGTCGAACAGTTTACGGTGGGGCATAGTCCTGAGCCAGATTTTAGTTCGGCATTTCCGGCGCAAAAGATCACTACCCACCTGGCGTGGGAAGAGCTGGTGCTGCCAGACGCGGTGATGAACCGCATCGAAGATATTAAAGATTGGATCAGTTACAACGTCACCATGATGGCTGACTGGCAGATGGCACGGAAATTAAAACCGGGGCATCGGGCGCTGTTTTATGGGCCATCGGGTACCGGAAAAACATTAACAGCAACGCTGCTGGGCGAAGCAACTAACCGGTCGGTATACCGGGTTGACCTGTCTACGGTTGTTTCCAAGTACATTGGTGAAACTGAAAAGAACCTGGCTAAGCTGTTCGATACTGCCGATGGTCAGGGTTGGATCCTGTTTTTCGATGAGGCGGATGCGCTCTTTGGTAAGCGCACGGCAGTCAATGATGCCCATGACCGCTACGCCAATCAGGAAGTGTCATTTTTGCTGCAAAAAATAGAAGAGTTTGATGGCTTGATTATTCTTGCATCCAACTTCAAGACCAATATGGATGATGCCTTCTTACGACGTTTTAATAGCGTGGTGCATTTTCCCTTCCCAACGGAGCAGGAGCGAGAAGCGATCTGGCGCAATAACCTACCAGAGGCGCTTCCCTGGCAGCAGGGGGACGATTTACCCAAATCACTGGCGCGTTATGAGTTGGCGGGAGGCGCCATCGTTAATGCCGTGCAGTACGCCTGCATTAAGTCCCTTGCTCGCAAGCACAAAGAACTCCAGCAAGAGAGTTTGTTGGATGGCATCGCCTTAGAACTGGAGAAGTTGGGTAAAGTGTTTCGTAAATAACTTAGGTGATGCATCTGTATGTTTTCTGAATGAGGCGAAAACAAGTACGCCAGTTGCGTTTATGTTTGCCTATTAATGGTTCTTTACCTGCTGCAATTTTTGCTGGCACCGTTCTGGTGCGCTCGCCTACTTCTAGTGATTGTAAAATAACCTGACACTATTCATTTAGGGTTAGCTGCTGTTCATGAAATTCCATTGGTTGTTCTGCTCTTCTCTTTAATGCTAATTAAGTCAGTTGCTTAGAATGTTTTTAGGTGCTTTTTATCAAGGCTGGAATAGCTCTTGCTCTGGTTAGGGGAAAGCAACAACCGCCTTTAAACGAGGGAGCGTCAGATGGATAGGTATCTGCAATCTTTAGGAGTTCGTGGGGCATCACGTATACAAGTAACGGCAATTGCCATTGGCCTGTTACTTATCGTTATGAATCTTGGTCAATATGCGTTGTGTGTGTTTATCCTCTCAGCACTGTTCTCATGGCGTGTTTTTGCCGCTATTGAGCGTGACCAAAATAGCTTTGAATCAATCTTGCTTGACGTCAAAGCGGGTAAGACCAAGGATATTGACTCGGTAAACTCCGGGCCGCTGCAAGCCCTCTATCCGTTAATTGATGATCTGGTACGCCACGCTCAACGTGAGTTGTCAGCCATTAAATCTGTCAGTGCCGAAATGGGATTCTCAGCCAAAGAGCTAGCCAGCAACGCCATTGAGGTGGCAAGCCATTGTCAGCAGCAGTCTGACGCCACCACGTCATCCGCCTCTGCCGCCACCGAGATCAGCCAGAGTATCGACGATGTGTCCCACCGTATCGAAGTGACTCGGGATGCGGTGGAAAACAGCAGTCAGTTATGCCATCAGGGGCGCGCCGAACTGACCAAAACCAGAGAACAAGTTGTCAGCGTCAACCAAAGCGTAATTTGTACTGGAGAAAGCTTGAAGGCACTGGATGAAAAACTGGGGGCAATTGTCTCTATGTCGCGCTTTATTCGCGAGATCGCCGAGCAAACTAACTTATTAGCCTTGAATGCAGCGATTGAAGCCGCGCGTGCCGGTGAACATGGTCGAGGCTTCAGTGTGGTTGCTGATGAGGTGAGGGGGCTGGCACAGCGCAGCCATGAATCCGCCAATGCAATTACCAAGCAGGTAACCGAAGTCACCAGCAGCATGTCAGAGGTCGGCCAGCAGATGCTGCAGGCGTTGGGATCAACTGAACAGTGTCAGTACAGCGTTGATGCCGCTTACGCGTCATTAGAGGCCATTGTATTAGCAACAGAACAGGTCTCTGACCAAATCGGTGGTATTGCTACGGCGTCCGAACAACAGGCGATTGCCACACGGGAGATATCCCAGAACATGGAGCAGGTGGCCGTTACCGCCGAGCGTAACGCATTTATGGCGAAGCAAAACGCCAGCGTTGCAGATCATCTGCAAAACATCACCCGCATGGAGGCTTGAACATGCTGAATACTCACATTGATATCTCAATTGTCGTTACCTTGGTTACTGCCTTGTTGTTCCTCGTTTTGGTGATCAGTTGGGTGCACCTGCGCAATAAGCAAGCGATGACGGAACGGGTGAGCAATGGCCTGGCATGGCTTAAGAGCTTCCGCCAGCTGTTGACCCTCATTCAGCAACATCGTGGTTTAACCAACGGTTACCTGTGTGGTGACAGTGGCCTGAACAAACGCATACTGCCGTTGCAGGGTAAAGCCACACGGCTGATCCGGCAGCTGCAACTTAGCGATAGCTGGTTGGCAGACAACCCTGAGTGGCAAGGCATTGAACGCCACTGGCAGCGCCTATCTACTGGTTTCAACAATCAAACCTCTACCAATAATTTAGAACAGCACAACAAGTTGATCACCAACCTGCTTTATCTGGTTGATGACTGTGGCGAAGCCCACCGCTTATACGAGCTTAAAGATCAGCAGGGGCGATCTATCCGTTATTTGTGGCAGTCATTGCTGGTAACCGCTGAACATATCGGTCAAGCACGTGCGATTGGTACCGGGGTAGCGGCGTCTGGTCAGTGCGATAGCGTGGATCGGATCCGTCTGGCTTACTTGCAAAAAGCGATCGCTGATTTTGTCGCCGTTGAACGGGCAATGAATAAAACTGCGTTGAGCAACTTATTGCAGGTGTTAGCGCAAGAGGTGATTACCGACCGTCCTACCGTCAGCGCTAACGATTATTTTGACATTGCCACGCAAGCGTTAGAGGAGGTGTTTGTCTCATTTGATCAGGCGATTGAGGCATTACAAGAAACCCCGAGTGGCTTCACTCAACAGGCGCAAGCCCCGAAGGGCTCAGGCTATGCCACGAATCCGCAGCATGTGTGATGTTTAGGCTATGTTTAGTGGCTAGCTAAGAGATGGATACTCCTGCTAACTGTTTTTATACGGAACGGGATTCTTCTTATCTACAAAGTATGGCTAACTAGCTTGCTGTTTTTATTGCTTATTTAGCTTTCTCTAGCGTGCATATAGGAACTCTATAACGCCGCATTCTCGCTTTCACCGGCACAGATGAGTGTATAAACAGCCCAAACATGGAGCTAACTGCTTGATAGCTATAAAGTTGAGGGCGTATATTGGTGAGATAATTGATTGGCGGACGCTGTGGCTTAGTGAGAATTCCGTCTAATACACTGTTATATGCCAGGAGGCTGCATGAAATTTCCAAATGATGTTGATGGTGACGTTTTAAGGTCTCTTCAAGATCAGGGATTCGATTTTAGCCAGGCCGTTTCAATCGACTTTAATGTAGATTTTCCCTATTGGCCACCTTCCCAAAAGGCCTTAGCTATTTTGGAAAATACTTTTGGTCATATTGAGGTTTATGAGCCAGAAGACGAGTATGAGGGATATGTTCTTTTCCAGCTTAATGATTTGCTCACACACGATTTAGTTGTTTCAACTCAAGAGGCTGCAACAAAACTAATGCAACCTTATCAAGGTGTTTGTGAGTCATGGGGCGTACTAACATAAATGGCATATAACAAGTCAGTCAAATCGCCCAAACAAGTTTGGGCTGGGACATCAAAGTTGCGCTGCGTTTTGTACTCGCTCCGCGAGTTTAGTACAAAACACTGCTCGCTTTGCTGCCCCTTACTGAAGCGCTGGAGGATCCCCTCATAAATCCCCCAGTCCAGCGGTGTGAACCAGCCTTAAAAATTCATTCATAGCCCAGCGTATTCGCTGCTCTGAGATAACAAAGTCCGGTCGCCTCCGAACTTCTTTACCTAAACGAACAACCGATAATACAGCTCGCTTTCTGATGGTGTTTGCCTGAAAGTGGCGTTGCCATCCAATCTGTTGCGCCACCAAGCCTAACCACCAAAGCATGATTTCTGCGAGCATGGCGATTAGCAGCAGTACATCGTAACGGCGCGGACAGCGCGAGCGACTATGACGCAAACCAAAGCCGTATTGCGGACTTTTTAAATCGCGGAAGGTTTCTTCTATCTGCATCCGCTTGGCGTACAGCTTGGTGACTTGTACAGAGTTAAACAGCGCTGGCGGTAAGTTGGTTGCCAGCACCCAAGGCTCTTTGGCGGAGCGGTGATACAGCTTCTTGGCGGAGTGATTGTTGCCTGAGCGGCGAGAACGCTTGTCTTTGCGCTGTTTATCTTTGGATTTAAATAAATAGAGCTGACAAGGCATGGGTTTCTTTTTCGCTATCTGTACCGCCCCGATATAGCGGGCTTTGCTGTTAGCTGAGTCGTAAAGGGTTTTGGTCAGTTGCCACTGTTTACCGAGCTGATAACAGACCTCACCACGTAAGCGGCCTAACCAATACCAACCATAACTGGCTACTTCCCGAAACCAGGTGTTGCGATAACCGGCATCCGTCACAATCAGCGGCGTACAGCCGTCCGGCAAGATACAAGAGAGCTCTTTCAGGAACAGGTTATGACTACGGGGCGCGTTATAATCCTTAAACTCAAAAGTGCGCTCATACAGCGTTATCGAGCGTCCTTTCACCGAGACAGAAGCCCGCAATGTCATCATTCGTAACTGCTCCCGCACATCAGCCCAATCCACCAAAACAACAGGCATGGGATTGGCACCACATAACTGCCGCGCGTGCCACTGATATACCGCCAATCGTTCGTTATTCAGATGATGATTGCCCAATAACCGATCCATCCGTTTAATGTTGTGCTTGGGCGCAACACGCCCCTCAATGTTTCGTCCTAGTTCGGTCAATGACAAGCTATCGCCATCGAGTAGCGACTGGGTCGCAACTATCAGGGAACTCAGGCGTTTTTTGTGAATTTGCGGACACTGTTGTGCAAGCATTTGGTGTAGGATTTGAACTTCGCGCATCCCGACTGCCTCCGTGCAGGGTGAGATAGGATTTGTTTTTGGCGAAATTAATTAGATCAAACCACGGGGTGCGCGTCTACTTTTATGAATTTCCTAGGGATTATGAGGGGATTCGCTAGACTGAAGCGTTAGCAGTCCATATGAATCAAGCATTGGTTAAATCAATCAAGTATATTTTCTTGGCAGCTCTTGCTGTGACAGTCCTGTACTTAGGAAAGTGCAGCTACGAAATATATGATGCCTTACGCCCTGAAAATATGTGCGGTAAGAAATTGGGCTATGAGTCAATGTCGCCATCTGGTTCTCACAAGGCCGTGATTTACGAATTTAATTGCGGTGCAATGGATCCTTTTAGCACACAAATATCGATATTGGCTCCAAACGAAAAAATCCCATATTCTGGCGGTAATGTTTTTGGCTCATCACGCGGTGAGCGCCGAGGTGACTGGAATGGACCATATGCCGAAATTGAGTGGTTATCGGAAAATCATCTGCATATAAAATACATCAAAGATACAAATGTTCACCATCTAGCAACTGAAGTAAATGGGGTGAAAATCACCAGTGAAACTCTGTAGCAAAAAACTGCTAACAAGCAAAGACAGCATCACCCTGCGGGCTGGACGCGCTAACGCGCGCCGCTGCTTTGGGCGTTAAGCACACAGAGAATTATGAGCATTACTGAGTTATGGTTAGATCATTCGCAATCTCGTTTCCCTAAAGGTTATGGCGGGAACGACGTAAATGGAGTGAGCGTTACCTCGGTTGATACCTACGCTACAGGATGTATTGGTAGCTACATAGGGCATGAGCGAAAGAGCATTGATCTTGAAAGGTATCAAGTCCTACAAAAGTGTAAAAGTGAGCTTGAGGAAGTATTGCCCTACGTAGATGGTGAGGCATTTATATACTTTGGCAGGCTTCACGAAATGTGCAGCGCTATAATTACGGAGGCAAGCATTGCTTAACAAACACCAGCACAAACAGGCACTCCGTGCCTTGGACTCGCAACAAGTTGCTCAACTGTGTTGCGGGCGTTATGTGTAATTGAGTCGAAGAATAATGGAATATCTAGAACCTTGGGAAGAGTACGAAAAGAATCATGAAGCCGCAGCAAAGGAGTTAGCGAGAGAGCTTTGTCCTGCTCATATTCTTTATAAAGTTAAAGCTTCAGCCGTCGCTTATAGATGTGACTGCGATGATGTTCTATTTAAATTATCTGGCTTTACGCATGAGTACGCAGTTGTTCATCTAACTTATTCAAAAGAAACAGAGCCAGCGTATCCATCAACTGAACTCTTTGAAAGCAAAGAGGCATGGGTAACCAACTGCATGTTGCCAGATCACGAGGATTACACATGCTAAGCAATACACACATAACAAGTGCAGCCATGCTCGCCCTTCGGGCTGGACCTCCGCAAACTGTCACGTTTTGTGCTGCGCACAAAAAGCGCCAATTTGCTCCGGCCCATGCTGGCGGCGTTATATGCCTTCGTGGTGAACTATGAAGTACATAATTACTACCAAAGATTTTCGGCCATTTATTGCGGGAATTTTTTCATCTGAGTCTGACATGAATGAATACATCATGCAGTTCGATATGGAACAAAAAGAACAAACTGCTATTAAGTCTTTAGATCTTTCTTATCCGTTTTGGATTACTGAAGACCATAATGGTTTTGCATTTTATTCACGCGCAGAACTAAAAGCTCTATTCAATAGCTTTCTTGAGAGTCGTTTGGACAATGATGATTATTGCTACACTAATCTATACATGGTGGATGAGGATTTTCGAAGTAATATTCCAGGTAAAGATTCAATGGGGATGTTGAGACATTGGCACATTGAAAATTATGAGCTTGGAGTTGTAGAAGAGTCAGGTATTGAGGCGTTGTGGCAATGAACGGTGTGTCATATAACAAAGTTGTCAAATTGAGAGTTTTTCCGTCGCTCTTTCTTGTGCTTAATAGCACAAACAGGTTCCTCCAAAACTGTAATTTGCAACGGCGTTAGGCATCACGACACATGAGCAACAAAGAATTAGAAAAAGTTTATATTGATCTTCCCAATCACTGGGCGATAGGTGGCGAATCGTTTTGGGCTACTCCTCTGGGAAATGACCTGTATCGGATTGAGAATGTTCCATTCTTTGCGTATGGGCTAAATTTCCTAGACGTGGTTTTAGCCACGTCCGACTCTGATGAACTTAAGCCAGAAATACGTAAAGTAGTGAACCCAAGTGGCCACAGAACTTATCGAATCATTTTCAAAAATGAAACTGAGCGTGAAAAGCAGGTTGAGCTTTTGGAAGCGCTTGAACAACATGAAGCTTCGTACGAAAGAGCTGATGCAATAAATGTCGCCGTCGATATCAAGCCCAGCGGTGACCATATAGCGGTTTATGATCAACTGGATGAATACGAACAGACAGGCTTTTTATCGTTTGAAACATGCGAAGCAAGAATCGAAGGTAGCTTCGATGATTTACCCGATGAAGAAGAAAATGCCTAAAAAGCTGTATGGGGCGTTATACGAATCTCAAGTATGGATGATGAAATCAAGTTAATAGTTTCAAATGAAACTGATATCTCTATCGAAAAATTAAACGAAAAATCTACCTTGCTAGGTGATCTTAACATTGATGGAGATGATGCATGGGAAGTATTTGAACAATGCCACTCAAAATTTCAACTTGATTTAACAAACTTTGAATTTAATAAGTATTTTAGGTCGGAGCCTTGTTTTAAAGGTTTAGTGTATCTTTACCGTAAACTAAAATATCGTGATGAGCATATTGCAGCAAACAAGCTTCCTATTACGGTTGAGAAATTAATCAATGCGTGTAAAAAAGGTAGATGGTAAATTCGTATAATAAGTCGTTTAAGCGGGACTTGTAGTTGATCCGGTTCAGTGGACACCAAAGTCAAACAAGACGGAGGACATCATCCACCCGACAAGGTCGCTTACGGACTCCAGTTTTTTGCTGTTTACTCTGCCCCTGCAGAATTTGAGAAACGCTTGTACAGAAGATTGGGGGCCCGCCCCTCCCAGATGCTCGCAGGATACCCACCCGAACGGATGGCTAAATGGCTGTTGGATCACGCTCTTCTCCAAGGGCTTGGATACGCTTATTTGTTGGCCAGATTAGTGAAGCGGGGCAATAAAACCACCTCATCTGAGCCACAATGCTTGTTCGCGCTTTGGTGTTAAAAGAGACTGGCCAACTGCGTTAAAGCGAATCCAGATCCGCCAGATAGGTGCCGGCTTGGCTTAAAATTGCGGTGCGGTTTTCATCACTCATCTTGTCCCAGTTGCGATACACCATACCGATGCGTGGGTTGCGGGCGATGCGGTCACGATGTTCATTCATAAAGTGCCAATAGAGGGCGTTAAACGGGCAGGCTTTCGATCCGGTTTTTTGCTTCACTTGATAATGACAGTTGGCGCAGTAATCACTCATCTTATTGATATAGTTTCCGCTAGCAGCGTAGGGTTTACTGGCAAGTAAGCCTCCGTCTGCAAACTGGCTCATCCCCCGGGTGTTGGGCATTTCCACCCATTCAATCGCGTCGATATAGACGCCGAGATACCAGGCGTCGACTAAGTCAGGATCCATACCTGTGATGAGTGCAAAGTTACCGATCACCATCAAGCGTTGAATATGGTGGCCGTAGGCATACTCAAGGCTTTGGCCCAAAGACTCCCGCATACAACGCATCTGAGTTTCGCCATCCCAGAAGTACTTTGGCAGTGTTCTATGGCCATTGAGTGCATTTTTTTCTGCATATTGCGGCATGTTTAGCCAGTAAATGCCGCGAACATATTCTCGCCATCCCAGGATTTGACGCACGAAACCCTCAACCTGGGCAATGGTGATGGCGCCGTCTGCTTGCCGATATGCAGTAATGGCTGCATCGATCACCTGTTTTGGATGCAACAGCTTGGCATTCATGGCGAAGGAAAGTCGGCAGTGATAGAGACTCCATTTGGTTTCACTCTGGCAGGTCATTGCATCCTGAAATCGGCCGAATTTAGGCAGTAGCTGCTGACAAAAATAGTCGAGCAACTGTAACCCCTGTTGGCGGGTAACCGGCCACAACAGGGCGCTATGATAACTGCCGAAATATTCGACCTTGTGTTTGTCGAGTCGCGCCTTGATATCAGTGACATCATTGGCGAAGCAGAGTGGCTCAGGCAGCGCTTCGATCTCCTGTTGGCTTAGCTTCTCTCTGTTGTTGGCATCGTAATTCCATTGGCCACCTTCGGGTTCATCGCCGTTCATCAGCAGCTCATATCGGCGGCGCATTTTCCGATAGAAGGTTTCCATGCGGTGTGCTGTATCTGCTTTGAAATAGTGGTTAAGTTCATCGAACGGGAGTAGAAAATGTTCACTTTCCCATATGGTGCGGCTTACTCCATCAGGTAGCTGCATGGTCTCTAGTTGCTGTTTTAATCGATACTCATCTGGCCGCTGAAATTCAAAACCGTTGGCGCCCGTGAACGTCAGTAAGTCGTTTATCAGTGGTGGCAGGCTCTCATAGGCGTGAGTGTCGTCTAGCGTCAGGTGAAGTACCTGGTGACCTGCGGTTTTTAGTGCTTTGGCAAAGCCTGCCATAGCACAGAAAAAGGCACATATCTTTTGGATATGATGTTTGACGTAACCGATTTCCTGTTTCAGTTCAGCTATCAGGTAGAGGGTGCCGGGGTCGACAGAGCGATACCAGCTATGAGACGGGTTGAGCTGATCACCCAATATCAATCTGATCCGCTCAGTAGGTAGCAGAGGGCCAGACGGCTGAGTTTGGTCAGCGAGTTCGCCTCTCTTGGAAAGGTAAGTCTGGGCGCGTTCTAAGGCTGACTGCAGTGCTTTATCTATCATGTACTTATTCTCGGATTGGTGTTAGCCGGTTTTTGTTTTGATTGACGGCGACATCGTTCAGAGCAGTATTTGACGTCATCCCATACTTTTTCCCATTTTTTACGCCAGTCAAATGGCCGCTCGCAGATCGGGCAGCGCTTAGATGGGAGTTGAGTTTTCTTGTGCATTGGCGACCCTTCTTCGGCTTCACTTACTCACTGGAACAGAGACCGGCCAATCTGCTGCATCGACGGAGTCGATAACTGCACCGCAGGCACCCTCATCACCGCGCCACTTGGCAATGTAGTCACCCTCTGGGTCGAACATCTGTTGCTGTTTTTTGAGATTAAAATGGCGACCCTGACGGGGATCTGCACCCACGCCAGCGATGTACTGCCAGTTGCCCCAGTTGGATGCTACGTCATAATCCAAAAGCTGTTGCTCGAAGTAGTAGGCACCAGCACGCCAATCGAGTTGCAGTTCGTGAATGAGACAACTGGCGACTATTTGCCTGCCACGATTTGATAGCTGGCCTGTTGTTCTAAGTTGATTCATGCAGGCGTTCACTAAAGGGTAGGGTGTGGTGCCGTTGATCCAGCGGGCAAGCCTTTCGCCATAAAGGCAACCCGTCACCGGTTTATTGGTGATCCCGCGAAGCTGAAACAGCTTGTTGCCATGCTTGAGCGCGTAAAGCTGAAAGTATTCGCGCCAAAGCAACTCAAAGTAGATCCAGTAGGTGCTTTCGTTTCTGCCGTGCAAACGTTGGTACTTTCCCAGAGCCGCTAAAACTTGGGTCGGCGAAAGCGTGCCGTTAGCCAACCAAGGAGAAAACCGAGTGCTGGTGAACTCACCATCAAGGGCGTTGCGAGTTTCTTTGTAGTGACTGGCTGCTGATGTTTGGAAGTAGGCATGCAAAAAGTTTGCTGCTGTATCTTCGTCGCCTTTAATGGGCGGGGAGGTTAACTGAGTTTCCTCTGCCGCGTCTGTGGTGCTTGAATCGCCTAACCTGGCCTGCCATTTGTCGACGGGTAAAAGTGCAGGCTGACTTCCTTGCTGATCTATTTCTGTTGGTGGTGGGGGCAGTGATGGCGGGGCGGCCAGCACCTGCGCATCACCATAATTTGGCGCGGCCTGTTCTATCAGCCTGCGAAACTGGGAGAAGGTGTCCGGCAGGGCATCAACAATCATTGGTAACTCGTCAGGTTGGTAGATGCTTTGCACGGCGGCGCTGATAAATGTTGTGTTTGGAAATCGACTTTGCAGTTGTTGCCAAGGATGCTTCTCCTCACTGGCTACCTGGCGAGCGCGATAGATAGCATCCGGTTGAAGTTGTTCAATCAGGCCATCAAGGATGGCTGTTGGTTCGCCCTCTGCGTAATGCAGGGTTTGCTCTAAATTTTTCAGCTTGGTGTTTAGTGACTGCAATGTCTGCCACTGAAAGCGACTCCTCTCAGCACTCATGCGGCTGGCCACAAATCGGTTACCACGGGTCTGCTGTGGGCTTTGAATGAAAATGAATAGCAGGTGTTGGCATTGCTGCGCAGCACGCACCAACAGTGGATGATCTTTGAGCCGTAGATCGTTACTGAACCAGAATAGGCCTAGCCGATATTTTTGTGAGTCAGTTGCGAGCAAGTCGTTTTACCTTTGCGGCGACAAACAAAATTGTTTGTTATGGCAAAGATATACGTTACCTCGAAGCGTTTGGGTTTAAATCTGTATCGATTTGAACGGCTTTATTTAAAAGATAAGAGGAAAATCGGATACCCGCCCTCTGCAGGCTTTAGCCAACGGGCGCAGGCAATGTAGAGAACCCTCAGCATGCGTGATGTGTAGGTCATGTTTAATGGCTAGATAAGAGATGGATACTCCTGCTAACTGTTTTTATGCGGAACGGTATTCTTCTTATCTACAAGGTATGGCGCTCTAGCTTGCTGTTTTTATTGCTTATTTAGATTTCTCTTGCGTGCATATAGGAACCCTATCACGCCGTATTCTCGCTTTCACCGGCACAGATGAGTGTATAAACAGCCCAAACATTGAGCTAACTGCTTGATAGCTATAAAGTTGAGGGCGTATATTGGCGAAACAATTGATTGGCGGACGCTGTGGTTTAGTGAGAATTCCGTCTAATACACTGTTAGCATTCATAGAGGTATCAAGCATTGTTTGATCATGAAAAGTTTGATCATTATCCATTTGAAAAAATTCCATTAGAGCAAGACCTATATTTAATGGACGAAAAATTTCTGAATGAATATGAAAAGATGATGAGTCATTTTTTGAGTGACCCACAAAATAATGATTACGAACCTGTTGGATACGTTAGCTTTGTAGCGGCAAGAAAAATTCTAGCTAACTCTGTAGAGTTATCCTGGTATGCAAATGTTTCTGATCGATTTCATGAAGTTTCGATTATCTTAACAAAAGAAAATTTTGTACGTTGCATCGGGTGCTGGCAGTATGATGAGAAACCAATTATCTTCGTTAATGGAGACTGGTTAAATAGCCTTTATGCTCGTTCTTTTTCTGTTTTCGCTATGGTTGACGCCATTGGAGTAAAACAGTATTTGGAAGAAGATAAACTCACTACAGCAATGCTCTGTTCATTAAGGGATCGTATCGATGCACTAGCAAGTGAGTATCCATCAGTATCATTTATATCCTTTGCGGATAGCTTACTTTTGAAAAGCAATTGGTCTGTAGGTGCGCATGATAATGATGTTACTTATAGTTACGAGCCTGAGCTTTTTGTTAAATTGTCAGCAGAAATATCGACTATTTATCAAGAGTGTTTAGGTTTGCCAACCTATTCTGTCATTACACAAGGGCAAAACTCTTATTATGATGACAATCTACTTCATATATCAGATTCAAAAAATCATATATCTCTAAATAGCTTAGGAATTCCATTCGCTCAATTAATGGACATAGAGCATACTGCTCGAGCAAAAATTCGTGCAAAAGAACATAGTCCAGCGGAAGTTTATATGGATTCACAATATTATAATTCACTATATTTCAAGTTCGACTTTGAAAAGCGTGAGCAGCCTAAAGCTTCTTATTCGACAAAAATGGTCAGTAAGGATTGCGAATATTACTTTAATTCTGCTGCCACAATTTTGGATAATCTGCGAACTGAATGCTAACAAGTGCATTAAGGGCGGACGCGTAACACTTGGCTCGCGCTCGTTCCTCGCTAAGTTTAGCCAAGTGTTTCTTGCCGCTTATGCAGGCGCTGGAGGATCCCCTCATAAATCCCCCAGTCCAGCTGTGTGAACCAGCCTTAAAAATTCATTCATAGCCCAGCGTATTCGCTGCTCTGAGATAACAAAGTCCGGCCGTCTCCGAACTTCTTTACCTAA